>JBJOOU010000001.1:0-3996 GCA_046051105.1 Bacteroidota bacterium
AAAAAAGAAAGCCTGTAGGCTTTCTTTTTTCATTTTTCATTCACAGTTAGCTTCATTTTTATCTGCTGATCTGTATATGTCCATACAGGAGATATTTTCAATAACCGTAGAAATTCTGTCCGCAAATCATCACAGGAACATTCCTCAATTACTACATCCACCGGTCTACCATTCGTATTGATCATAAAATGAGCCATAATGCTTTGCTTTTCACTGTTGCACAAATCAGGAGCACATAATTTGTAGAAGAAAGTCTCAAACTCGGCTTTACCAAAAGCGACTTTGGCTTTAGTACTGGCTCCCGGGTTCTTCTTTGAACTATCTTTTACGACTATCACTTCAGAAAGCATATCTTCATAAGGTTCTAAATGTACCATAGTCAGGTCTGTACCCAAAGCAAGTTTACGCGACTTGTATCCAATATAATTGAAGATCAAAGTATCTTCAGGGTTACGTGGAGTCTGTAACTGAAAATTACCATTGATATCGGCGACAGTGGAATACATCTGGTTTTGCAGGCGAACAGTGGCACCCGCCAGCGGAGCACCGCTTTCGTCGACAATACGCCCAATGAGTTTTGTCCCCCTTAGGGTTGGTACCTGTTTTGAAACAGGGGCTGCATATCCATAAGTAGTTTCTTTTTGTACCGACACCCCGGAAGTGGTTCCCGTCAAAGCCTGTTCGGATGTTTGAGTAGTAGTCAGGGAATTACCTGTATAATTTACTACATTCTTTACTTTTACTTCTGCAACAGGCTTTAGCAACGACAACTCATCAGACTGAAAATTCATAGCAGCGCCAATACTTTGTTGTTCTTGAGGATCGGGGGTTCGAATCCCGGCTGGATCACGCTCCACCTTTTTGTGTTTATGACTCTTTCGCTTCAACATCGCCAGCTTAACAGTGGGAGTTTTCACACTATCCGTATCGGCCACAGCTGGAATGACGCCAGAAACCGGTGGTTGCGACCGGGACATTTGTTGAGCTGTATCAGGATGGATCGGCAGTTGCGTGTTCCAGAGTGATGAAATACCCAGCCAGAGCACCACACAAGCAGCGGCTCCCCCTATCCACCAACGGTAAGGATAAAGTGTAAATACCTTGTGGTGTTTTGCCTGAAGTCGTTTTTCCAGGTTATGAATTGATTTAGAATGATTCCCCTGTACAGCATCATAGCCATCCAAAGCATCCCGCAGAAAAGCATCCTGCAAAGCACGCTGCTCCAAAGCATTTGCTTTCCGGCCCCTGCGGTTACTTTGTATGTAGTCGGTTAGTTTCATAGTATACATTACTCAGCTTTATTTAATACGTGTAATATGCACGCTTTCAGATTTCGTTTACCATTTTGTATATAACTCTTCACCTTCATCAGCGTATAGCCTGTGATATCCACAATATCAGCATAGGATTTTTCTTCGTAAAAGAAATACTGAATGCTGATACGCTGCTCTTCTGATAACGCAGACAGGCAATGGTTCAGAGCTTCCATTTCTTCAACAGACTGGGCTATATCAGTAAGACTAAAAAGTGTTTCATTTTCCATATGAACATCATCCACTGGAATAAAATTTAGCTTTTTGCTCTTTCGTAATACCTGTAAACAATGATTTTTGGCTACACTATACAACCATGCATTGAAATTATCAATATCGTACTTCATCACTTTTTCCGATAGTGAAGCATAGATATCCATCACAGCATCCTGCGCTTCGGCTTCGTTGCCCAGGTATTTAAGACACAAACCATATACTAACGGAATGTAGCGTCTGTAGAGCTCGCCCAGGTAATCGACTGAAGCACCTGCCCGATAAGCCTCCAACAATGCATCGTTGGGCAGCAAATGTGTTTTTCCACTGTTTTTCAATCAGATAGTATTAGTGTGAGTGATATTTACACAAAAATAAAAAAAAGTTGTGGCAGTTTATGGAATTCGTTCCAAAAATGTATCTAACAGATAAACAAAAATCAATTTGAACATGAAAACAACATTATTGAAAAGAATGCTTATGCTGGCTGGAGTCAGTTTGGCAGTTGCACAAATGGCAGCACAATCGTTTATTGTACGCGGAAAAGTAACTGATCAGTCAGGAGCGGCACTAGTAGGTGTGATGGTTCGCGAGAAGGAAAGCAACACTTCTACTCTAACCGATTCGGCAGGCAGGTTTCAAATCCAGTCAGCACTGAAGCGCACACTCACATTTCGTTACATCGGTTACGAGCTAAAAGAACGTAAGGTTACCGGTCCGCTTTGTGATGTACAATTAAAGGACAGCCATCAAACCCTGAACGAAGTAATGGTGATCGGTGGTAACCCAACCTATAGGAGCACAGCCGGAGCTACATCAGTTGTACTGAGCAGCATAGTACCCGGAATTGCTGTACAGAAGAAAATGAATTATAACAGTTCTCCCAGCCCAAATGTCGGTTACGTAAGTTTTGCACCTTCAGCCAACACAGAAGAATACGGCAAATGGAAAGAAAACCGCTTTATGACGGCTCAGTCCGATCCGCTGTCGACCTTCTCACTGGATGTAGATGTAGCTTCTTACAGCAATATACGCAGGATGATCAATAACGGGCAACAACCGGAAAAAGATGCTGTACGCATTGAAGAGATGCTCAACTATTTTAGCTATAATTACCCACAAGCCATCGGGAAAGATCCGGTGCGTATCATTACCGAATTGGCAGTATGTCCATGGAACGCAACACATCAGCTGGTACGCATTGGAGTAAAAGCCAGGGAAATTGCAACGGAGAACTTACCCGCCTCGAACTTTATATTTTTGCTGGATGTGTCAGGCTCGATGAATGCTGCCAACAAGCTGGAGCTGGTCAAGTCGTCGATCAAACTATTGACCAACAATCTCAGACCGCAAGACCATGTAGCCATAGTAGTATATGCCGGTGCAGCTGGTGTAGTATTGCCATCGACAATGGGCAGCGATAAACAAAAAATACTCGAAGCGGTGCAAAACCTACAAGCGGGAGGATCAACTGCCGGAGGCGCAGGTATTGAACTAGCCTATAAAACCGCAGAAAAGAACTTTATCAAAGGAGGTAATAACCGGGTGATTCTGTGTACCGACGGCGATTTCAATGTAGGTGTCAGCAACAATGATGAACTGGAATCATTGATCGAATCCAAACGTAAAACAGGCATTTATCTAACAGCACTTGGGTATGGAATGGGCAACTACAAAGACAACAAACTACAAACACTGGCTGAAAAAGGAAATGGCAACCATGCTTATATCGATAATTTGCAGGAAGCTAATAAAGTATTGGTACAAGAATTTGGAAGTACAATGTATACCGTAGCCAAAGATGTAAAAATACAGCTAGAATTCAACCCTACCTATGTAAATGCCTATCGACTGATTGGTTACGAAAGTCGCTTGTTGAAAAAAGAAGATTTCAATGACGATACCAAAGATGCAGGTGAATTGGGTTCTGGCCATACAGTGACGGCTTTGTACGAAATTATTCCTGTTGGGGTAGCCAATTCGTATGGAGGAGTAGATGATTTGAAATACCAGAAAACCACTCAACCCACACAGACCAATACCGGGAGCAATGAGCTGCTAACTGTAAAACTACGTTATAAAGCCCCAGATAAAGACAGTAGCGAAAAAATAGAAGTACCTGTATTGGCATCATCCATACACAAAACAGCTTCGGAAGATTTTCGCTTTGCCATGGCTGTAACGATGTTTGGGCAGTTACTGCGTGATTCTGATTTTAAAGGAGAGAGCAGCTACGACAAAGCATTGACACTGGCACGCTCTTCATTGGGTGGTGACGAACATGGATACCGCCGGGAGTTTGTTCGATTAGTGGAAACTATGGAGCAACTCAGCTCAGCCCAATAAACAAAAAAAAGTCCTGACTACATTGCTGTAATCAGGACTTAAAAACGGCGGCTATCTACTCTCCCACCTTTCGGCAGTACCATCGACGTTATTGGGCTTAACTTCTCTGTTCGGAATGGGAAGA
>JBJOOU010000002.1:0-14081 GCA_046051105.1 Bacteroidota bacterium
TTTTGGATGAAAGCTTCTAGTCTGAGCCTGTTCAGGTTCTTTATTTTAGTTTCGAGCGCCATTGCTTCCGCTCTGGTTGGCTTTGTGATGTATCCTACTAATATCCATGGCTTGTACTTGGAAGAAAAATTTTCGATTCCGGCATTGTGCCTTTTCAATCTTTCTTACATGTCTTGTGTTTGACCAATGTAATAATTGTCAAAGTTTGCTGCCTTGAGTATATATACGTAGTACATAAAAAAAAGCACAGAATAACTGTGCTTTGCGGAGAGGAAGAGATTCGAACTCTCGATACAGTTGCCCGTATACTACCTTTCCAGGGTAGCTCCTTCAACCACTCGGACACCTCTCCTTTTTTGCGGAGTGCAAATGTAGGAAATTAAACTGATATTTTAAACTCCAAATATCAGTTTAGCGATGAAAAATATTCTTCCGAAAAGAGCCTCAGGCATTTAAGCGTGGAAAAAGTTGACGGGCATTGGCCGAAGTCGTTTCATCGATCTGTTTTTCGGTCAGATTATATACCTCGGCCAGTTTGCGGCATACGAGTTGCGTGTAGGCGCTTTCGTTGCGTTTGCCGCGGTGTGGGGCAGGAGTGAGGTAGGGTGCGTCGGTTTCCATCACAATGTGGCGGATGTCGATGTGGCTCACGGTGTCGGCCAATCCCGAATTTTTGAAGGTGACGATGCCGTTGATGCCCAGATAAAATCCACCGAATTCGATAATCTCGCGTGCCTCGTCAATGCCGCCGGTGAAACTGTGGAAAACACCCCGCAAGCCTTTGTTGCGGTAGGGAGCCAGAGCGTCCATCGTTTCGCGGAAGGCGTCGCGCACGTGGATAATGACGGGGAGATTATACTCCAGTGCCCAATCGAGCTGTCGCTGAAAAGCGATGATTTGTTGCGGTAAATACGTTTTGTCCCAGTAAAGGTCGATGCCAATTTCGCCAATAGCTACCCACGCACGTCGTTCCAGTTCGGAGCGAACTAACTGAAGTTCCGATTCCAGGTTTTCGCCAATGCTGGTGGGGTGAACGCCAATGGCAGCAAAGCAATAATCGGGATAAGCCACCTCCAGATCGAGCATACGGGGCAGCGACTCGCTGTCGATATTGGGCAGTACGATGTGTGTGATGCCCACCTGGCGGGCGCGGTCGATGATTTCGGCACGGTCGGTGTCGAATTCTTCAGAATAAATATGGGAATGAGTGTCGATCAAATTAAGTTAGAAATTAGAAGTTAGAAGTTAGAAATTAGAAGATAGTTGATGAAGTTGTTATTGGTTACTTGATCCGATCATTCATTTTTTTGAGTATAGTTACAATTATAGCTGTAAGTTCGTTAGCTTCTTTTAATTCGTTATCAACAATGTACCAGTTCTTTGCTTTTATGATCTCAAGCCAAAAGCAACATTCGTCAACCTCTTCGAGTACAATGTTCAATTTGGCAATAAACTCCTTATCGCTGCGAGCTCTTCCGGCAGCACGATAATTTGCACCTACTGATGTTCCTGAACGTACAAGTTGACTGATGATAACTTTTTTTGCTGGTGAATAGTCTATTTTTTCAGTCAAGTCGATAATACTCAATGAAAATTTTTTTGTCCTATCTTGTAGTTCTTTGCTCATATTGAAGGTTGAAATTAGAAGTTAGAAAATTGCTAGTAGTAAATAATCAAATGGCAATGTTTGAAAAATTAAAAGGTAGAAGCTGGAATTCTATTTAAGTTATCGCAAAATTAATCATTTGCAATAACTTTCACCTATCCAATTTCTACCTTCTAATTTCTACCTTCTACCTTTGTCCTATTCCCACTCGATGGTTGCTGGTGGTTTGGAGCTGATGTCGTACACCACGCGGTTCACGCCTTTTACCTTGTTGATGATTTCGTTGGACATTTTGGCCAGGAACTCGTAAGGCAATTGCGCCCAGTCGGCTGTCATGGCGTCGGTCGAAGTCACGGCGCGCAATGCAACGGCATTTTCATAAGTGCGCTCGTCGCCCATCACGCCTACCGACTGCACCGGAAGCAGAATCACGCCCGCTTGCCATACCTTGTCGTAGAGGTTCCATTCGCGCAGTCCGTTGATGAAAATATCGTCGGCATCTTGCAAGATGCGTACTTTTTCGGCTGTGATGTCGCCCAGGATACGAACTGCCAAACCGGGTCCGGGGAAGGGTTGGCGTTTGATCAGGTGGTGCATCATGCCCAGCTCGGTACCTACGCGGCGCACCTCGTCTTTGAAGAGCAAGCGCAATGGTTCGCACAATTTCAGGTTCATTTTTTCGGGCAATCCGCCTACGTTGTGGTGCGATTTGATCACGTGACCGGTAATCGACAACGATTCAATGATGTCAGGATAAATGGTACCTTGCGCCAACCATTTTACGTCCTGTATTTTGTGTGCCTCTTCGTCGAACACGTCGATAAAGCCGGCACCAATAATTTTACGTTTTTTCTCAGGATCGCTTACGCCTTCCAACGCCGAGTAAAAACGGTCTTTAGCGTTTACGCCAATCACGTTCAGTCCCAGGTGTTCGTAGTCGGCCATTACGTTTTCAAACTCGTTTTTGCGCAACAAACCGTGGTCTACGAAAATACAAGTCAGGTTTTTACCAATGGCTTTGTTGAGCAACACAGCCGCTACCGACGAGTCTACTCCGCCTGAAAGACCAAGCACTACTTTGTCTTCGCCCAGTTGTGCTTTCAGTTCGGCCACGGTTGAATCGATAAACGAAGCCGGAGACCATTCGCGTTTGCATTCGCAAATGTTCAAAAAGTTTTCGAGCAACTGAGTGCCATCCAGCGAGTGGAATACTTCAGGGTGAAACTGTACGCCCCAGGTTTTTTCGCCCGCAATGTGGTAAGCTGCCAACTCTACGTCGTCGGTGCTGGCTATTTTGTTGAATCCTTCAGGGATTTTGGTGATCGAGTCGCCGTGCGACATCCATATTTGCGAACCTTCGCTGATGTTAGCAAACAGCGCATCGCTGTGGTCGATGTAGCTCAGGTTGGCGCGGCCATATTCACGCGTACCGGCGTTTTCTACATTTCCGCCCGAGGTATAAGCCATAAACTGAGCACCGTAGCAAATGCCCAAAACAGGGAATGTGCCGCGAATGTTGGTCAGGTCGGTTTTGAAAGCCGTAGGGTCGTACACCGAAAACGGACTTCCCGAAAGGATAACTCCTTTCACTCCGTCGGTGTTTTGCGGAAACTTATTGTAAGGCAATATCTCACAATATTCGTTCAGCTCGCGCAAGCGGCGTGCGATTAGTTGCGTGGTTTGAGAACCAAAATCGAGAATGATAATTTTTTCCATTGAAATTTTGCGTTGTGCAGTTGAGTTCTGAAAAGTTGCGCAAAAGTACGAAAAATGTGAGGGTTGTGCAAATCAAAAGGCCTGGCTATCGAGTGGTGTAATGTTATTTATTAGGGCGCCACCCCGTTGGGGTCGGGCTATCCGCTCTTGTACCGCCCGCTTCGCGTTCGGCACGCCGCTGCTATCCCTGGCGCACGGGGTGCGAGGGTCCGGCTGGTTGTTTGGGGGTTTGTTATAAAAAGTCAGTAGTATCTAAAATAAAAAAGGTGCTTCTCGTAGAAAAACACCTCATCACTTAGTCGGGATGACAAGATTCGAACCTGCGACCTCTACGTCCCGAACGTAGCGCGCTACCAACTGCGCCACATCCCGATTTGTATGCTCGCAAAATTACATTTTTTTTATTTTCGCAGGCTGAATGCAATCTAAAAAAAACTAAAAAGTGCCGGGACTCAGAGTTGTGATTCTAACAAGAGGTTGATAATAAATGATTAACCGCATAAAAATCTGTCGGATAGTGGAAAATATTCGCATGAAACTGACAAAAAACGTATCTTTGCAAAAAAATATTGAACAAGCATGTTTTCAAAGCAGATAAAAGAGTTTACTGATAAAAAAAAATATCCTCAACTGAATCCCAAAGCCGTTTTTTTTGACATGGATGGTGTGTTGTACGATTCGATGAAGCATCATGCCAAAGCCTGGGTAGCAGCTTTGCATAAGGCCGGATTTCCGTTTACTGAGTATGAAGCGTACATGAACGAGGGGCGTACCGGGGCTTCTACAATTGATGGCGTGTATACGCAGGTTTTGGGTCGCACGGCCACCGAAGAGGAAAAACAACAGATATATAAGCAAAAATCGATCTTTTTCGAATCGTATGGTAAAACAGAACCAATGCCTTATGCGTTGGAACTTCTGAATAAAATAAAAGAGCAAAATCTGGATATTTTTGTGGTCACCGGGTCGGGTCAGCCCAGTTTGCTGGATAGTCTGGATCACAGTTTTCCGTCTATTTTCAAAAAAGAAAAGATGGTGACAGCCTTTGATGTGAAATACGGCAAACCTCATCCTGAACCCTATTTGATGGCACTGAAAAAGTCCGGTCTTCAGCCCTGGGAAGTGCTGGTGGTCGAAAATGCACCGCTGGGTGTGGAGTCGGCTACAGCTGCCGGATTGTTTACCATCGGGGTGAATACCGGTCCGCTCGATCCGCAAGTGCTTTCGGGCAGTGGCGCATCCCTGGTTTTTGATGGCATGAAAGAGTTGCACGAAAACTGGGAGCACATCGTAGCCTGATGTATATAGTTTTCATTTGGAATAAATAACAATAAAACCCTATTATATGCAAATTATCAGATATCCGAGTCGCGAAGAATGGACGGAAATTATCAAACGTCCGGCTTTTGATAGCACTGCGCTGTTCGGAACTGTACAAAAAGTATTGGACGATATCCGTCAGAATGGCGATAAGGCGGTTAAATCATATACACTCCAGTTTGATAAAGTAGAACTTGATGCGCTGGAAGTGACCAAACAAGAGATAGAAGAGGCAGAAAAGCTGATTTCGACAAACCTGAAACAGGCCATCGAAATGGCGCGTCGGAATATCTGGAAATTCCATTCGGAACAGCAACATGAATTGAACCAGGTAGAAACGACTCCCGGTGTGTTCTGCTGGCAAAAAGCTATTGCCATCGAAAAAGTAGGTTTGTATGTGCCGGGTGGTACCGCGCCACTTTTTTCTACTGTGTTGATGTTGGCTATTCCTGCCCGCATTGCCGAATGTAAAGAAATTGTACTTTGTACCCCTCCCAATAAAGAAGGCAAAATTCATCCCGCTGTGTTGTATGCTGCTAAAGTGGCAGGTGTGAATCGTATTTTTAAAATCGGTGGCACGCAGGCAATTGGGGCAATGGCATATGGGACAGAGTCGGTACCCAAAGTCTACAAAATCTTTGGACCCGGCAATCAGTTTGTAACCGCTGCCAAGCAGTTGGTGTCGTTGCGCGATGTGGCGATCGATATGCCTGCCGGACCATCGGAAGTAGAAGTTATTGCCGACGATACAGCGAATCCGGCTTTCGTAGCGGCTGATTTGTTGTCGCAAGCCGAGCATGGGGTGGATAGCCAATCTATATTGGTGACCGTTAGCGAAAAGCTGATTGAGCCGGTATTGGAGCAAATTGAACTGCAACTGGAGCAATTGCCCCGCAAAGAATTTGCCCGTAAGGCGCTCGATAATAGTAAAATTATATTGGTGAAGTCGCTTGAAGAAGCGGTGGAACTAACCAATGAATATGCACCTGAGCATTTAATTATCTCTACGCATTATTATATGGGTGTGGCCGAGAATATTGTCAATGCCGGTTCGGTCTTTTTAGGAAACTACACGCCCGAAAGTGCCGGTGATTATGCTTCGGGAACGAATCATACGCTTCCAACCAATGGCTATGCAAAAGCCTATAGTGGCGTAAATCTGGATAGCTATTTGCGCAAAGTGACTTTTCAGCAAATAACAAAAGATGGGCTTACTAACCTGAGCAATGCGTTGATTCTGATGGCCGAAAGCGAAGAGTTGCAGGCGCATAGTAATGCAGTGAAACTCAGAATAGAGGAAGAAAAAGAAGTGGTGGTTATCGAAAGTCGCCACCCGAGACGATAAAACGTATACACGATTAGCATTTTACCTTAAACTAACTCTGACTATCTGTAAAATTTCTCTTGTCTATGAGTAATTTCAGTAGTAGTCAAACGTGGCGGTTGTCGGCAATAGTATTGTTTTGCCTGGCAAGCTGCAGTCATGTTTTTTCTCAATTAGAATCTTCGAAATGGACATTCGGACATGGTGCCGCTCTTGACTTTTCGAAAGGCTCTCCGCAAGTGATTTGCGGAACAAAAATCTTTACATCCGAAGGCTGTGCCAGCATCTCGGATAGCAAGGGTAATTTGCTGTTTTATACTGATGGAATTACTATTTGGGATCGTCGTAGTAAGCCAATGCCGCATGCAAGTGGACTAAAGGGGCATTTGTCATCCACTCAATCTGCTGTGATTGTACCGGCTCCTGGTAAATCGGAGATTTATTATGTCTTCACACTCGATTCGGAAGCAAATAAAGGTGGCTTTTGTTACTCGCTGGTAGATATGATCCAAAATAATGGATGGGGTGATGTGGTTGAGAAGAACCACCAAATAAAAGAGCTTTGTACCGAGCGAATAGTTGCAGTACGCCATGCCAACGGCAAGGATATCTGGGTGATCATTCATGAATATAATTCCGATGCTTTTGTTGCCTATTTGTTGACGGATAATGGTTTGGCAGAAAGGGCGGTAGTAAGCAATATTGGTTTTGAATACAAAAAATCAATATTCTCAACCATTGGGTATATGAAGATTTCTTCGGATAAAAAGATGATTGCAGTAGCCATTAACGGAGAGCGAATGCTGCAGTTATTTCGGTTTAATACCGAGACAGGGATACTTTCAGGTTGTATCACTTTAAAAATGTTTGGTGGGAATACTCCTTATGGTGTGGAGTTTTCTCCCGATAATAAGTTGCTCTATGTGAGTACGGTAAAAACCGGGGAGATTTTCCAGCTTGATGTTGAGCATTTCAATGAAGAAGATATTCAAAAATCGATGATGCTTATTGGGCAGAGTAAGAATAAACGAAACCTGGGAGCATTGCAGTTGGCTGCTGATGGCCGAATTTATGTGGCTGAATATCAGTCAAAGTATATTTCGGCAATTAATTTTCCTGATATTAGAGGAGTCGGATGTGAGTTTACTTCGTTCTCCGTTCCTCTGGGCGAAGGAATGAGTATGTTTGGACTGCCAACTTTTTTTCAGGATTATGTAAAACCGTTGAAAATGAACCGGGTTCAACGATTTAATCCGCTGAATGTTAGACCAGGTGTCAGGTATGTTCTGGATAATGTGCATTTCGACTTCGATAAAATTCTTATTAATGACTCTTCGGCAGTTGAGCTAGATAAATTAGCTGACATACTAAAGAAGAATAAGAACTATGTGTTGGAAGTTACCGGCCATACCGATTCGTTAGGAACCGAGCATTACAATAATAAGCTTTCTCAGTGGCGAGCTAGTGCGATTGGTGACTTTTTGGTAAAGCATGGCGTTGTAAGACAGAGAATTACCTGCATTGGTAGAGGTAGTAAGGAGCCTCTTGAAGAAAATGCTGACGAAGCCGGGCGGCATGAAAATAGGCGGGTGGAAATTGTATTGACAGATCTACCCTCAAAATCAGATAACGAAAAATAACTATATATATGAATTTAGATGAGTTGCTGAGATCGAATATACGCTCTTTACAGCCATATTCGTGTGCAAGAGATGAATTTAAAGGAGAGGCGTCGGTGTATCTCGATGCGAATGAAAATCCATATAATGCACCCTATAACCGATATCCTGATCCCTTGCAATGGGAGGTGAAAGAGTTGATTTCGGGTGTGAAAAATGTTCCGGCTGAGAATATATTTCTGGGAAACGGGAGTGATGAACCAATTGACTTGGTGTACCGGGCTTTTTGCGAACCTCATGTGGACAATGTGGTAGCTATTGAGCCTACTTATGGCATGTATAAAGTCTGTGCCAATATTAATGATGTAGAATACCGCAAAGTGCTGCTGGATCAAAATTTTGATTTTGAAGCTGAGCGTCTGTTGGCTGCCTGCGATGCTCATACGAAAGTAATTTGGCTTTGTTCGCCCAACAACCCAACGGGAAATAGTTTGAACAGGCAGGAAATAGTGAAACTTCTTACTTCTTTTGGCGGAATTGTGATATTGGATGAAGCTTATATCGATTTTGCTGCTGAAGGTAGTTTCTCTGAATTCTTATCGCAATATCCCAACCTGATTATTCTGCAGACTTTTTCGAAAGCATGGGGCAGTGCTGCTATTCGTTTGGGAATGGCTTTTGCGTCTGTCGAAATTATTGCGGTGTTGAATAAGATTAAATATCCATACAATGTAAATATCCTCACTCAAAAGCAGGCTTTGGAAATTTTAAAGCAAGCTGATCAGGTAAAGGAATGGGTGAGAATACTTTTGACTGAACGTGAAGTATTGTCAGGCAGATTAAAAGAGTTGACGTTTGTACAACATATTTATCCAACTGATGCAAATTTCGTGTTGGTGAAGATGGATGATGCTAATGCTGTGTACAACTATTTGGTTGATAAAGGGATCATTGTTCGCAATCGTAATACAGTTTCGCTTTGCTTGGGGTGTGTTCGTATCACGGTAGGAACGCCAGAGGAGAATGAAATATTGTTGGCTGAATTGAAAAAATTTCAATCATGATTTCTGATTTGTTGCAACTTCCCAATGTCGGGGAGGATACAGCTGCAAAACTGATTCAGGTGGGAATTTCCACCGGCGAAGAGCTAAAGTCTGTCGGGACCGAACAGGCTTTTCTTCGTTTGCAAACACTTGATCCGGGAGCATGTATTCATCTACTGTATGGGCTTGATGGAGCTGTGCAGGGTATTTCCTCCAAGCAGCTCAGTCCTGACAGAAAGCGTGAGTTGCGTGAGTTTCACCGAATGTCGCAAGTGGGACTATAGAAGATGTCCGACAGGGTTTAAGTATTATTAACGCCGCATAGTGCTGTTTATTTAAGGTGTAGCTATTGGAATGAACGACAAAAAAACGTATTTTTGCACAAAAAATAATTTTTTGTGCAGTTTGCTCAAAGAAAATATCCAAACAATCAAAAAATAGATTCATGAGTCGTTTAGTTATCAATAGTTTTCAGGAATTTGAACAGTTAGTAGGACAAGAGTTGGGTGTGTCGGAATACATGACCATTACCCAGGATCAAATAAACTTATTTGCTGATGCAACATTGGATCACCAGTGGATTCACGTGGATGTGGAAAAAGCTAAAAATGAAAGTCCTTACAAAAATACAATTGCTCATGGATATTTGAATCTATCTATTTTACCTTACCTGTGGGAACAAATCGTGGAGGTAAATAACTCAAAATTAACCGTGAATTATGGAATTGAGAGTTTGCGTTTCAATCAACCTGTTATTGTGAATAGCGAGGTTCGTGTACGTGCAAAACTAAAATCAATTGTAAATTTGCGTGGTATCGCTAAAGCAGAAATTCAGGTTTCAATGGAGATCAAAGACAATAAAAAAACAGCATTAGACGCAACAATCGTATTTCTATATCATTTCGTTTAAATTGCAATTCAAAATAATCAATCTGGAAAAGGACAAGGCGTGAGGCTTTGTCCTTTTTTTGTACCAAAAAATATGGAAAAATCTGATTCTGATATGATTTTGTTAGTTGAATATGCGTGATTTTGAATGATCCAAAAACTCTAATTCACAATGGTTTTTGCTGTGATTATGGAAAAAAAGTTGTATCTTTGCACTCGAAAATTAGATGTTTTAAAATTATAATGTAATTTGTATGAATGTAGTTACAAAAACCATCGCATTGGGTGATGGAAGAGAAATTACCATTGAAACAGGCAAATTGGCTAAACAAGCCGATGGTTCTGTAATGGTTCGCATGGGTGACACCATGTTGTTGGCTACTGTTTGTTCGGCTAAAGATGCTGTTCCGGGAACAGATTTTATGCCTCTTTCAGTAGATTATAAAGAGAAATTTGCGTCAAACGGACGCTTCCCTGGTGGATTCACGCGTCGTGAAGGCCGTGCTTCTGATTATGAAATTCTTGTTTCACGTTTGGTTGACCGCGCGTTGCGTCCTTTGTTTCCGGATGATTATCACGCTGAAACTTTTGTAAACGTAATTCTATATTCTTCAGACGGCGTTGATATGCCCGACGCTTTGGCTGGTTTGGCTGCTTCGGCTGCTTTGGCTGTGTCTGACGTGCCTTTTAACGGTCCTATTTCTGAAGTTCGTGTAGCCCGCATCAACGGTGAGTTTGTTGTGAATCCTACTTTTGAGCAACTAGCTACTGCTGACATGGAAATCATTGTGGCTGCTACCCTTGATAATATCATGATGGTGGAAGGCGAGATGAAAGAAGTAAGTGAAGATGATCTGCTTGCTGCTATGAAAGTTGCTCACGAGGCTATCAAAGTTCATTGCCATGCTCAGATTGAGTTGATGGAAGCGGCTGGTAAAACGGTAAAACGTACTTACTGCCACGAAGAAAATGATGAAGATCTTCGTAAAGATATTTGGGATAAAACCTACGCCAAAGCGTATGCATTTGCAACTGCTTGCAACACCGACAAACATTCACGTTCTGAAAACTTTGCTTCGGTAAAAGCTGAATATATTGAAACTCTTGATCCTGAAGTAGCTGCTGAGAAAAAAGGTTTGATTAGCAAATACTACCACGATGTTGAAAAAGAAGCAATGCGTCGTTCTATTCTGGACGAAGGCAAACGTTTGGATGGTCGTAAAACAACCGAAATTCGTCCTATCTGGTCGGAGGTTGGTTACTTGCCTGGTCCTCATGGTTCGGCTGTATTTACCCGTGGTGAAACTCAGTCATTGACTTCAGTAACTTTAGGTACTAAAAACGATGAGAAACTGGTAGACGAGGCCTTGATTCAGGGCAAAGAGCGTTTCTTGTTGCACTATAACTTCCCTCCATTCTCAACCGGTGAAGCTCGTCCTTCTCGTGGGGTTGGTCGTCGCGAAGTAGGTCACGGTAACCTTGCTTTCCGTGCATTGAAACCAATGATTCCGGATAACTATCCTTATGTAGTACGTGTGGTTTCCGATATTTTGGAATCAAACGGTTCGTCGTCAATGGCAACTGTTTGTGCTGGTACATTGGCTCTTATGGATGCCGGTGTTCAGATCAAAAAACCTGTGACTGGTATTGCAATGGGATTGATTTCTGAAAATAAAGGAACAAATTTCGCTGTACTTTCTGATATTTTGGGTGATGAAGATCACCTGGGAGATATGGACTTCAAAGTTACAGGTACTGAAGATGGTATTACTGCTACTCAGATGGATATCAAGGTAGACGGTCTTTCTTACGAAATTCTTGAAACTGCATTGCGTCAGGCAAAAGAAGGTCGTTTGCACATCATGGGCAAAATCAAGGAAACGCTTGCTGAGCCACGTGCTGACCTGAAACCACATGCTCCACGTATCGTTGTGATCATGATTCCTAAAGAAATGATTGGTGCTGTAATCGGCCCTGGTGGAAAAATTATTCAGGGTATGCAAGCTGAAACTGGTGCTACTATCTCTATCGAGGAAGTGGGTGATCAGGGTCGCGTAGAAATTGCGGCTAACAACAAAGCTGCTATCGATGCTGCTATTGCCAAAATCAAAGGTATTGTAGCTATTCCTGAGATAGGTGAAACTTATCCTTCGAAAGTAAAATCGGTAATGCCTTACGGAGCATTTGTAGAATTCCTTCCTGGAAAAGAAGGTTTGCTTCACATTTCTGAAATCGATTGGAAACGTATCGAAACAATGGAACAAGCTGGTATTAAAGAAGGCGATATGATTGACGTTAAATTGCTTGACGTAGATCAAAAAACAGGCAAATTCAAACTGTCTCGCAAAGCTTTATTGCCACGTCCTCCAAGAGAAGACAAACCAAAAGCGGAATAATAACTGCCAAATATATAAAAAGCTGCAATCCCGAAAGATTGCAGCTTTTTTATTGTCTCAAAGTCTAAAGATTAAAACAAATTCGGACGTTTTTTCTTGGCGTCGTCCAGACTTAGTAGGTCTGTTTTTTGTTTTTGTTTGGCACGAAGTGCCTGATATTCTTCATTGATGCTTTCCACGTAAGCCAGACGCTGAGTTGCACTCATCAGCTGTGAAACTACGCTGGTATTGACCGAAGCGTCTTTTACATGCACCACAGGACCGGTATAATTCGGAGCAATTTTCACGGCAGTGTGAATCTTCGAGGTCGTGGCTCCACCAATCAGCAAAGGCACTTTCAATCCGGCTTTTTCCATTTCGCCGGCCACATGCGCCATTTCTTCCAACGATGGCGTAATCAATCCGCTCAAGCCAACGATATCTACCTTTTCCTTGATGGCAGTTTCGATGATTTTCTCGGTAGGGGTCATTACGCCCAGGTCGATTACTTCGAAATTGTTACAAGCCAGTACCACGGCTACAATGTTTTTACCAATGTCGTGTACGTCGCCTTTTACTGTAGCTATCAGGAATTTACCAGCCGAAGAACTTTGCCCCGGAACCTTGGTTTTTTCAATTTCGGGCTGAAGAATAGCTACCGCCTTTTTCATCGTACGAGCGGTTTTTACTACTTGTGGAAGGAACATTTTTCCTTCGCCAAACAGTTCGCCTACTATGTTCATGCCGCTCATCAAAGGTTGTTCAATGATATCGATAGGTGTACTGTAGGCCGTTAATGCTTCGGCCAAATCTTCTTCCATAAAGTCGCTAATGCCTTTGATCAGGGCATATTCCAAACGGCCTTGTAGGTTGCGGGTACGCCATTCATCGATTTTTTCTTCTTTCTCACCAGTTGCCTGATTTTTTACCTTTTCGGCAAATTCTATCATGCGCTCGGTAGCGTCTTCGCGGCGGTTCAGCACCACATCTTCCACGCGTTCGAGTAACTCTGGTTCAATGTCCTGATAAATCTGAAGCATACCAGCATTCACAATTCCCATGTCCATACCTTCTTTGATGGCATAATACAGGAATACAGAATGAATAGCTTCGCGTACCACATTATTTCCACGGAACGAAAACGACAGGTTGCTCACCCCACCACTTACTTTGGCGTATGGTAAGTTTTGTTTAATCCAGCGAACGGTGTTGATGAAATCAACACCATAATTATTGTGTTCTTCGATACCGGTGGCTATGGCCAGCACGTTAGGGTCGAAGATAATATCTTGCGGAGGAAAGCCTACTTTATCAACCAATAGGCGATAGGCCCGTTCGCAGATTTCTGTTTTGCGGGCAAAAGAGTCGGCCTGACCTTTTTCGTCGAAAGCCATAACGACAGCAGCAGCGCCATAGGCACGAATCTTACGGGCCTTGTCCAGAAAATCTTCTTCGCCTTCTTTCAAACTGATGGAGTTGACGATGCATTTTCCTTGTACGCATTTCAGTCCGGCTTCTATCACGTCCCATTTGGATGAGTCGATCATGATCGGTACGCGAGAAATTTCAGGTTCGGAAGCCACGTAGTTCAGGAAAGTGGTCATTTCCTGTTGTGCTTCCAGCATCGCATCGTCCATGTTGATATCAATAACCAATGCGCCATCTTCTACCTGTTTGCGGGCAATGCTGAGTGCTTCCTCGTATTTTTTCTCGTTAATCAGTCGCAGGAACATGCGCGAACCGGCTACGTTGCATCGCTCGCCAATGTTGGTGAACAGCGAATCTTCATTCAGAATCAGTGCTTCCAGTCCTGAAAGTTGCAGGTCGGTAGAGGGTGCCGATGGTTTGCGAATCTCTTTTCCTTCAATTAATTGGCTATAAGTGGCAATGTGGTCGGGGGTTGTTCCGCAACATCCACCAATGATGTTCACCAGTTTTTCGTCGAAATATTCCACTACCTGCTCGGCCATGCGTTCAGGTGTTTCGTCGTATTCGCCAAACTGATTCGGCAACCCGGCGTTGGGATACGCACTGACGAAGCAAGAAGCATATTCGCTGATTTCCTGAAGATAGGGTTTCAAATCTTTGGCACCAAATGAGCAGTTAAGTCCAACCGAAAGCAAATTTGCATGACTGATCGAAGCGAGGAAGGCGCGAATGGTTTGTCCAGACAAGGTACGCCCGCTCACA
>JBJOOU010000003.1:0-4368 GCA_046051105.1 Bacteroidota bacterium
CAACATCATAAGCATCTTCCGTATATTCTGTCTTCATTTTATCGATATTGGCTTTTCTGAAATTTGATTCCAATTGATAAAAATATCTGGTTGATATTTTTGAAGAATAATATCCATCCAAGTTTCCAAAATGACTCTCCAACAAGACGTCACCTTCCTTACAAATAACTATATTTGAAACCATCGGTGCTCGAATCATTGATCCTACCGACATTACAATTTTATCAAACTGTTTTGCTGGTTGTAATTCATAATGCATTTTGGTGTATACAATTTGTACACTATCTGTTGGCTCAACCAATAGCGTATCCTTTGTCAGTCTTATAATTCGCGAATCATGCCAAATACTATCTGATGGATCGTATATTTTCAGGTATGAGTTTTTTATTTTATAGACCGACTCAGTCCCATAAAACACCTGACGTTTCTTCAAGTCCGAAAATCTGAAGTTTCTGTAATAAAATCCCAATTTATTCTCGCAACTACCATCCTTACGAAACACATAGCCAGGAGATCCCGAATATTTCACTTTTACTTCCGGAAGTCGGCTTTTACTTTTGGCAATACAGCGCACATCCACTTGTTTCCATTCCCCACAAATCAAATTCCGGTAGAGTGCATCATTACGCGACGATGCTTTATCAACAGTGGCATTGTACACCCAAAAACTCACAGCTATAAGCATCAAGACAACAACGGTAAGGAAAATCGATTTTTTCATTTATTGAGGTATTTGAAATGAATGAAGATGGTACAGAGATAGAAATACAAACTTATATCTTTTGATTTACAAATACAATATCTATCATTGTACTGACAGGTGAACTGCAATCATTTTCCGTGCAAGCGATTCCATTCATCCACTTTGAACTGAAAAAAACCAACACCGGGAAACTCTATCATATTCCTTTTTATCAGATAATCACTCAGGTTTTGGCTTTCTTCGAAAAATTCTTCATAACAAATGTAGTACAAAAGCCGGAGGTGAATGGACTGATCGGGTGATAAAGCTGCAACGTCTTCATTAAAATATACAGATACGACTTTTGAAACGGCTTCCTCTTTTATGTAAAATTATACTGACGGGGTGAACAGAAGTCACCCCGTCAGTAATATAGCAGAACTTAAGCGTTTGTATTTTGATAAACCAACCGTTGTCCATCGAAATCGACGGTGATGGCTTCGTTGTTGCGGACCGTTCCGGCGATTAATTGCTTGGAAAGGTCGTTGAGCACGAATTTCTGGATGGCACGCTTCACGGGACGGGCACCAAACTGCGGATCGAAGCCTTCGTCGGCAATATAACGGATGGCGGCTTCGGTAAGATGCAGCGAAATGCCGTTTTCCTGCAGCGTTTTTTGTACCAGCGCGATTTGCAGGCGCACAATTTCTTCGATTTGCGATTCGTTGAGCGGTGCAAACATAATCAGCTCGTCAATACGGTTCAGGAACTCGGGACGAATGGTTTGTTTCAGCAATTCGAATAAAGCCCCCTTCAATTCCCCCACAGGGGGAACTTCCAGCGAATGTATGTGTTTCTGATAAAACTCACTAATCAGATTTGAGCCTATATTAGAGGTCATAATAATGATGGTGTTTTTGAAATTCACCACGCGGCCTTTGTTATCCGTGAGCCGACCGTCGTCGAGCACTTGCAGCAACACATTGAACACATCGGGATGCGCTTTTTCGATTTCGTCGAACAGTACCACCGAATAAGGTTTGCGTCGGATGGCTTCGGTGAGCTGACCGCCTTCGTCGTAACCCACGTAACCCGGAGGCGAACCAATCAATCGCGTTACCGAGAATTTTTCTTGGTACTCGCTCATATCAATACGCGTCATCATGTTCTCATCGTCGAACAGGTATTCGGCCAACGCTTTGGCCAGTTCGGTTTTGCCCACACCCGTTGTTCCCAAAAAGATAAACGAACCAATGGGACGTTTTGGATCCTGTAAACCCGCACGGCTGCGACGAACAGCATCGGCCACCGCTGCAATGGCCTCCTCCTGCCCTACTACCCGATGATGCAATTCATCTTCGAGCTGCAAAAGTTTATCCTTTTCGCTTTGCAACATCTTATTGACCGGAATTCCTGTCCAACGGCTTACTACATCGGCAATATCCTCGCTGTCGACCTCTTCTTTGATCATGGCGTGGCTTCCCTGCATGATAGCCAGTTCGGATTGACGATCGGCAATCTGCGCTTCCAGTTCCTTGATGCGTCCGTAGCGAATTTCGGCCACACGTCCGTAGTCGCCTTCGCGTTCGGCTTTGTCGGCCTGATATTTCAGGTCTTCAATTTCGATTTTGGCCTGCTGAATCTGATCAATGAGCGTTTTTTCGCTGCTCCATTTGGCACGCAGCACTTTGCTTTCTTCTTTCAGGTTAGCAATCTCGGCATGGAGTTGTTCCAGCTTTTTTGTATCGTTTTCGCGCTTGATGGCTTCGCGTTCTATCTCCAGTTGCTTGATGTTTCGTTCGATCACATCCAGTTCTTCGGGCACCGAATCGACTTCGAGGCGTAACTTGGCCGCCGCTTCATCCATCAGGTCGATGGCTTTGTCGGGCAGAAACCGATCGGTGATGTAACGGGAAGATAGTTCCACGGCTGCAATGATCGCATCGTCTTTAATCCGCACTTTGTGGTGATTTTCGTAACGTTCCTTCAATCCACGGAGAATAGAGATGGTACTTGCCGTATCCGGTTCGTCCACCATCACAATCTGAAACCGACGTTCGAGTGCTTTGTCTTTTTCGAAATACTTTTGGTATTCGTCCAGCGTAGTTGCCCCGATGGAACGCAATTCGCCCCGCGCCAAAGCAGGTTTTAGAATATTCGCCGCATCCATGGCACCTTCGCCCTTGCCAGCTCCTACCAGCGTATGAATTTCGTCGATAAACAAAATGATTTCACCATCGGCTTTGGTCACTTCGTTTACCACCGATTTCAATCGTTCCTCAAACTCGCCTTTGTATTTGGCTCCGGCCACCAACGCACCCATATCCAGCGAAAAAATCTGTTTCGATTTCAGATTCTCGGGCACATCGCCCCGCACAATCCGATGCGCCAGTCCTTCGGCAATGGCTGTTTTACCTGTACCGGGTTCGCCAATCAGAATGGGATTGTTTTTGGTACGACGGCTCAAAATCTGCAATACCCGGCGGATTTCCTCGTCACGACCGATCACAGGATCGAGTTTTCCCGAGCGTGCACGTTCGTTCAGATTGATGGCGTATTTGCCCAGCGAGTTATAATTGTCTTCGGCCGATGCGGAATTGACATTGGCTCCTTTACGCAATTCTTTGATAGCTTCCTGCAAGGCTTTTTCGCTCACTCCGGCATCGTTGAGCACTTTCGTCAATTGATTTTTCTCGGCAACTAATGCCAACAAAATATATTCGAGCGACACAAATTGATCACCGGCTTTCGAGGATTTATCTACGGCCTTTTGCAGTACATTGTTGGTCTCGCGACTTAAATACGGTTCGCCACCCGAAACTTTCGGGAAACCGGAAATGATATTATCGACCACCGCTGTGAGTGTGTTGAGGTTCACTCCTATTTTACCAAACAGAAACTGAACGACCTCTTCTCCTTTCAGCATGATCGCTTTGAGCAAATGCGGCGTTTCTACCACTTGTTGCCCGTTGCTTTGCACCAGTTCAACTGCCTGCTGAACGGCTTCCTGCGATTTGATTGTAAAATTGTTGAAGTTCATACTTTATGAGTTTATTTTCTTGCGTTTTCCGCAAATATGTATCCAATACATCAAACTCTGCCCATTTGTCATAAACAACAATCTATCAAATGCTTAAACCTGATATTCTGTCATCAGTTTCTTGAGAACAATGCCAATCTTTCAGCAAAATAAACCCTCATCCGGATAACTTATTAGTGTAACTTGAGAAAAAAAGTTTTTTATGGACTAAAAAAAGATCACAAAAAAGCTTATTGATTTAATAATTCCATTATTTTTGCATTATGAAATCTATTTTCTATACTATCGTTATGAAAAAGCTCACATTACTCATTTTGTTGACCATCACGCTCACTGCAAACGCCCAGATTCAGGCGGATGCATTTGTACTTAAATACAATACAGATATCACGATCAAGAACAATAAGCTGACACGAAGTCATTTCAGAAGCATTTTAATCAACAATAAAAATGGAGAGAAATGTGGTGAAATTGAGATTTATAGTTCTCCACTCAAAAAAGTAAGTAATATCAAAGCTTCGATCAGCGATATAAATGGAAATGAACTGCGAAAAATCAGTTCTTCTGAGTTTAAGAAACACGATGCTATTGATGATCAAACATTTTACAACGATATGAAAGTACAGGAGTATGTTGTTCACTTTAG
>JBJOOU010000004.1:0-4711 GCA_046051105.1 Bacteroidota bacterium
TGATGCTCTGCAAATTGCATTGATGGCACTGGGTCTGCAACCAGGCGATGAGGTGATCACGCCTACTTTTACTTTTATTGCTACTGCCGAAGTGGTAGCGCTACTCGGGCTAACTCCAGTAGTGGTGGATGTTGATTTTGATACATTCAACATCTCTGTTGATTCGGTGCGCAAGGCCATTACGCCTAAAACAAAAGCCATTGTTCCTGTGCATTTGTTTGGTCAGAATGCCGATATGGAAGCCCTGTTGGCATTGGCAAAAGAGCACAATCTGGTCGTGATCGAAGATGCGTGCCAGTCGATTGGTGCCGATTATACCTTTAGTGATGGAACAAAAGTGAAATCAGGATGTATGGGCGATATAGGTTGTACATCGTTTTTTCCTTCTAAAAACCTTGGATGTTTTGGCGATGGTGGAGCAATATTTACGAACAACGATGAATTGGCCGCCAAAATGCGTTCGGTAGCTAACCACGGTATGGTGGTACGTTACTATCACGATGTGGTAGGGGTAAATTCGCGTTTGGATAGTATTCAGGCAGCTGTATTGGATGTGAAGCTGAAGCATTTGGATACCTATTGTGCCAATCGACTGGCTGCGGCTGATTATTATGATGCAGCTTTTTCCGCAGTTGATCAGTTGATTACTCCGGCACGTTCTGCGGCTTCTACGCATGTATTTCATCAGTATACATTAAAACTGAATGGGGTAGATCGGGCTGCATTAATCAAACATTTGGCAGATAAAGGTGTGCCGGCCATGATTTATTATCCGGTGCCATTGCATTTGCAAAAAGCCTATCAGGATACCCGCTACAAAGCCGGCGATTTTCCTGTGGCCGAACAACTGAGTGAGTGTGTAATGTCGCTCCCTATGCATACGGAACTTACTGAAGAGCAATTGAAATACATCACTGACAGCGTATTGGAATTTATCTCAAAATAAAATTATATACTATGAATGATTTTTTTGCTCACGAAACGGCCGTTGTGGATGCTGGTTGCGAAATAGGCAACGGTACCAAAATATGGCATTTCTCGCATGTAATGACCGGCTGTGTAATTGGCGAAAGTTGTAACATCGGTCAAAATGTTGTAATTTCGCCTTCGGTACAATTAGGGCGAAATGTAAAGATACAGAACAATGTTTCGGTTTATACCGGCGTGATTTGTGAAGATGATGTATTCCTGGGACCATCCATGGTGTTTACTAATGTAATAAATCCACGAAGCCATGTAAACCGTAAGAGTGAATATGCACCCACCTTGGTGCGCAAAGGAGCCAGTATTGGTGCTAATGCAACTGTAGTTTGCGGAAATGAAATTGGCGAATATGCGCTGATTGGAGCCGGATCGGTGATCACAAAGCCAGTAAAACCTTTTGCTTTGGTGGTAGGAAATCCTGCCCGACAAATAGGTTGGGTGAGTGAAAACGGGCATAAATTGCAGTTCAATGAACTTGGATTGGCTATTTGTCCCGAAACAAGTCAGGAATATCAATTGAAAGATGAACAAGTAAAACGTATTAAATAGAATATAACCATGATTAAATTTGCAGTAATAGGGCAGGGGCATATCGGAAAAAGACATGCTGAGATGATTCGCCGCAATCCGGAAGCGGAATTGGTGGCTGTGTGCGATGTGTTACCAAAAGAACAGGTTGGTTTAGCTGATATACAAGAAGCATATTTTACCAATTACGATGAATTTTTGGCAGCCAATCTGGATGTGGATGTCGTTAATATTTGTACTCCAAATGGTTTCCATGCCGAATATGCTATCAAAGCGCTTCAGGCAAGAAAACACGTAGTGTTGGAGAAACCGATTGCATTAACCAAGAATGATGCAGAGGTGATCCTTTTCAAATCGCTTGAAATGTCGAAACACGTGTTTTGTGTAATGCAAAACCGTTATTCGCCACCTTCAGTATGGTTGAAGGAAGTGTGCGATGGTGGGTTATTGGGCGATATTTTCATGGTGAAACTGGACTGCTACTGGAATCGTGACGGTCGATATTATAAAAAAGGCAACTGGCATGGCGATGGTAAACTGGATGGAGGTACCTTGTTTACTCAGTTCTCGCACTTTATCGATATCATGTATTGGTTGTTTGGTGATATACAGAATATTCGTGGAAACTTTGCCGACTTCAATCATAAGGATCTGACTGATTTTGAAGATAGTGGTGTTGTAACTTTTGACTTTGTAAATGGCGGTATGGGCTGTTTGAATTACTCTACAGCCGTTTGGGATACCAATCTTGAAAGTTCTATCACGATTATTGGATCGCAAGGTACAATAAAAGTGGCCGGGCAGTATATGAACGAAGTTACTTACTGTAACATTAAGGATTATAAGATGCCTGAATTAGCGCCATCTAATCCACCAAATGATTATGGTTTGTACAAAGGTTCTGCTCAAAACCACCATTATGTAATTGAAAACGTGATTGAAAAACTTACCGACAAAGGTACGATCACTACCAATGTGTTGGAAGGACTGAAAGTGGTTGATATTATCGAACGTATTTATGCTGTGCGCGATGCACAATGGAAAAAATAATAGCTTATGTGGCAACGTATTCAAAGTGTTTATCTTTTATTTATTGCAGCGTTTGGCGTATTAGCAATTATCTTGCCAGTAGCCAGTTTGATTAATGTAGAATCGAACCTGATTTACTCGATTGATTTTCGGGGTATATCATTGATTCCAGCAAAGGGAGAAGCTATTCTTCAAAACTCTACTTCATTGCTCATTGCTTTGCCAGCTGTTTTTGCTATCATCTCGTTGGTAGTTCTGTTTTCGTTCAAAAATCGTGTAAAGCAGATTCGTTTAGCGGTGATCAACTTCATTTTTATGATTAGCTATTATGTGGTGTATGCCTATTATGTATGGTCGGCATGTAGTGCGCTCAATGCTGAGTTTCATGTGAAAATTGGAGCAATCTTCCCGCTGTTGGCTATGATTTTCAATTATCTGGCCATAGGGGCAATTGGAAAAGACGAAAAACTGGTAAAATCTCTTGACAGATTGCGCTAGAAATCTGCTTGTAAGTGAAATATATTTAAACGCCTGTGGATTTCCATGGGCGTTTGCTTTTGGAGCTGAACAATGGTTCCTGCTCGGCTGTTTATTCCTTTGATTTAATAAACACGAGTTATGAATCCAATAAAATTGATGTTACTGTTTTTGCTGATTTCGCAAACAGCATGTACGCAAACTAATAAGAAGATGCCATACAATAAATTAAGCCCCGAAGAACAAGCCGTTATTTTGCATAAAGCTACCGAACGGCCATTTACAGGTGAGTATGTAAACACGAAGGAGAAAGGGATTTATGTCTGCCGACAATGTAATGCAGCGCTTTATCGGTCGGAAGATAAATTCGAATCACATTGTGGTTGGCCTAGTTTCGACGACGAAATTCCGGGCGCTGTAAAGCGAATCCCTGATGCCGATGGTAGGCGAACTGAAATTGTTTGTGCTAATTGTGGTGGCCATTTAGGGCATGTGTTTTTAAATGAAGGATTTACTTCGAAAAATGTTCGTCATTGTGTAAATTCTGTATCAATGAAATTTATTCCAGCAAAAAAGAAAAATATGGAGACTGCTTATTTTGCCTCAGGTTGTTTTTGGGGCACTGAATATCATTTTATGAAGGCCAAAGGCGTATTGGAAACGACCGTTGGTTATATGGGTGGACATACGCAACGCCCAACTTACAAGGAGGTTTGTACCGGAACAACCGGTCATGCCGAAACTACCGAAGTGGTTTTTGATCCCACTCAGACTTCGTACGAAGAGTTGGTGAAACTATATTTCGAGACACATGATTTTACTCAGGTAGGAGGCCAGGGGCCTGATATAGGTGATCAGTACCGATCGGTGATTTTTTATACTTCGGATGAGCAAAAGCAAATGGCCGATAAATATATTAAGATCCTTGGGGATAAGGGCTATAAAGTAGCTACAATTCTCGAAAAAGCACCTGAGTTTTGGTCAGCCGAAGATTATCATCAGGAATATTACGACAAAAAGAATGGCAGTCCCTACTGCCACATTTATCGCAAAATATTTTAAAAAGAAATTCCCAAAAACGAACATGTGTTTTTGGGAATTTCTTTTTTATTTTACAGCACTTACATGATATCCTGTTTTTTCCAATAGCTTTATCAGGCCCGTATTGCCCGGTAAGTGAATGGCATCAACAGTGATAAAACAAGATGAATTCTTAATGTATCCGGGTAATTTTTGCATCCATTTTTCATTGCGTTCATCCACAAGTTTGCTAAACTCGGCCTCAGAATAGTCAGAGGCAAGCCCAAAGCCTTTCGATAGATAATAAACCTCATTTATTTTGCCGGCTTTGTAGAGTTTCACAGACTTTGAAATTTTATCTAGTACTTCATTTTTGAGCACCACATTTTGGTACAATATATCTGCCTGGCGTTGGAGTGTGCCGTTTCCAAATAATGCGTCTATTTGCTGTTCAACAGTTTCCAATCCCATTACTTTTTTGTCTTTTTGTTCTGCAATCAGTTGAAAGTACGAATCAGATTGAGTATCATCGGTTTGCTTCGTACTTTTTTTGTAGAGTTCCATTTTGTAAAGGGATAGAATCAGCGATGGGTTCATCATCGCAAAGTCCTTTAAGCCAAGTTTCATCACCTTTCGCAAAGACGAATCTACTATGGCGTATCGTTCGTTTTTG
>JBJOOU010000005.1:0-7208 GCA_046051105.1 Bacteroidota bacterium
GAATGCCCGCTGGTAAAATCAACTCTAAAAGCTGATGCTCTGCTGAATTTAAGTCTGTCCTGTTTTCCATGAAACAAAATTATAATTTTCAATCACACAACACAACTTTTCCGATTGATCCCCGATTGGTTCACAACTTTTCCGATTGGTCCCGATTGGTCCCGATTGATCCCAAATGTGGTGCAAATGCAGAAAAAAAGAAAAGCTCAATCGTTGAAAATCAACTGATTGAGCTTTCGAACTGTACCCAGAGCCGGGATCGAACCGGCATGGAAGTGAATCCACTGGTGTTTGAGACCAGCGCGTCTACCAATTCCGCCATCTGGGCGATTGCGGTGCAAAAGTAGTGTTTTACTTTGGATGCTGCAAGCAAAAAAGCAATAAACTTTACCGGAATCTTTGAATATTTAATTCAATCTGTTGATTGAATGTGGTTTAATCTCTCGAAAATTTTTTCTTTGCTGCTACGAAATCATTTCTTTTGCCTGCGAAAATGTCATATCGGTTGAACCAACAGTCCAGCGCACCATTCAAAAGGCGGATTTTTTCGGTTGGTTTCAGTCCAATTTTGTCCAGACATTCTTCGTGTGAGCTGATAATCCATGCGGTGCTACCGGCAAAATTATGCTTCAAAGTGGTACCAATAGATGCATACAATCCAAAGATATCATTGGAAGTGATGCGCTCTCCATAAGGTGGATTCGTTACCATCAGACAATTGGCTGAAGGGGCTTCCAACTTTTGTACCGGCATAACCTGTAGTTTGATGTATTTGCTAAGTCCGGCACTTTTGATGTTTTGTTCTGCAATTTTCAGAGCACGGGGCGAATTGTCTGAACCATAGATTGTAAAGGTGAACTCACGTTCGTGGGTGTCATCGTTGTAGATTGCGTCAAACAACTCTTCGTCAAAGTCTTTCCATTTTTCAAATGCGAAAGATGAGCGATATAGTCCGGGTGGAATGTTTAGCGCAATTAGTGCGGCTTCGATTAGCAGCGTTCCTGAACCGCACATTGGGTCTACAAAATCGGATTTGCCTTCCCATCCGGCCATCAATAGCATGCCGGCTGCCAAAGCTTCGTTGATCGGGGCTTCGGTCTGGCTGGCGCGGTAGCCACGTTTGTGCAACGATTCGCCCGAGCTGTCCAGCGAAAGTGTACAGCGGCGTTCAGCAATGTGAATATTGATCATCAACTGCGGTCCATCGATTCGAACGGATGGGCGGCGATCAAATTTTTCGGTAAACCAATCGGCGATGGCATCTTTCACGCGGTAGGCAACGAATTTCGAATGGCGGAAAACATCCGAAAAGACTGTCGAGTCGATAGCAAAGGTGCTATCAACGTCCATATAGTCGCTCCAATTGATACTTTTTACTTTCTCGTACACTTCGTCCGGGTTGGATGCGTCGAAGGTCATGATGGGTTTCAGTATGCGCGAGGCTGTGCGGCATTGCATGTTGGCCTTGTACATCATGGCCAGATCGCCGGTAAAACTCACTGCTCTGCGTTGTAGTTCCACATTGTTTGCACCCAGTGCCACAAGCTCGGTGGCAAGTACTTCTTCCAAACCTCTGAAGGTTTTGGCTATCATTTCAAATTCCATAAATTGGTTGTGTTCCGGACTCCTTTAGCCGGTATAATAGAATGTTTAAATATTCGATTTTTTTTGTTGCGATAATCGGGAGCCTGGTGCTACATCTTTGTCTACCCATAGGTTGCCACCAATTACCGAATCGTCGCCCACCATGATGGTGCCCAGAATGGTGGAGTTTGCATAGATGATCACGTTGTTGCCGATACGCGGGTGGCGGGGTACTCCTTTTATCGGGTTGCCATCGGCATCCAGAGGGAAACTTTTGGCTCCCAGCGTAACACCCTGATACATTTTTACATTGTCGCCCAGTATAGCTGTTTCGCCAATTACCACGCCGGTTCCATGGTCGATGGTAAAATAGTTGCCGATTGTGGCTCCCGGGTGAATGTCAATACCGGTTTCCGAATGCGCCATTTCACTGATGATTCTTGGGATAAGTGGTATTTCTAAATGTAGCAAAGCGTTGGCAATGCGATAATTGGTGATGGCCCGAATGCTGGGGTAGCAAAAAATCACTTCGCCAAAACTTTTAGCCGCAGGGTCGCCATTGTAGGCCGCAATCACGTCGGTATGCAGTTTTTTGCGTATTTCGGGTAATAATTTAATGAATTCGGCGGCCACCACCTTGGCTCTTTTTTCTACTTCGTCGGCATGTTGTGCTTCTATCTGGCAATTGAAGCAAATACCTGCTTTTATTTGCTGTGTCAGAAGAAAATGTAGCTTGTCAATGTTTACACCGATGTGGTATTTCATGGTGTTTTTGTTGACAGCCGAATTGCCAAAATAGCCGGGGAAGAGAATAGAACGCGCCAGGTCAACAATTTCTTCGAGTACCTCGGTTGATGGCATGGTGTCGTTGGTACCATGTTCATGACACACGTCTTTGAATCCTTCGGTGCATGACAGTTGGTCTATTACATCCAGTAATTCTTTATTCATTGATATATTGTAAATTGTTCGTTTTTAATAAAGTATCGATGGCTTTTATCGCATTTTGTGTTCGATTTTTGCCTTCTCCGCTGATTATAACATAGGGTTTGGCGGTAAGTTCAATTTCCCTTCTGTACCATTCGAAAAAAAAGGCTCTGTCATCGCCATGCTCACGAACAGGATCTGCTTCCCATGGCAGGTCGTAGTTGCAAAGTAAATAGAAGTCGAAAAAGCCAGAATTTAATTGTGTAAGTACGTTTTGAGGAATGTGTTTGTAACAATATTCAAACCATACTTTGGTGATAATAAGTTCAGTGTCGAAAAATACAATCCCGTTTTCGTTGTTTTTTGCGATAGATTTTTCGGTGTTGATTTGCTGCTCGGCAATTGCGCAAACATCTTCGTAGGTATAGGAACGGTTCAACTTTTCTACATATTCACGTGCATATTCAGGGATCCATTGGCCCGAAAAATGAGTGGCCAGTTGTTGTGCCAGGTATGTTTTGCCTGTGGATTCAGGGCCTAAAATTGCAATTTTAATCATTACGAAAAGCGTATTGCTTTTTTTCTATCTTTGTTCCAAAATAAAATATATGTGCAAATTTACGACAATTATTCTGCTTTTGAGCATCTCGACATTGTTAAGCACGCAGGTAACTGCACAAAATACAGACATTTCCGTGCTAAAAAGCATAAATTCAGTTGAGCAAACGGTATCATTCTCGCGATTTGTGTCCAATACCACAACTGCTGTAGGAGCAGGCGTTCCAGTGGTTTTGGGTGTGGTGGCCTGTATCAATAAAGATGATGCTATGCTGAAAAATGCGGTTGCGGTAGGCTCGGCGCTGGTAGTCGATGCAGCATTGACCTATTCGCTGAAAAAGATCGTGAATCGCCCACGTCCATACGTAACTTATCCTACTGATATCATTCCTTATTCGTCAGAATCATCCATGTCGTTTCCGTCGGGTCATACTTCGTTTGCCTTTGCTACAGCTACTTCGTTGAGTATAAAATACCCCCGGTGGTATGTGATTGCTCCGTCGTATTTGTGGGCGGGTGCAGTTGGTTATTCGCGTATGAATCTGGGGGTGCATTATCCATCGGATGTATTGGCGGGGGCGATGCTTGGTGCCGGAAGTGCCTGGCTAACCTGTAAAGTGAATGATTGGTACTGGCAACAACAGGGCAATAAGCCCATTATTACGGGCTGGGAAAAGCTTCCGGTTAAGGAGTAAGGAGTTACTTCATCCCTTTTTTCCATTGCCAATAGCCCACGCCGGCCATGATCGTGTAAATGACATTCAATACAGAAGTAGGGTAGAGGTCTTTGTAAATATATAGTCCCACGCAAATAGCATCTGCGACAATCCATACCAGCCAGTTCTCGATAAATTTTTTAGCCAGCATCCAGGTGCCAACTACACTTAGTGCCCCAACAATCGAATCGGTAACCGGAACAGTAGAATCGGTATATCGGGTAAGAATGAAGTAGTATAAAAGATAGACTACTACAGTGCCGATACCCGCAATAATCCAATCTTTGCTAGCCATAAAGGTGGCGGGGATTTCTTCTTTTTGGCTGATGTGTCCTTTTTTCCAGTGTATCCATCCGTAAATGCTGATGGCGATGTAGTATACCTGCAAGCTCATATCGGCGTACAAGCCACTTTCTACAAAAACCACAGTGTAGAAAATAGACGATATGATGCCAAAAAACCACAGACCCACCTTTTGGCGGATCGATAGATACAGGTAAATCAGACTGAGAACGACACCGGTGATTTCAATCCAGTTTTTAGAAATATAGTTGATGAAGTCTTGCATGTAGGCGTAAAATGAAAAACTTTTCCAAAGCCGAAGCTAAGGAAAAGTTTTAGAATGAGATTTTTTGCTTATTTCAGAATTTTCTCGTAAGCTCCCGGTGTTTGCAGGATGTTGATTGCTTTTTGAAGCGATTCATTGTCAGCATCCATGATTTGGTAATATTCACTCATTTCCCAAAGATCGCGAGCCACCAGGGCTTTCAACTGAAGTTTAAGTAGTGGTTTGGATTTTTCGAACTGGGACGAATCGATTTTTATTTTGTCTTTGTCGGCTGCAGTTAAAAGCATTCCAAGAAATTCATCGTCCGGCTGATAGTTGTTCTTGAACTTATCGAAAGCCGGAAATTTCTTTTTCATTTCATCGCGATGCTTTAGTATGTATTGTGTACTTACCTTGTTTACAATTCCCATAGCCACCAATTTGCGATGCGCTGGCGTATAGCTGGCAGTGTCGAATGGCACAAAAATGTCTGGCATAATACCACCACCACCATATACAGTGCGTTTCAGGTTGAGGGTTTGGTACTTCAATGAGTCTGGTAGGTGAATGCTGTCGGCATGCAGAAACTCTCCATGTTTGTAGCGTTCTACCAAATCCATTTCGTATTTTTCATATCCGCCTTTGTATGATTTCTGAATACAACGGCCTGAAGGAGTGTAATAACGTGCCACCGTAAGGCGCATCATTGATCCGTCAATCAGCGGGAACTGGCGTTGTACCAGTCCTTTGCCAAACGAGCGGCGGCCGATGATGATACCGCGGTCCCAGTCCTGAATAGCTCCCGAAAGGATTTCGCTGGCCGAAGCCGAATATTCGTCGATCAATACAATGAGTTTGCCTGTTTCGAAATTGCCCGCGGCAGTTGCCTCGGCTACGCTTTTAGGTTGATTCAATCCTTGAGTATATACCACCAGTTTGTTGCGCCCCAAAAATTCGTCGGCCATGCCGATAGCTGCATTCAGATAGCCGCCACCATTGCCCTGAAGGCTGAGCACGAGGTTTTTCATGCCTTTTTTCTTCAAGTCGGCGAAGGCTTTCTGGAATTCCTGTACAGTGGTATTTCCAAAGTTGTTGATTTTGATATAACCAATTTCTTTGTTGATCATGTAATGTGCATCCACACTGTAAATCGGAATTTTATCACGTATAATCTTGAATTCTAATAATTCAGGATTATTGCCACGCATGATTTTTATCACAACTTCTGAGCCTTTCGGGCCACGAAGGCGTTTGAAAACATCTGAATTTTGGATTTTTACGCCTGCTACCAGGTCTTTGTTGATGTAGATGATGCGGTCGCCGGCTTGCACTCCTACCTTTTCGGCAGGACAGCCCGCGATGGTTTGTACCACCAGTAGAGTGTCGTCAAGTATTTGGAACTGTATGCCAATGCCTTCGAATCCACCTTCCAGTGGCTCATTTACTCGCTCCACTTCTTCTTTAGGGATGTATGAAGAGTGTGGATCCAAATCTTTAAGGATGGTTTCCAGGGTGCTTTCAACCAGTTTTTTATCGTTGATACTGTCGACGTATAAGCTGGAAATGGCTGATAGAGCATTCGTTAGTTTGCGTTGTTGCATCGACGAAAATCCTTGCGCCGAAACCAACGTTGCTGAAAAAGCTATCAGTAATAAAGGGAAAATTCTTCTCATAGATATTTTATAAAAAATGGAAGGCAAAGATACAACTTCTGTATTTAATAATTTGTCACTAACAATTAATAATTGCCAAGTTTTCAAATAATTTCAATGAAAATGTGATGAATTTAGCTGAGTAGTTTCTCTAAAAGCAATGTTCCTGCCATCAAATTGTCGGGGGCAATAGCTTTGACGACTGCAATTTTGCGGTAAATCGTTTCGATTGAAACTGTACTTTCGTCTGTTTCGATGTATAGTTTTTCGATGGGAGTGACGCGAACGGAATCTTCATTGTATTTTTCTCCAAATGAGAGTGCGCAGCCGGCTTTAAGGAGTTGAGTCGCCAGTTGTGGTTTGCCGCGGAATCCATGAACGATCCATAACTGTTGCGGATTCATGTCCTTTTTTATTGTTAGTAACTCATTGAAATAACCTACACAGTGAATGATAAGAGGTTTTTGGAGTTCCTCGGATAATTTTACCTGCGCTTTGAAAACCTGAATTTGAATACTTGCTGTGGCCTCGGAATTTTTGTCCAATCCGCATTCGCCAATCAAAACGACCCGTTTATTCGAAGCCTGATTTTTTAGCTTTTGCAGATCGGAGTGATAATTTTCGGAAATATACCAGGGGTGAATACCTACCGAATACAAGCCTTCGGCTTTTGACGTTAGCTGTTTTTCGGCTTCCGAAACAGTCAGACTTTGAATGGCTGCTGTAAAGTCTGTTGGTTTGTGGTGTGTATGGATGTCGAAAATCATTCTATCGGGCTGCTTGTGTGCCAAAGCAAAGATATGTATTTTTGATAAGAAATTATTCATTATTAGCGGGTTTGTTGTATCTTTGCACTCCCAAAATCAGAAAACAAAATATAAATACAATAAAACATGAGTAACTTCGAATTATTCAGTACTTTACCATATAAAGTGGCTGATATGTCTCAGGCTGACTTCGGTCGCAAAGAAATTGAACTTGCTGAAAAAGAAATGCCGGGTTTGATGGCATTACGCGCAAAATATGGTCCTCAAAAACCTTTGCAGGGTGCCCGCATCATGGGTTCGTTGCACATGACTATCCAAACGGCTGTGCTTATTGAAACTTTGGTAGAACTGGGAGCTCAGGTTCGTTGGTGTAGCTGTAATATCTATTCCACTCAGGATCATGCTGCTGCGGCTATTGCTGCTGCCGGAGTGCCTGTATTTGCATGGAAAGGCGAAA
>JBJOOU010000006.1:0-5630 GCA_046051105.1 Bacteroidota bacterium
AAAAAGGTAGCTGTAGAAGTAAGAAGTTATTCAAAAACAGCAGGTTTTACCGGGCTCCGTTGTGGCTACTCAGTGTTTCCGCATGAACTACTTGTATATACTAAAATGGGCGAAGAAGTGCCTTTCATTAAACTTTGGAGTCGGCGAAATCCGAATTATACCAACGGTGTATCCTATGTAGTACAGCGAGGCGCTGAAGCAGTCTATTCCCGAAAAGGAAAAGCTGAAATTCAGGAACTGGTAAATTATTACCAAACCAATGCTTCGATGCTTCGTAAGGAGTTGATTTCGATGGGATACGAGGTGTATGGGGGGGTTAGTTCGCCTTATGTGTGGTTTAAAACGCCTGATGATCAGCCTTCGTGGAAATTTTTTCAACAGTTATTATACGAAAAGCAAATTGTTGGTACTCCCGGAGTCGTTTTTGGAAATTCAGGTGATGGCTATATGAGGTTTACCGGATTTAGTAGTAGGGAAGATACACTGCTAGCTCTTGAAAGACTGCGGAAATAATAAACAGAATACAGATAAATACAGAAGAATATATTCACATCAATAAAATAATTAGAATATGTGTGGAATTGTAGGTTATATAGGGACAAGACAAGCTTATCCCATTCTTATTAAAGGTCTTCAACGTCTTGAATACCGTGGCTATGATAGTGCGGGTATTGCGTTGCTGAACGACGACAAGCTGAACGTATATAAAGCAAAAGGTAAAGTATCGGATTTGGTGCATTTTGCTGAACAAAAAGATATTCAAGGCACTGTAGGTATTGCTCACACCCGTTGGGCTACACACGGTGAACCCAATCAGGTGAATGCTCACCCACACTATTCTCAATCTGAAAATCTGGCAATTATTCACAATGGAATCATTGAAAATTATGCTTTGCTGAAAGAAGGATTGATTGCTGAAGGATACACGTTTAAAAGTCAGACAGATACAGAGGTGTTGATCCAATTGATTGAATACGTGAAAAAATCAAATAATGTGGATTTGTCGAAAGCGGTTCAATTGGCTCTTAATCAGGTTGTTGGAGCATATGCAATTGCGGTGATCGAAAAAGATCAACCCAATTTGATAGTGGCTGCCCGCAAGGGAAGTCCACTTGTGGTGGGCTTGGGTGAGGATGAATTCTTCCTGGCTTCAGATGCAACGCCTATTGTTGAATATACAAATAAGGTAGTGTATGTGGGTGATGAAGAGATTGTTACGCTTCGTCGTGGGCAAGAGATGAAAATCATTACTATTAGCGATGTTGAAAAAACTCCAGAAATCAAAAAGCTCGAATTAACCCTAAGTCAGCTTGAAAAAGGAGGCTATCCGCATTTCATGATTAAAGAAATTAACGAGCAACCTAAAACGTTGAGCGATAGCATGCGTGGTCGTGTATTGACTGATACAAATGAAATTAAACTTTCAGGTGTATTGGAAAATATCGATAAATTCATGAATGCGAAGCGTATAATTATCACAGCTTGCGGTACATCATGGCATGCTGGTTTGATTGGTAAATATGCGATTGAAGAATTTGCTCGTATTCCAGTTGAAGTGGAATATTCATCTGAATTCCGTTACCGCAAACCTGTAATTGAGAAGGATGAAGTGGTAATTGCCATTTCTCAATCGGGTGAAACAGCTGATACGCTGGCGGCTGTAGAGCTGGCTAAAGAGTGTGGAGCATTTATATTTGGTATTTGTAATGTGGTGGGATCTTCTATTCCACGTAATACATATTCAGGAATTTATACACATGCTGGTCCTGAAATTGGTGTTGCTTCTACAAAAGCATTTACTGCTCAGGTAACTGTATTGACAATGTTGGCACTGTTGCTAGGCAAGGAAAAAGGCACTTTGGGCGCTGAGAAATATCATAAAACCGTTGCAGAGCTTGCCAGCATTCCTGAGAAAATTACCCGATTGCTTGAGCAAGATAAGGTAATTTCGGAATTTGCTAAAACATTTACTTACGCTCAGAACTTTATCTACCTGGGACGTGGATATAATTTTCCGGTTGCTCTGGAAGGTGCACTAAAGCTGAAAGAGATTTCGTATATTCATGCAGAAGGATATCCTGCTGCTGAAATGAAACATGGACCGATTGCTTTGATTAGTCAGGAAATGCCGGTGGTGGTTATTGCTCCAAGTGCGGGTATGTACGAAAAAGTAGTGAGCAATATTCAGGAAATTAAAGCTCGTAAGGGACGTATTATCTCCATTGTAACTGAGGGAGATGATGTGGTTACCAAACTTTCGGACTACACCATTAGTATTCCGGATACGGAAGAATGTTTGGTGCCGTTGTTGGCAGCCATACCTTTGCAATTACTGGCGTATCATATTGCAGTGGTGAAAGGTTGTGACGTCGACCAGCCCCGAAATTTGGCTAAGTCGGTAACGGTTGAATAAAAACACAAAGCCCTTGCATTCGTGCGAGGGCTTTTTTGGTAAAAAGAATTACAGATTTATTATAACAGTCGGGAAATGGAAAGCTATTTTTTTAAGATCAAATTATTATTTTGTGATTATAATAAATGAACGGAAACCTTTCCCGACAAGATAGACAACTAACAGCGAACTTTTTTATTTATGTGTGGAATTGCAATGGTCAGGCTGTTGAAGCCGCTGGATTATTATCAGGAAAAATACGGAACCTGGCAGTATGGATTACAGAAAATGTACCTGCTCATGGAGAAACAACACAATCGTGGGCAGGAAGGTGCCGGATTGGCCGCCGTGAAACTGGATATGCCTCCCGGTGAAGAATATATCTGGCGCGAACGAGTGGAAGGTAAAAATGCTATTCAGGATATTTTTGCGACAATTAATCAGAAAACATCATCGGTTTCGCCTGATGTTTACAACAATATTGAACGTTCGAAACTGGAGCTACCTTTTGCAGGCGAAGTTTATCTGGGGCATTTGCGCTACAGTACAACCGGACGAAGTGGGTTGTCATACGTGCATCCATTTTTGCGAAGACATAACTGGAAAAATCGTACGATGGTTTTGGCCGGAAACTTCAATCTTACCAACGTAGATGAATTGTTTGATCATCTTACTAAAAAGGGTCAGCATCCACGCGATAAAGGTGATACTTTTTTGATGCTTGAATCGCTTGGTTTCAAGCTAGATAAAGAAGTTCAGAAAGAATACGATTTAGTAAAGAAGCGATACTCTAATGACCAGATGATTACTCAGAAAATTGAAGAAAATCTGGATATAGCTTCTTTTATTCGTAAGTCTGAAAAAATGTGGGATGGTGGATATGCCATCTGTGGTATTTTGGGACATGGTGACTCGTTCGTGTTTCGTGATCCTAAAGGTATTCGCCCGGCCTTTTATTACCAGAACGATGAAATTGCTGTTATTGCTTCAGAACGTCCGGTTATCCAGACTGCAATGAATGTAAAAGAGGAAGAAGTTCATGAACTTCAGCCTGGACAGGCGATTATTATTAAGAAAAATGGTAATGTGTCTTTTGAAACCATTCGTCCTGCTGCTAAAGAATTGAAAAAATGTTCTTTTGAGCGAATTTACTTCTCGCGTGGTAGTGATATTGATATTTATCGTGAACGTAAAAAATTGGGAGAGCAGTTGGCTGATCCAATATTGAAAGCGATTAATAATGAGGTAGAAAATACCGTATTTTCGTTTATTCCTAATACTGCCGAAGTGGCATTTTATGGAATGATTGATGGTATTAAGGATACAACATTGCAAGTGCCCCGCACGGAAAAGGTATTGATTAAGGATATCAAGCTGCGTACGTTTATTTCTACCAACAATGAACGGGATGATTTGGCAACTCACGTGTATGATGTAACCTATGGATCAATCCGTCGAGGACAGGTGGACAATCTGGTGGCTATCGACGACTCGATTGTGCGCGGAACCACTTTGAAACAAAGTATCCTGAAGATTTTGAATCGTTTGGAGCCGAAAAAGATTGTAATTGTTTCGTCATCTCCACAGGTACGTTTCCCGGATTATTATGGTATTGATATGGCCAAAATGAGTGAGTTTTGTGCTTTCCGTGCTGCCATTGCTTTACTGAAAGAATCTGGTCGCCAGTCGGTGATTGATGAAGTGTATCGAAAATCGAAAGCTCAGGAAAATCTGCCGAAAGAGGAAATTGTAAACTTTATTACTGAAATATACGCTCCATTTACTCAAGAGGAGATTTCAGTAAAAATAGCGCAAATGCTGACTCCTGCCGAAGTGACTTGTCCGGTTGAGCTGGTTTATCAAACCATTGAAGGTTTGCATGAAGCTTGCCCAAATCATTCGGGCGACTGGTATTTCTCCGGCGATTATCCAACACCCGGTGGTACGCGTATGGTGAACAAAGCGTTTATCAATTACTACGAAGGCAAAGAAATGTATAGTCTTTAAGCTGATAAAGAATGAGTACGAAGAATTTCATTTTCGAAGCAGAAATCCTGTGGGAAGCAGTTGGTGAAGGTGTAACCCGACAAATATTGGGTTACGACAATCAGATCATGACTGTAAAAGTCGTGTTTGAAACCGGAGCAGTTGGTTATGTTCATCAGCATCCACATGTGCAGACAACTTATGTAGCCAGTGGTGTATTTGAATTTACCGTTGGAAGTGAAACGCAGTTGGTGAGAGCAGGAGATGGGCTGTATATGCAACCCAATGTAGAGCATGGCGTAAAATGCATCGAAGCTGGCGTGTTGATTGATACTTTTGCACCTTGCAGAGAAGATTTTTTGAAGAAATAGATTGTACTAACATCATATTTAAGAAGCAGAGCTCAAATCTCTGCTTTTTTATTTTGAATATATTTTCTAATGGAAAATATTTATTGTGGAAATTTTTATCTAATTTTGCAAGAGAATTGAAATTAGCATTGAATTAGAAAAAAAATAGATAGTTTTTAAGTATGAAACATGTAATTATTGGTGGGGTAGCAGGAGGTGCAACTGCTGCTGCCCGTATTCGAAGAGCCGATGAACAAGCTGAAATTGTATTGTTCGAAAAAGGAAACGATATTTCGTATGCCAATTGTGGTTTGCCATATTATATCGGTGGAGTAATAGATGAGCGGGATAAATTGTTTTTACAAACGCCACAATCATTTGGGAAACGCTTTAATGTGGATGTGCGCGTAAAAACGGAAGTCATCGCTATTAATACTGAGCGTAAGGAAATTACCTACCGAACTACTAAAAATGAAACAGGTATTGAGTCTTACGATAAATTACTGCTTTCCCCCGGAGCTTCGCCTGTACGTCCACCGCTGACGGGTATTGATAGCGAAGGAATCTTCACACTTCGCAATGTTGCAGATACCGATGCCATCAAAAAATATGTTTCAACTCACAAAATAAACCATGCCGTGGTGATTGGTGCTGGATTCATTGGTCTGGAAATGGCCGAAAATCTTCATCACCTGGGTTCGGATATTTCTATCGTAGAGATGGCTCGTCAGGTGATGACACCAATTGATTTTCCGATGGCTGCTATGGTACATCAACATTTGAATCAGAAAGGTGTCAATCTGTATTTGAGCGAAGCTGTTACCGGTTTTGAGAAAAAAGCCAATGGGTTGGATGTAATTTTCAAAAGTGGAAAGATTCTTCATGCCGACTTGGTTATTCTT
>JBJOOU010000007.1:0-11756 GCA_046051105.1 Bacteroidota bacterium
TTGACGACCAACGGGAGGAGTTTGGACGCTTTCAGCGGAACGCAGACAATTTTTAGCTTTTTATCGACAGCGGCGGCCTTTTTTGTTTACTTTTTGGGGCTGTAGCCAAAAAGTAAAAGCCTGTCCGGCTTGAGGACAAGCAGATATAATATTTATTCGACAATAATATATTTGATTCTAAAAGAACTGCCAAAACAAACAGACTTTTCGTCAATAACCCAAGTAAGCGGCTATTGGCGAAAAGTTATTTTTGCACGGATTGTATTTCTCTGATAATTTGCAGCCTATACAATCCCAACTTTTATAGATATCTGATTCGAAAATGAAAAAAACGACATTATTTTTTACCCTTTGCCTGATGGCAAAATCGGCTTTGATGGCCGAAGTAAAACCCTCCACTTTGTTTGCCGACCACATGGTGCTGCAACGCGCTGTCGAAATCCCGGTTTGGGGAACCGCCGGCGCAAAAGAATCGGTAACCGTAACACTCAACGGTAAATCTGCCACGGCGAAGGCCGATGCTAACGGCAACTGGATGCTGAAACTTCCCAAACAGAAAGCGGGTGGCCCATACAAAATGGAAATTGCAGGGGATAATGTACTGGTTTTCGACGATGTGTACGTGGGCGATGTGTGGTTGTGTAGCGGCCAGTCCAACATGGACATGACCGTGGCAAAAGAAGATCGCTACTGGTGTGGCGTTACCAACGAAGCCGAAGAAGTGGCTAAAGCTAACTTTCCTTTGATTCGCGTTTTCGATGTGGACTATACCCCCAATCAATATCCGCAGAAAAATCCCGTGGGCAAGTGGGAAATCTGCTCTCCGCAAACGGTGGGTCACTTTTCTGCCGTTTCGTATTTCTTTGCCCGCGAAATTTATCAGAAATATAAAATTCCCGTTGGCCTTTTGACTTCCGCATTTGGAGCTAGTACCGCCGAAACATGGATTAGCCGTGAAGCCCTGGAAGCACATCCTAATTTGAAACCGCTTTTGGATGCGTATACCGCTAAATGGGACAAATTTGTAGCCGATAGTGTCGCAATCATGTCCAAATATCGCGACGAAAAGGCCAAATTTTCCGGCGACCTCGCAGCAGCACAGGCAGCAGCCGGCGATGTGACCGCCAAAAAGCCCAAAGCTCCCAAAAATCCCGATCCTTCCATCGATCAGCACAACCCTTTTGTGTGCTACAACGGTATGATTGCGCCGCTTGCACCCTATGCCATCAAGGGCGCGCTCTGGTATCAGGGCGAATCCAACGGTCCTTCGGCCAAACTCTACCGCGAGATCATGGAAACGCTGATTTCCGACTGGCGAGCCAGATTTTCAGGTGGAGAATTTCCCTTTCTGTACGTACAATTGGCCAATTACGGCAAACCAATGTCCAAACCCGTCGAAGATGGCATCATGATGACCGTTAGGGAAGCGCAGGTACAAAATTTATCCGTAAAAAATACCGGCATGGCGGTGGCTATCGAAAATGCAGGCGATCAACCTACTAACATTCATCCGAAAAACAAACAAGCCATCGGTTATCGCCTCGGATTGATAGCACGAGCCAAAGTGTATGGCGAAAAAGTGGAATATTCCGGCCCAATGTACAAAAGCTATAAAGTAAAAGGCAATACCATCGAGCTTAGTTTCGATCATGTAGGCAAAGGTCTGGTGGCAAAAGAGGGTAAACTTACCGGATTTGCCATTTGTAGCGACGACAAGAACTGGGTTTCGGCCAATGCTGAGATCAAAGGCAAAAAAATCATCGTTTCCAGTCCCGAAATTACCCATCCTGTTGCGGTACGCTACTGCTGGGGCACGAATCCTCCCGCAAGTCTGACCAACAAAGCCGGACTGTGGGCACCCAACTTCAGAACAGATAATTGGTAAACATACCCCCATCCCCTAAAGGGGAGTAAGAAATAGAACCCCTAGCCCCTAAAGGGGAATTAGGAATTGTACAAATGATTATAGAAGAATATATGAATATAAAAAAAATGATACATAACAATACTAACTCCAATTCCCCTTTAGGGGTTAGGGGCAATATACAAAACAAAACTAACTCCAGCTCCCCTTTAGGGGCTGGGGGTAATTCCCCTTTAGGGGTTAGGGGTAACTTAGTTCCCCTTCAGGGGTTAGGGGTCTTATTACTTCTGGCGATTTTTTCTCTCCCCGTTTTCGCCAAAAAGAAATCCGCTGCACCTTCTGAGAAAAATATGGGAGCGTACCTGATGGTGTATTTCAAGGACGACACCCACGGATTGTATTTTGCGTTGAGCAAGGACGGTTATAGCTTTACGGATGTCAATAACGCCAAACCAATCATGGCGGGCGACACGATTTCGGAGCAAAAAGGCATCCGCGATCCCTATATTATGCGCGGCCCCGATGGCATGTATTACATGGCGCTCACCGATCTGCATCTTTTTGCGCAGAAATTGGGCTACCGCACCACCGAATGGGAGCGCGACGGCAAAGATTATGGCTGGGGCAACAACCGCGGCATTGTTTTGCTCAAATCGCCAGACCTGATTCACTGGACTCATTCCGTTTTGCGCGTCGATCAGGCTTTTCCCGAGCTAAACAACATCGGTTGTGCGTGGGCTCCCGAAATGATTTACGACGAAGCGAAAGGAAAAATCATGATGTACTTCACCATGCGCTTCGGCAGCGGAAAATGCAAGGTGTATTATACGTATATGAACAAGGATTTTACGGCGATGGAAACTCTTCCCAAACCTATTTTCGAATATCCCGAAGGAAAGGAATACATCGATGCCGACATTACCAAAGTGGGCAACAAATACCACATGATGATTTGTTCGCACAACGGCGGAGCGCACATCGAGCAGGCCATTTCCGATTCCATCAACACGGGTTACAAGCTGGTGGGCGGACGTTGCGATGGCGAGAGCGTGGGTTGCGAAGCGCCTACCGTGTTTAAGCGCATTGGCGAGCAAAAATGGATACTTATTTACGATATCTATCGCATCAATCCTCATAATTTTGGTTTTAGCGAAACGTCTGATTTCGAAAAATTCAATTATCTGGGACGTTTCAACGATGGAGTGATGAAACGTACCAACTTTGCGATTCCCAAACATCCGGCCGTGATTCAAATCACCCGTAAAGACGCCAACCGTTTAGCGAAACAGTGGGGGCTCAATATGAAATTCTAATAAAACGAATGGTTGAACGGAGAACAGGGCAGATAGTAAGGTTGAAAGCGGACTTTCATGGTGACGAGCACTTCATTTTACGTCCAAAAATGGAAAAATAAGCATGAAAATTGCTGTAATTCTCCCGAAAATTCATGCTTTTCTTCTACGAATTCCTGTAATTCTTTCTAAGATTTCTGTTTTTCTCTTGAAAATTCCTGTTTTTCTTCTTGGAATAGCTGTTTCTCTTTTGAAAATTTGTGTTTTTCTACCGAAAATATCTGTTTTTCTTTCGATAATATCAGTCTTTCTCTTTGAAATTCATGTTTTTCTTCCGAGAATTGCTGTAATTCTTTCGATAATACCAGTTTTTCTCTTTGAGATTTGTATTTTTCTTTTGAGAATAGCTGTTTTTCAGTTGAAAATTTGTGTTTTTCTTCCAGGAATTGCTATAATTCTTCCGAAAATTCATGTTTTTCTTTTGAAAATATCTGTTTTTCTCTTTGAAATTTGTGTTTTTCTTTCGAGAATAGCTGTTTTTCAGTTGAAAATTTGTGTTTTTCTTCCAAGAATTGCTGTAATTCTCTCGAAAATTCGTGTTTTTTTCTGAAAATCAGTGTATTTGTCCCAATAATGGGTGTTGTTACCCAATTTTCAGGGAAAATGCCCTTAGTGGTAACTAATATCACAAAGGAAATTTCCCTTATTGATAAATAAAGATGAGCGATCTGAATCAGAAGATCGAATTCAATGATACTAGAATAATATTCATTGAAAAAAAAACGATAATAAAATGAATGTACGATACAAAACACCCCTTCTCGCAGCGCTGATTCTTTTTCAGTTGTCAGCCAATGCCGGAACATTAGTATATGCGTTGGGAAAAGCACCCAAACGTGCCGGACAAACCGTGGTGGATACGCTCCATTACACCGAATCTTCGGGCGTGGGCTTCACCCCCTCGGGAAAATTGCAGCAAAATGCGTCGGCAAAGGCCACTCATTATGTGACATCGGACAAACCCTTTTATTTTTCGGCCCGATTGCCCGAAGGACATTACAAAATCACCCTCACATTGGGCGGAAATCCCAACGAATCGACTTCTACCACCGTAAAAGCCGAGTCGCGCCGACTGATGTTCGAGAATCTTGTGGCGCCAAAAGGCAAAACCGTTCGAAAAACCATCATTGTAGATGTGCGCACGCCAAAAATCTCCGATTCGCTGACCATTAAGCTGAAACCGCGCGAAAAATCTTACATCAATTGGGATAATAAGCTCACGCTGGAGTTCACAGGCGCGCGTCCTTGCGTGTCTTCCATCGAAATTACGCCCGCCAATGAATTACCTACCATCTTTTTGGCCGGAAATTCCACCGTTACCGATCAGGAGTACGAACCCTGGGCGTCGTGGGGACAAATGTTTCCGTGTTTTCTGAAAAACAATGTGGTAGTGGCCAATTTTGCCGAGTCGGGTGAAACTTTGTTGGCTTTCAAACGCGAAAATCGTCTGAAAAAGATACTAAGTCTGATGAAAGCGGGCGATTTTCTCTTTATGGAGTTCGCACATAACGATCAAAAACCCGGAGGTAACCATCTCGATCCCTTTACTACTTACAAAACAGAGCTAAAGTTCTATATTTCGGAGGCAAAGCGCAAAGGCGGCATCCCTGTGTTGGTAACTTCTACCAATCGTCGCCGTTTCGACGACAGTACTAAGAAAATTATCAACACTTTGGAGGATTTTCCGGCAGCAATGCGCCAGTTGGCACAGGAAGAAAACGTGATGTTGATTGATTTGAACGCTATGAGCAAGGATTTGTACGAAGCGCTGGGTCCCGAGACCTCCAAAAAAGCCTTTGTTCACTATCCGGCCAACTCATATCCGGGTCAAACACAAGCTTTGGCCGACGACACGCACTTTAATCCCTACGGCGCTTACGAATTGGCCAAATGTGTAGTGCAAAGCATCGTCACCAACCACTATCCGATGGAAAAATTCGTCGCAGTTAGCTGGCAAACCTTCGATCCAAAGCAACCGGATGCACTTTCTGCCTTTCATTGGTACGATAGTCCCGCCGTGGATGTGCTAAAGCCGGATGGAAACTAGAGAACGATTTGAAGATATATTGATTTGAAAATTTGAAGATGATTTATTGGAGAAAAATCGAAGTTATTCCTGAAAAATATGCCATGCTTGCGTCCATTTTTGGGAATAATTAAAACGAAAATGACTATTAATTACTTACTAGTCGTAACTTTGTCTGATAACTGGATAAATACAAACTTTTTAATATGAACAAAAGATCATTTTTCATTAGCTTTTTATTCTTTTTACTATTAAATTTTCAGGCCTTTGCCCAACTTACGGTAAAACCTTCCGACAAAAACATCCAATACCAGGGCCGCATTCTGATGAGTACCGATTCTGCTTCCATGTTTTGGCCGGGATCGTCCGCCACGCTCCATTTCAAAGGCACAGGTGTTGCGGTTTCGATGAAATCTTTGCTGGATGTGGGACATTTTTATGTAATCGTCGACAACGATGCATCAAAAGAACTACGCATTGCCAGCAATTTCGACAAACAGACCATCACATTGGCACAAAACCTTGCAGACGGCGAGCACACGCTCCAAATCTTCAAACTGTCCAACTGTACGTCCGAAAATCGCATCTATTCGTTCCAAATTTTGGGCAATGCTCAGTTGCTGACACCTGCTTCTACCTTGCCCGCACGCAAAATTGAGTTTTATGGCAACTCCATTACCTGCGGCCATGGCGTAGATCGTCCTGCCGGTATGATCGATTCCGGCAAATCCGAACATTTCAACAATTATTATAGCTATGCTGCGGTAACGGCCCGCCATTTCAACGCGCAATATTCCTGCATTGCCCGCAGCGGCATCGGAATCATGCTCAGTTGGTTCCCGGAGATCATGCCCGAAGTGTACAATCGTATAAATCCGGCCGATCCTGCTTCCCGATGGGACTTTTCCGCCTACACACCCGATATTGTCGTCATCAATTTGTTCCAAAACGATAGCTGGTTGGTCAATCGTCCCGAGCACGAGCAATTCAAGGCGCGTTTTGGCACCATTAAACCTTCCGACGATTTTATCATCAAATCATACCGCGACTTTGTGTCGTCCATTCGTAGCAAATACCCCAAAGCACACATCATCTGTGCCCTGGGCAACATGGATGCCACCCGCGAAGGCTCCCAATGGCCGGGATATATCCAAAAAGCAGTCACTTCTTTGAAGGATAAAAAGATGTACACCGTATTCTTCCCTTATAAGAATACCGGAGGCCATCCCACCCGCGCCGAAGAACAAATGATGGCCGACGATCTGATCGGCTTTATTGAGAAAAATATTAAATGGTGATAAACTCCAATTATTTATGCTAACAATTGTCTCCGTTTTACACACAATTCCCCTCTCTCTAAGAAGAAAGGCCAGGGGTGAGGTCACATTTGCTTTTCCTTTGTCCATTCTTTCTCATTTTTTTAATAGAAAGTTTCGGGCTACGATACAGACTACTTCCTTTTTGGGCACTATCCCCCTCTCCTTGAGGAGAGGGGCTAGGGGAGAGGTCTCATCTCATCCCCTCATTTCATTTTCTTTACTTTTTATTCTAATGTCTTTATTCTAAATTTATATGATTCGAAAAATAACACTATTCATCCTGCTCACATTTGCCGCTTTGGCCAATGCCACCAATTATATCATTACCGATTATGGCGTTTCTACCGATAGTACGAAGCTACAAACCAAAACCATTCAGGACATCATCGACAAAGCTTCGGCCAATGGCGGCGGCACCATCGTTATTCCCAAAGGAGTGTACCTGAGTGGCGCTTTGTTTTTCAAATCCAATACTTCATTGCAACTTTCTGAGGGAGCTGTGCTCAAAGGTTCGGATAATATTGCCGATTATCCCTGCATCCCGTCCCGCATGGAAGGTCGTAAGCTCGATTATTACGCTGCTTTGATCAATGCTTATCAGGTAAACAACTTTTCTATCTCCGGTCCGGGCACGATCAATGGAAACGGAGCCCGTTACTGGAAACAATTTTGGGATACCCGCGATTCGTTGAAGAAACAGGGCCGCGAATGTACGAATTTGGAAGTGCACCGACCACGTTTGCTATTTATTTGGGGCTGCAATACGGTCAATATCAAAAACGTGAAGCTCAAAAACTCTGGTTTCTGGACCACACATCTGTATCAGTGCAACGATGTATTGATAGAGGGTTGCGATATTCGCTCTCCTTTCAAACCGGTAAAGGCACCCAGCACCGATGGCATCGATATTGACGTGTGCAAACGCGTAACGGTGCGCAATTGTTACATTTCTGTCAACGACGACGGCGTTTGTATCAAAGGCGGCAAAGGAGTCAACGCCCGCAACCTGCCCGAGAACGGTGTAGTGGAAGATATTCTGGTGGAAAATTGTACGTTTGGCGAATCGCACGGGTTGCTTACCATCGGCAGCGAAAGCATCATCGCCCGCAACATCACAGTTCGCAATTGCAAAGTGCATAGCAGCACGCCAATTCTTCGAATCAAGATGCGCCCGGACACTTATCAGACTTTCGAGAACATAAAGGTGGATGGCATTACCGGAACCTGCGGCACCGTGATCGAACTTCGTCCCTGGAAACAGTTTTTCGACCTCGAAGGCAGCAATCTGAAGCCCAGCGGAGTGGTAAAGAACATCGAAATCACCAACGTAAACGTAAAATGCAAAAGCTTTGGCGAAATTCAGGGCAATCCTGCCGACAAAGTATCCAATATCCGTTTCAAAAATTGTACAATCACCGCTACCAATCCCGAATTGAAAAACAAATACAAGAAAGTGTCTTTCAAAAATGTGATTGTCAATGGCAAAGCGTATAAATAATCGATCTATTTTATCCCTTTTGTGGTTCAAAATTCGAATATAATTTGATGTGATGTTCAATTGAACGATTAAATCAAGTTTTCCCGGTGTTTCAAATTAATATAGTACCAGATAATGATACGTACGATTTTTAAAAATACTTCATTCCGAATACATACTATTCTTAAGTCCCCCTCAAGGGGGGATTTAGGGGGGCTTTTTCTTCTGCTTTTTCTTCTTTCTGCCTTTACCATTTCCAAAGCACAAAAAGCTCCCATTATGGGTTGGAGTAGTTGGAATAATTTTCGTATCAACATCAGCGAAAAGATGATTCGTGAGCAGGCAGACGCCATGATTGCATCCGGATTGTACGATGCGGGTTATCGCTACATCAATATCGACGATGGATATTTTGGTGGGCGCGATGCCAAAGGCAATTTATTTGCTGATAAGAAGAAATTTCCCGGCGGCATGAAGAAATTGGTGGATTATATTCATGCTAAAAAGCTGAAAGCCGGCATTTATACCGATGCGGGCATCAATACCTGCGGATCTTATTACGATAAAGACAAAAAAGGAATCGGTTCGGGCATTTACGGACACTCCTTGGACGATTGTACACTGTTTTTCCGCGAGTGGGGCTTCGATTTCATCAAAATGGACTGGTGTGGTGGCGAAAAAATGGAGCTAAAACCCGAAGAAACCTATCCACGCATCATCGATTACATCCATAACATCGATTCGGCCATCGTTTTTAATGTGTGTTGCTGGCGTTTTCCCGGCGATTGGGCCATTAAGCGTGCCGATTCCTGGCGCATCTCGTCGGATATAAAAGCAGAATTCTCGTCCATTCTCAAAATCATCGATCTCAATGCCGATTTATCCAAATATGCATCGGCAGGTCACTACAACGATATGGATATGCTGCAAGTGGGACGCGGAATGACCTACGACGAAGACAAATCGCACTTTTCTATGTGGTGTATGCTCAATTCTCCTTTGCTGGCTGGCAACGATTTGCGCAAAATGACGCCGCAAACCATCGAAATCCTCACCAACAAAGAGCTGATTGCCCTCAATCAGGACGCAGGATTCAAACAAGCTACCCGTTTGTCCTCGACCGACGATGTAGATGTCTGGCTGAAACCTCTTGGTATAAATGCAGATGCTAAAGCGATTGCCATTTTGAACCGAAGTAATGCGGAAAAATCCTATACTTTCACTGCCAAATCACTTAATCTGAAACGCTCAGCCCTTTTGCGCGACCTGTGGCTCCACAAAGACCTGGGCAAAATAGGGAAAGAGCAGAAATTTACGATTCCTGCGCATGGAATCATAGTTTTGAAAATAAAATAACGGCTAATTTTATCATATCTATGAAATCACATTCTCGCATTTTCTTTCTTGCACTGATACTTTGTCTGCAATTTTTGGTTTATGCACGTAAATCGGGTCAAAGTCAATCAATCGTTTCGGGCGTTCCCTGGTTCGATCAGCAGGGCAAAGTGGTGAGTGCTCACGGTGCAAACATTATTCAGGACAACGGCCGTTTTTACTTTTTCGGCGAATGCCATACCGATACCAGCAATGCTTTCAACGGATTCAGTTGCTATTCTTCTTCCGATTTGCGCAACTGGAAGTTCGAACGCATCGCTTTGCCACTTCAAAAGAGCGGAAAGTTGGGTCCTAATAGGGTGGGAGAGCGACCCAAAGTGCTGAAATGCCCCAAAACCGGCGAATATATAATGTTTATGCACGCCGATTCCATTACTTACAAAGATCAGTATGTGGGTTATGCCACTTCTTCCAAAATTAATGGCAAATACAGCTTTCGCGGGCCGCTGCTTTTCAATGGAAAACCCATCCGCAAATGGGATATGGGTGTTTTTCAGGATACAGATGGAAGCGGCTATATCATTACTCATTCCGGCAACTTGTACCGCCTGAGCGACGATTATAAAAGTGTGACCGAACAGCTCGTCAAAGATATGACTCCGCAATGCGAAGCGCCGGCCATCTTCCGAAAAGACAGTGTGTATTTTTGGCTGGGCTCTTTTCTTAGTTCGTGGGAGAAAAACGATAATTATTATTTCACTTCCCGCTCGCTGCGGGGGCCATGGACTCCCCGGGGGACTTTTGCACCCGCCGGATCGCTTACTTTGAATTCGCAAACGACCTTTGTGCTGACCATTTCGGGTACACAAGGAACCACATACATGTTTATGGGCGATCGATGGTCGTATCCGAAGCAAGCTTCCGCGGCTACTTACATTTGGCAACCTTTGCAGGTGGTTGCTGAAACGATTTCTCTGCCGGGCTACCTGCAAAGCTGGAATGTGGATGTGAAAACCGGCTTGTGGAACACCGTTCTACCCGAAGGTAAAGGCATAACTCCCGCTGAACTTACCCGTTCCGGACTTTGGTCGGATACGATTATCGATAAGCAGTCTTTTCTCCGTTCCAATCAACAGGGAGCCTCTTTTTCTTATCATTTTCGCGGTACTCAAATGGGCATTAATGGCCGCTCAACTCCCGATGGAGGGTATGCTCGCGTTACAATCAAAGACGCAAAAGGGAAAATCGTTCTTTCATCTCTGATCGATTTTTATTGCAAATACCCCATCGATGAGCAGAAGTTTATCACCCCCGAATTGCCGCTAAATGACTATCAGCTCACGGTGGAAATCCTGGGAGAACATGGAAACTGGACCGACAAAAAGAAAATTATTTATGGAAGTACAAGTAATTTCATAACTATTTCATCTCTGATTTGTAAGTGATTATAGTTTGTTGTTTTGCTCTTGACTAAAATGACTACCTTCGCTTTTGAATTTTAGAATTCTTGCTCATATTCATGAAAAGAAACGTATTAAGCTATATTTTCCTCATTTTCTCTGTGTTTGCAATTGCAACTACAGAGACTCATCAGCTTCGTTTCAACCATTTTACGGTAGAAAATGGCCTGTCGCAGAATACAGTTCTGACCATTACTCAGGATAAGTACGGTTTTATGTGGTTCGGTACCTGGGAAGGTGTTTGTCGGTTCGATGGCTACTCATTCAGGGTGTTCCGGGCGGACGAAGACAATCCTAAAGCCCTTTCGAATAACCGGATCAACTCCATTTTTAACGATGCCGATGGCAATGTGTGGGTAGAAACGGCTGATGTAAGCTGTTTATTCCGCTATAATTATTCCGACGAATCTTTTTCCCGCCTTAGCATCAATCAACTGCCACCTTCTGTGCGCCGGCAGCTTGCCAATATTCGGATAAAGGGGCAAAAAACAGTTCAAAACCGCACTGCCCGTTGGGACGCTACCAAAAACGGATTGATACAAACCAACTTCAATAGCGGAAACCAGACAATTTATTTACCGGACGAAGAACTGCCTTTTTCACTCACCGATAATGGCATCAATGCCGTATATCTCGATAAAAACAACAACCTGTGGGTGGGGACGCAAAATGGCGGTGTCAATGTGGCGAACCTCAATTCCAGGTCTTTTGGCTATTATCCTATCGGTATGGGCATTACTTCTGATAAAGTGGTGCGGGCGGTTTGTCAGGACAAAGTGGGCCGGGTTTGGGTCGGCACCGAAACCAACGGACTGTGTGTGATCGATCGGCAGCAGGGGGATAAAATCAGCTGGATTGACAAGTCGCGCCTGATCAATCCCAATGTACGACACCTGTATTGCGATAAAACCGGTACAATCTGG
>JBJOOU010000008.1:0-24112 GCA_046051105.1 Bacteroidota bacterium
CAACACCAACCCCCTCCTCTTATCTGTATGTATAAGTCTTTGTCATTCTGAACGAAGTGAAGAATCTAAAACTATTTACCGGACAATAGTAATTGAAAACGTTTACATGAAACGGGTTCAAATGTAGCAAATGTACTGAACTAAACCTATTGTATCAGAATAAATTTTTCAGAAAAAATTGTATTTGTAAACTGCTATTTGTAATTTTGGCGTTCAACACAAGAACAACTAACTTCAAACAACAATCAATTAAACACTTTACCAATGAAATTCAGTAGACTTATTGTACTAGGGGCGGCCATGCTTACCCTTAGCTGTTGCGGTCCGCGCATCGCCAACGACAAAACCATCGGGGCTCCCGAAAGCGAAACGTACCAGAAACTGATGGATCGACTCACCGAGGATTTGAAAGCAAAATTTGGTGGAAATATGTACCAAAAGGAGAAGATCAGCCCCGTGGAAACACAGGAAACCGTGTCCATTGGTATCCCCAACAGTACCACCTACACCTTTGCAAAAAACGATTCGAAGTTTATCAAGGGCGATCTGAACAACGATCAGTTGTCGGATTTGGTGATTTGTTGCGATTTCAAAGAAGCTTTTGGTCCTGATAATATGGCGTATTTTGTGTATCTCCAAAAAAAGGATGACTACGAATTGATGGGCGAATACCGTGCTGATAACATTGCCTGGACATTTGCCAATAAGATGGATTTCAAACGGGGAATTTTTACGCTCGATTCTATCAGCAATGGCTTGATGATCGGTAGCACCAAGTACAAAAAAGGTAACGAAGCGTATTTCAAAGATTTTGCCTATAAAGTAGAAACCGAAAAATTCAAACTAAACAAACAAAATCAGCTGGAGTTGGTAAATCAGTCGGATTTATTGGAATTAAACCCCGAAACCGGCGAATACCACAAAATGGCTGCTGCGAAATAATTGCAGATACATAAAATAAACAGGGGTCTCATTTATGGGACCCCTGTTTATTTTATGCCAATGCTTTCTTCGAACTCTTTTTTATTTGCCAGCGATAGGCCCAGGCCGCGGTAGCAAAATACAAGGCTGTTTGAATCCAGAGGCTAACGTATTCGTATTTGATTTCGCGAAGCGTTGCACCCATGGTGTTGATCTTGATAAAGCCCTGCACAGCCGATGTGGACGGGAATATCCAGGCAAATACTTTCCAGAATCCGTTGATATTGGATTGTGGCCACGACACCCCACTGATAAATACCAGCACCAGCGAGAAGGACAGAAACAGAATCATAACCGTTTCGCGGTGGGGGAAAAATACCGATATGGTGAGCGAGAAAAAGATGGCTGCCAGCAAATAAGGCAACATCATGGCGATGATATCCATCGTTTGTCCGATGTGTGGCAGGTTGAATAGCCGTACCACAGTGCCCAGAATAAAGAACGACCAGGCCGAATACATGAACAAATAGCAAAGGGCTTTGCCCAACACCACCCGGATAGAGTGTCCGCGGTGTACAGACCCTGCTACCAGTAAGTGGGCACGGTTTTCCTCGCGGGCAGTTCCGGCCAACATCCCGATACCCAAAAACAGGGTTTGCTGTATCACGATGATCAAGATGGCCGGCATCAAAAAGCTGGCAAACCCGGCTCCTTCGTTGAACAGGATAGTGCCCTCGTAGGGAATAGGACTCGCCGAAATGGTGGCTGCCTGTCCGGCTATACCGCCCGCTTCCAACCGATGGGTTTTTATCTCAGCATTCATATCCAGTATGCAGTTGTTGCATGCTCCGTTGATAATGCGGTAATACATAAAACTGCTGATGTCGCAATATACCGACACATGCGCTTGCTCGTTGCTCAGTATCTTTTTGCTGAAGTCTTCGGGGATGTACAACACGCCATGCACTTTTTTGTCGTAATACGCCTGTTGGGCTTCGCTCATGGTTGCGTAGTGTTTGTCCACTTTCAGGTTTTGCGTAGCATCCAGGTGGCGAATCAGTTCGCGCGATTCTTTGCTGTGTGCATTGTCTACCACGGCCACCGGCACATCGGTCAGTGTTTCGTATTTATACAAACTGCAATACAGCAAAGGGTAGGCGAGAGGCCCCAGTACCAGCATGATGACTACCCCACGGTCTTTGAACATGGTTCTGAATTCGGCTTTCATAATGTTCAGCAAGTCGCTGAGCAGGGCCAGAATCAGATTGTTGGATGTCTTTTTATGTTGATTTGTCATTTTTGCGATCTATGAAAGTTGTTTTAGATTGGAATTTGAATCACATAGTGTTTTCAATTTCTTTGGCGTTTTATTATGGAAAAGTGCTTTCGGATGATTCAGAGTGAAATAATTTATTATTTCACAGCTATGTGTTCTATTCTTTGATTACAGACAATTAGAAACAACTATTGTGAAACTATGTGATATGGTTGCTTTTTCGCTTGATTATTTAGTAGGGAAATTCTCATATTGCGATGCATGTTTCAGTCGGCCGAAAACAAAGAAGGGCAACACACAAAAGGCCAGCATCCACACAAAGTTCATCGCAGAATAACTTGCCGATACACCATTCAATGCCTGATTGACATAGATGCTAAAGTAATGGTTGATCGGAAACGCATGGCTGAAAATTTGCGAAGCAGATGGCATTTGCTCAATCGGGAAAGTGGCTCCTGCAAAGGTAACGCCCAGCACTCCGAATACTCCCGCAATGGTGATACTGTCGCGCAATACAGGGATGATTCCAATCAACAGCGTTGCGATACATTGCGACGACACCACCAGCATAAACATGGCCAAAAACATCCATCCGATTGACGAATTCATTGGGTAATGCATGTAGCGATACAGCAATAAGTTGCCGATAATACCAATGGCGGTAAACAGTACGGTGTACGGTATCAGCTTCCCGGTCAGTGCCGCAAACATCGAATTGCCGGCATTGGCCAACCATTCGTGTGAGGTATGTAGTTTTAGTTCAATGCCCACTGCATAAATGGTCATCAGCAGCACCATTAGTTGCAGGATGCCCGGCAAAATCACGTTCAATAAGTAGGTACCGTAATTGGCCCATGGGTTCCCGATCAGGTGGGTATCCAGCGCAATGGGCTGTAGCAGCCCCATGATGCGGTATTCTTCCATGCCTTTTGCCCGCAATACCTTGCGCTCCATTCCCAGCGAGGTGGCGTTACTCATATAGGTAAAATCCTTTAGCAACAACGACCCGGCCACCAGATAGCCATCATTTACATAGAACGTAAGGGTGGGGCGGCGGTACGAACTGGCCTCGCGGGAAAAGTTCTTTTTTATTTCTACAAAACCATAAATTTTTCCCTTTTGCATTTCTTCCCGTGCCTCGCGATGGCTTTTCAGAAGCATCACTACTTCGGCCTGCTGTGTGGCTTTCAGGTTGCGGATAAACTGCCGCGATATCGACGAATTATCCATGTCCACCACCGCAATCGGCATTTTGTTGGGCTGTCCTTCGTTGAAAAATGTCAGGAAAAACAGGTAGGTAAATCCCATCACACCCACGGTACCCAGAAAGTAGATCGGACGACGAATCATCCGTTTCATCTCCCGGGTGATGGTGGCTGCAATGGAATAGATTATATTGTTCAACATGAAGTTTCTTCTGTTTAAATTGTATTGACTACTGTCGTCTTATTTCAACATTTCTTCGAATAAAGCAGTCATGCCCGGACGAAGATCGGCTACTTTTGCTGTTGGTTTGGCGCGCACTTCGAATGTTTTTACGTCAAACTGACCGCTGGTTTTGGTGGCTTTCCAGGTGGCGTAAGATGCCAGCGCTTTGATGTAAGTCACGCGCACTTCCACTACCTGATTGTTCAGTGCAGGCACTTTCACTTTAAAAGTTTTACCCATTTTCAGGTCGCCCAATAAGTCTTCGCGCACGTTGAAAGTAAACCAGATGTCATTCAGGTTCACAATGCTCATAATCGGTGCTCCGGTTCCTACCAACTCGCCGGCTTTCGGATAAATCTCGCTGATTTCTCCATCAATTGGTGCTACCAACTGAGTTTCTTTCATATACGATTTTACTTCGTTCACGGCGCCTTTTGCACGATCCACTAAAGCCAAAGCAGCTTCTTTGTCTTCCAGCTCGGCACCGTTCTTAGCCATGTCGTATTGGGTTTTGGCAGCATTGGCAGTGGCCACGGCCGCTTTGTATTGTGCTTCGGCTTCGTCGCGTTTTTGTGCTGGTACTACGCCTTTGTCGAACAATTTCTGCACACGATCGTATGATTTTTTGGTAATATCTACGCCTACCAATGCTTTTTGGTACATTTCAAAAGCTCCCATAATTTGTTCTTTGCGGGCGCCTTTGATGGCTTTGCGGTTTTGAGCCATCGCTGCATCTTCCGCCGCATTGGCTTGCTCCAGTTTGGCAGTCAGTTCAGGACTGTCGATAATGACCAATGTGTCGCCGGCCTTTACCTGTGCGCCTTCTTCTACTGCAAATGATTTAATACGCCCCGGAATTTTACCTGAAACACGAAGTTCTGAAGCATCGGCTTCTCCCTGAATAATCACCGGTTCTGGTCGGTTAACGATCAGGCCTACAATAAATATGATAATAATTACGATGATCAAAGCAAACAATCCTGTTCTTAAATCCTGATTTTTCTTTTTCATTGTTCTATATTTTATGCGTTTATTTATTATTTCTACAGATGTTGCGGTATATTTTTTTTGAACGCAAATTGCGCAGTCAGCGCCATTCACTTCATCTATTTTTTCTAATTTTCCTATTGACTTTATAAACTTTATAAACTTGACAAACTTGACAAACTACTTTCCTACAGTTCCCAATGATTTTGCCAGATATGAGTTGCAAAGTTTGTAGTCGATAATGGCATCGATGTTTTCAGATTTGGCCGACAACCAGGCTGTTTGAGCTCCCAGAAGGTCGGTAGAGTTGATCACCCCTTCTTTAAACCCTTCCGATGCATAGCGCAGGTTTTCTTCTGCATGATCGATGTTTTGCTGGGTCGTGTTTTTCTTTTTCAGGCTTTCGGCCAGTTTGTACGAATCCTGTTTAATCTGCAGCTGCATTTTTTCTTTGGTCTCGTCAATTTTCATTTCCGCAATTTTAGCTTGCACTTTAGCTGCATTCAGTGTATGTATTCTTTCGCCAAAATGAAATAGCGGTACATTGGCTACAACGCCCACGGTGAACATGCCACCGAATTTATTTTCGTACCCATCGTATACGTTGGGGTTCGATACCAAATAGTTACCTGATAAGGCTACATTGGGCAAAAAGCGAGAAAACATAATCCGTTCGCTTGACTTTGCGATGTTCTGAGCTTCGGTCAGCATTTTCATTTCAGGGCGATTGCTGATGGCCTGCTCTACCGGAATGAGTTTGGTTTCTTTGGTGTTGCTCAGGTCGGTATCACTTAGTTTAATTGCTTCGTCCAATGGCAATCCGATCAATTGGTTCAACGCCATTTTGGATAAGTTCAACCCGTTTTCCGCTTTGGTAACCATTACTTCTGCTTCGTTCAGTTTCACTTTTACTTTCAAAAGTTCGGCTTTGGTGGCCACACCTTCTTCTATCATATTGGTTACGTTGCTGTCCATGCGGGCTATCAGGTTGCGGTATTCTTTGGCCAGGTTCAGCTTGTTTTCTACCGATACCACGCGCCAGTATGCTTCATCCACCTCTACCATCAGTTCGTTTTTCTCGTTTTCTTCTTTTGCTTTCGCAATGTTTTCGCTGTATTTGGAGATGCGATACAATTCACGGATTTTGCCACCCATGAAAATAGGCTGAGTAAAACCGATGGTTCCTACAAAGATGTTTTTAGAGTCAAACTCAAATGCTTCTTTGGGAAGGTAGGCATATTGTTTCCATACTAATTTTTCAGGGTTTTTACGTGGGTCGAAAGGTGTACCAGAGGCATCCAGTGGCACCCATGCACCATTGGCCAATTGAGTCTCCTGTACTTGACCTTTGCCCGGAGTGTAACCAAATGAACCATCCGCCATTTTTGTTCCGATAGGTAGCATTGCATCTTCGCCCAGCATCGATATGTTTTTCTGGTTCCAGGTGTAAACACCATTGGCCGAGAAATTTGGTAGAAATTGTGTGAAAGCCGCTTTTTTGAGCTCTGTGGCCGCTTTTACGCTTTCTTTTGCCATTTGCAGGCTCTTGTTGTGCGATAACGCCAACTGCCTGCAATCTTCCAATTGTAATACCCGTTGTGCTTGCATTTGCAACGATGCAAAAGCAGCTACAATCACTAATACATTTTTCTTCATCATTATTTCTGTTTGATTATATAAACAATGGTTGTGTGTGCAACTTTAAGTGCAAATAAAATCATTTGAGATTTCCCATGATTTTACGAAGTACCAGTCTTACGGCATTTAGCTCATCTTCTGATACATTACTTAGTGTGCGGTTCGCAATTTCCTGCACCAGTTCAGTCGCTTTTGCTTCCAGTTTGGCACCTGCATCGGTGAGGTGTATGAGGTTGATTCTTCGGTCGGTATGATCAGAAACGCGGGTAACCAGATTTCTTTTTTCCAGTTTATCGATGAGTCGGGTCATGCTGGGTTTATCTTTAGCTGTCAGTGTACACAAAGTTTGTTGTGTCACTTTGTCTTTGTTCCACAGGCAGGCCAGAACCGACCATTGCTCGGTAGTGATCTCGATACCCTCAGCTGCAAACGAACGTAAAAAAGCACGATTGATAGCAGTTGATATTTTTCCTACCAGGATATCAAAAACTTCGTCGTTCTGTAATTGTGTCATAATAGTTTTATATTTAATAGTTGTTTAAACAACGATACAAAAGTACTGCCATTTTTCTATATCTTCCAATAGTAGATCGAATATTTAACAGTAATTTTAATCAGTTGCAGTTTTGTCAGAAAATATAGAATGTGAAACGACTTTAAATGTCAGTTTTTTCGCTGTGCTTTCTTGAAATAAATGGGTACTTTCGCTGTTAGTAATTCACGTAATCAGTATTTAGTATGTCTCACAATTGTATGATGTCTTTTAGCCGGAGTAGAAAAATTGTCCTTTTGCTTGGGGTTTTGAGCTTTTTGGGAAGTTGTAGTTATTCGCGGGCTAAAAAGGATGTGGCCTCAGATCTATCTGGTCATTGGTCTGAATCTTTTAATCTAACTCCGGCTATTGATTCTCTTGGTGTCGCCGAATTAAGCGGATTGCACTGGAATTCGCAAAAGAAACAACTCTTTGCCGTTTCTGACAATGGGTATTTATATGTATTGCAACAAGGAGCCAGTGGCAAAGGATTTTCGTTGGCGGGAAGTTTAAAGAAGATTGGTAATCCCGAAGGTATCACTACCATTGATGAGGCTAAAAATGAATTTTATACCATCGACGAAAAGCATTTCGAAATACGAAAGTATAGTTATTCTCCCGATTTTTCGTCGTACACGCTGATGCATAAATGGAACTTGCTGTCCGATCAGGGTGGGATGGTGGATACCGGCAATGATGGCCCGGAAGGGATTGAATTTATTCCTGATAGTTATTTGTCGGCTGCCGGATTTGAAACATCTGATGCCGAAGAGTTGTACACTTCAAAGAAAGGAATGGGAGGGTTGATTTTTATTGCTCATCAAAAGAAGGGCTTAATATGGGTATATGACGTAAATCCCGATCAGGACAATGATTTAGTGCTGGTAGGTCGATATAAAACATCGCAGCGGGAAAGCTGTGATTTGAGTTTCGATCGATCTACAGGACTGTTATATATATTGCACAACACGGATGGAAATTTTCTGGAAGTAACGGATTTGAGCCTGAAAAAGCACGGTGGTAAACGTAAGTTTAATACAATAGCTGAATATCCTGTCCCCAATCCAGCTGGTGGCAGTGCTAATATCGAAGGTTTTGCAATTACTCCAAAGTTCGACGATCCGAAACAGGTGAGTGCCTGGTTTTGCAAGGATATCAGTAATGATGAACCCCTTGAAGATCAGAAAGATTGTTTGCGTTGGTTTACACACATTCAATCAGACGGAAATCGATTTAAAAATACAGTGAAATGAGCCGTAAAGACTTTTTGATAGAAAAATTGCAGTTGCAAAGTCATCCGGAAGGGGGCTTTTATCGCGAAACGTATCGTAGCAAAGGTGTGATTGATTTTGGTGGCGAGCGGAGCTTCTCGACCTGTATCTACTTTATGCTCACTTCTGATGGCTTCTCGGCGTTTCATCGCATCCGTCAGGATGAAATCTGGCATTTTTATGAAGGGGCAGCAGTGTTGATCCACATGATCAGTCCTGAAGGGGATTGTTCGAGTGTTCGTGTTGGTGCCGATTTAGCTAAGGGCGAAGAATTCCACTTTGTGGTGCCTGCTGAATATTGGTTTGCAGCCAAGGTGTTGGGCGATTATGCATTGGTGGGCTGTACCGTAGCTCCCGGCTTCGATTTTCGCGATTTTGAATTAGCTTCCCGGGAGTCCTTGATGAGTAAATATCCAACACATAAAGATGTGATTGAACAGTTTACACGGTAAAAGAGCACACAAAAAAAGGAAATGCATTGCATTTCCTTTTTTTGTGCTAAATACGGTGTATTTTATTTCTGAACCAATACCCATGCATCAGGGAAACGGTTCGAAATTTGTTTGATACGAACGTGAGCCTGATCATAGTCATTGTAAGAAGCAATAAGTACGCGGTACATGCCTTTTTCGTTGATTACGACTAATGCTTTGTTTCCTTCGGATTTCAATGTAGATTGAAGACCACGGGCGTTTTCTGGTTTCGAGAAGCTTCCAACTACCACGTGAAATTTGTACTTCATTGATGAAGATTCGCCTTCTACCAGGTCAAACTTTTCGTTGCGGGTAGTTACAGCTTTTTCGTTGGCGGTAGATGCACCGGCTGTTGATTCATCAAATTTAGCCGTCTGATCAGATTCTACCTGATTAGTCGTAGTCGAAGTGCCAACTTTTGCTTTTACATTAGCACCAGCAGGTACTTCAGCAATCTTTTGTTTTGATTTACAGGCACTGGTAGCTCCCATAACGATAGCTAATGCAATAATCAATCGGATTGTTTTTTTCATTTTCTCTAGATATTATATAATGAATACAAAATTAACGGATAGTTTCTTAAAATCAAGCAAATTGACTACAAAGATGACAAGAAATATGCAGTAAACCAAATCTGTTGAATTTTTTCCACTAAAAACTTAAGTATCTATCAAACAAAATGCCATTTTTTGACGTTTAATGGATAAATCGCGAAAATAACCTCATTGTTAACATAAAACAATAGAATCATGAAATTTTCATTGCCGGAATTACCATATGCTCATAATGCATTGGAACCAGTTATCAGCGAAAAGACCATCAGCTTTCATTACGGGAAACATCACCTTACGTATGTGAATAACCTGAACGGTTTGGTGGAAGGTACCGAATTTGCTGATGCAGATCTTGATACAATTGTAAAGAAATCCAGTGGCCCGGTTTTTAATAATGCGGCCCAGATTTGGAACCATAACTTTTATTTCCTCTCTCTAACGCCACACAAAGGAACAGTGCCTGCTGAGGCCTTGGCTAAAGCTATTGAAGCTGCTTTTGGTTCGGTTGACGACTTCAAAGCCGAATTCAATAAAGCAGCTGTGTCTGTATTTGGGTCAGGTTGGGCGTGGCTGGTGAAAGATGCTGAGGGGAAATTGTCTATTACTAAAGAAAGTAATGCAGGAAACCCATTGACCAGTGGGCTTACTCCGCTACTTACTTTTGATGTTTGGGAACATGCTTACTACATCGATTATCAAAACCGTCGCGCCGACTATGTGGCTGCATTATGGGATTTGGTGGATTGGAATGTCGTTTCAGCTCGATATTAATTATTAATTATTTGTTATTATAATTGTTTGTTACCTACGTTTTTTATAGCCGGATTGATTTTCAATCCGGTTTTTTTTATGCAGGAAAGACGGTTTTTGCGTAAAATAGTGAATGTAGGTTAAAATGAGAGGTAAATCATTCATTAAACTAAAAATTACACGGTGCGCGTACCGATGTGTTGTAAAAAAATTATCTTTGCATTCAGATTTTCAAAAACAGAAAGTAACGGAAGAAAAATACAGATTCCAATTTATTCAATCAAACAATGAAAAACCTCTCACTCATTATTAACGCCGTATTGGCAGTTGCTGTTATCGTACTTTTTTGGTTAGTTCTTGGCGGTTCGAAAACGAATCCTGTAGCTCAGCAAATAGTATCAGGAAAAACTACAGGCAAGGTTAGTAAACTTCCCATTGCCTTTATTAATGTTGATTCTTTGTTGCTCAATTATCAGTTTGCAAAAGATGCTAACGAATCGTTGATTAAAAAGCAGGAAGACTCTCGATTGACAATAAATACACGCGCCCGCCAACTGCAAACCGAAATGGCCGAATTTCAACGCAAGTTGGAGAATAATGCTTTTTTAAGCCGCGACAGGGCAGAGCAAGAGCAGATGAGATTGCAACGTAAGCAGCAGGAACTTCAGCAGTTGGATGGACAATTGAGTAAACAGCTTTTAGGTGTTCAGCAAAAGATGAGTGAAGAGTTGCGTGATACGATCAATAAATTTCTGAAAGAATACAATAAAGATCATAAATACGAAATGATCATCAGTAATACTTCGAATGACAATGTACTGTATGCCGAAAAAGCTTACGATATCACAGAAGAAGTAACTAAGTTGTTGAATGAGAGATGTGCTAAGAAATAAGCATCATTGATATATAAAGAAATAAGGCCGCGAATAATTCGTGGCCTTATTTGTTTTTTGTAGTTAGAAGAATTATTTTTTTACTTCAGCTTTTTTATCTTTGCAACAAGCTTTTTCTTCAGCTTTTTTGCTGCATTCTTTTGCGTTAGCTTTTTTGCAGCATTCTTTCTTTTCAGCTTGGTCTTTGCTGCATTCTTTTTTGTCAGCTTTTTTGTCTTTACAGCAAGCTTTATCGTCTTTCTTTTCAGCTTTAGTTTCTACTTTAGGTTTTTCTGTTTTCGAAGCTGGTGTTTGAGCTGTCAATGTATTAGCTACAGCAAAGATCGCAAGAAGTGACAGGATGGCAATTTTCTTTTTCATGTTTTCAAAAATTTATTTGTTGGTAAAATAGTTTGTATGATTGTTATACAATAATCATGCACAAAGATAGAAAGCATTTCATATTTTCGACACAAATCATCTTTAATTTTGTTTTTTTAGTGTTTCGAAAGGCTTTTTAAATGAGCTCAAAAAAAGTTTCAGGTTAGAGGAAAAATTTCTCGAAACTATTCACTCAATAAAGATAAAAATATCTACATTTACACGCTTAAAAACTCATGCTCTAATAAATGTGAGTTTAAAGTAGAGAGATTTAGTGTAAAACAATTTATTCAAGTAATTTATGATTGATTTCTTTGGAAATTATTGGTGGGTTCTGCTGATAATTGTGTGTCTTGTACTGTACAAGGTGATTTTGCGCTTTTTGTTTGGAATGGTGATTGTGCCGGAGGATCGTATTGGTTTGGTAACCAAGAAATTTGTTCTTTTTGGAGCAGATAAGTCGCTGCCCGATGGCAGGATCATTGCCACGAAGGGCGAAGCGGGTTTTCAGGCGAAAACATTAGCTCCCGGGCTTTATTTTGGTATGTGGTTTTGGCAGTATGATGTTGCGATGGAACCATTTACAATCATTCCGGAAGGAAAGATAGGACTTGTGCTTTCGAAGGATGGCGAACCAATACCTACCGGTAATATTTTGGCTCATTTTGTTGAATGTGATGATTTTCAGGATGCAGATAAATTTTTGCTGAATGGGGGGCAGCGCGGACGCCAAACTGCTTATATTACAGCGGGTTCATATCGTATTAATACGATGCTTTTTCAGGTTTCAATTACCGACATGGTGCGTATTCAGGAAAGTCGGGTGGGGATCATCACAACCTTGGACGGTCAACCTATTGAGGCCGGACAAATAGCGGGTAAGATGATTGATGGCCATAATAATTATCAGAATTTTGATGCATTTCTTGAAAACGGTGGTAATCGTGGTCTTCAGCCTCAGGTAATTCTGGCTGGTTCGTACAACCTGAATCCATGGGCGGTGCAGATTGAAGAGATTCCGATGACTGAGATTCCAATTGGATATGTAGGGGTGGTGATTTCATTTATTGGTAGTGAAGGGCATGATCTTACTGGTTCGGATTTTAAACATGGAAATATTGTAGAAAAAGGAAATAAAGGTGTGTGGATTGAACCACTTGGTCCGGGTAAATATCCGATCAATGTCTATACAATGAAGGTAGAATTGGTACCAACAACTAATCTTGTACTCAACTGGGCGTCTGCACGTAGTGAAGCGCACAATCTGGATAAAAACCTATCGACCATTACTGTTCGTTCCAAAGATGGTTTCCCATTCAATCTGGATGTAGCACAAATTATTCACGTGCCAACTAACGAAGCGCCTAAAGTTATTGCCCGCTTCGGAAATATGGTCAATCTTGTTTCGCAGGTGCTGGAGCCAACCATCGGTAACTATTTCCGTAACTCGGCGCAGGATAGCGATGTGATTGCCTTCCTGAGTACCCGTAAGGAGCGCCAGGAATCGGCGAAAGCACATATTAAAAAAGTGTTGGACGAATACAATGTCAATGCGGTTGATACGCTGATTGGTGATATTGTTCCGCCGGACTCGTTGATGAAGACGCTGACGGATCGTAAGCTGGCTGAAGAACAAAAAGTGACTTACGAAACTGAGAAAAAAGCGCAGGAAACCCGACAGGGAATGGAAAAGGAGACGGCTATTGCCGATATGCAGAAGGAAATTGTAAAAGCTCAACAGGGTGTGGAAATTGCCGAGCGATTGGCTAATGCTACTGTAAAGAAATCGGAAGGGGACGCCACCAGCGTAAAAGTGGCAGTAGGCGCCGAAGCCGAAGCTACCAAAATGCGTGCACAGGCCGAAGCTGAAGCAATCCGACTGAAAGCATCTGCACAAGCAGAGCAAATTGCACTGACCGGTAATGCCGAAGCTCAAAAGATTCTGGCTATTGGTAAGTCAACTGCCGAGGCCTACGAACTGGCTGTTAAAGCACTGGGCGGAGAAAACTTCACCCGTTATAAAATTACCGAAGAATTATCCAAAGGTAATATTAAGCTTATACCGGATGTACTTATTGGTGGCAATAATGGTAATGGAGGTAACGCCATCGATGGACTTCTGGGTTTGAAACTGATGGAAATGATGGATCCTGAGAAAAAAAGTTTGCCTGAAAAAACGGCTGAACCCAAAACTCCCACCAAAAACAAAGAATAATTTTTAGCCAACCGCCCATTGACATTGAGCTCACTGGGCGGTTTTTAAATATGATATATCGCTATTGAAAATTGCCTGCCATCAAACATTTCTTGGTATTCGTCGTTTTAACCGGATATGACTAAAGATTTCTCCCCAATAAAAGCATTGCTCGATTCCAGAGTGGCTGAATACAATAGTATCGATTTTATCGAAACCGATCCCATACAAATTCCACATCGTTTTTCACGCAAAGAAGATATTGAAATTGCCGGTTTTCTTGCGGCTACCATTGCGTGGGGGCAACGTAAAAGCATTATCAATAATGCCCGCAGGTTGATGGAGTTGATGGAAAACTCACCTTTTGATTTTGTATCAGAAACAGATTTCTCGAAATCAGAGAATTGCGCTCCGTTTTTAACCTTTGTACATCGTACCTTCAATGGAGAGGATTGCATCTATTTTCTACGGTCGATTCAGCATATTTATCGGCATTACGGTGGTTTGGAGGCAGTTTTTTCGGAAGGCTATTCGCAGCATCAAACGATATTCGGAGCTTTGCAACATTTCAGGAACATCTTTCTTGAACTACCTTACGAAAGCCGAGTGAAGAAACATTTGTCGGATGTGGCTGCCAACTCATCGGGCAAGCGGCTGAATATGTATTTGCGCTGGATGGTGAGAAGCAATGATACCGAAGTTGATTTTGGATTATGGAAAAACATACCAGCTTCGGCGCTGATGTTGCCGCTGGATGTGCACACGGGTGATGTAGCTCGTGCTTATGGTTTACTCGCGCGTAAGCAAAATGACTGGAAAGCGGTCGAGGAAATTACTTCAGTTCTTCGTGAGTTTGATCCGGCCGATCCAATCAAATATGATTTTGCCTTGTTTGGTATCGGGGCTTTTGAAAATAAAAAAGCGCTTGAATCTTTATAGGATTCTGCGCTTTGAGTTGAGCCTTTTTGGGGACTCGAACCCCAGGCCTATTCATTACGAATGAATTGCTCTACCAGCTGAGCTAAAAAGGCTTGTTTTTCTATGACAAATATACAATTTTTGCGAAAATATAGCATAAAAAAGTACCTGAAATATTGTTTCAGGTACTTTTTTTAGAAGATAGATCAATATGGATTTCCCAATATCGCCTGAGTACAGGAGCGTGTTTTGAAAAGGGAGTTTAAATAAGAGTTCATGATCGCTTTTGCAACGATTCGTAGCATTTCGCAGCGCATTTGTTCTACTACCGGGCAATCAGCGCCCAATAGATTGAGTCGGGTAAAAGGCATTTCGTCCCGCTGGCTTTCAAGAATTTTTTCGAGATCATAACAGGCTATCTCACGTTCGATAAGCATACGTACCCATTTGTCGATCTGAGGTTTGAATTGTTGCACTGTTTCGTGAGCGTCCTGGCGTAATGCATCTTTGTATTGTGATGCAATGGTTAAGCTTAAACGATTAATTTCATGTCCAAGCTCGAGATAAATTTGTTTCAGTTCAATTTGTGACATTTTCAGCTGGATTAAATAATTAGAAGATTTCGATTCAAAGTTATATACAATAACAGTTGCTTATATTATTTTGTTTCAAAAGTTTCGTAATTTATTCTCATTAAAAATAATTTTATGTAATGAAGTGTGCGGATACTTTCGTGCAAAGCAGTTTTTTGCTAATTTTGTGGCTCATAATAATTCGATGTCAGATACTTACAAGACCATTACAGCCACCTCAGAAGGTATATATAAAGAAAAGGGTAGCAAATTCCTATCTTTTGCACATCCCGTTGCATCGGTTGATGAAGTGAAGGAGATTGTAAAGGAATATCAAAAACGTTTTTTTGATGCTCGCCATGTGTGTTATGCTTATATGATTGGTGCAGAAAGAACCGAGTTCAGGGCAAATGATGACGGAGAGCCGTCGGGTACCGCGGGCAGGCCGATACTCGGACAAATTAATTCGCGTGAGTTAACTAATGTGTTGGTAGTGGTAATTCGTTATTTTGGAGGCATTCTGTTAGGGACGGGTGGATTGATTACTGCATACAAAGAAGCGACTATTGAGGCATTGAATCAGGCAAATGTTGTGGAGCGAACAATTGATGTACAGTACGAAATTGCTTTTGATTATTTGTTGATGAACGATGTGATGCGTATTGTGAAGGATACTAATGCCCAAATCGTTAGTCAGGCTTACGAAAATGAATGCCTGATGATGCTTTCTATTCGTAAGCATGAGGCCGAAATTCTGCGCTCGAAACTCGATAAATTGTATGGTCTGAAGTTTGTCGAACCATGATGGATTTCCATTGATAAGCGTTTCTTTTTTTCAAATAAAACGACTATCTTTGCAGTAGTCTAATGAATACGCGAAACTTCAAATATCTTTTTCATGAAAGCAGCTCACAGCGAAATAGTTGCGTGGATATGCTGCCCTCTGTAAATAGTAAACCAATGTAAATCCGTTGCGGGTTTGTGTTGGTTTTTTTGTTGCTTTTTGACGAAGAAAATTGGTGTTTTTGTACAGTGTTCTAATATTTATTCAATAATAATCCGTTGGAGAAATTCAATGGTTAAAAGGAAAATCAATTTATGAGCTACAACAGTCTGGTATCGATAGCCGACTACAGCAGGGAAGAAATTCTTGAAATTCTGGAAGCGGCCGCTGTTTTTGAAGCCAATCCGAACCTGAAAAAACTGGATGGTAAAGTAATCGCAACCTTGTTTTTTGAACCATCAACGCGTACACGTCTTAGTTTCGAGACGGCAGTGATTCGTTTGGGAGGGTCGATTATTGGTTTTTCGGATGCATCCACAAGTAGTTCGTCGAAAGGCGAAACGCTGAATGATACCATTCATATGGTGAGCTCGTATGCTGATGCCATTGTGATGCGGCATCCACTGGAGGGTGCTGCGCGATATGCGGCTGAAATTTCGCCGGTGCCGGTGGTAAATGCCGGCGACGGTGCCAATCAGCATCCTTCGCAAACGTTGCTCGACTTGTATTCTATTTTGAAAACGCAGGGAACTTTGGAAAACCTGACCATCTGTCTGGTGGGCGACCTGAAATATGGTCGTACGGTGCATTCGCTGATTATGGCGATGTCGCACTTCAATCCAACATTCAAGTTTATTGCGCCGGATGAATTGAAAATGCCTGAAGAATATAAGCTGTTTTGCCAAAAACGCAATATTCCTTACACCGAAGTGAATGAGCTGAATGATAATTTCAATGATGCTGATATCCTGTATATGACTCGTGTACAGCGCGAGCGTTTTCAGGACTTGATGGAGTACGAACGTGTGAAAAACGTTTATACGCTTAAGAAAGATATGTTGGCACAGTCCAAACCCAACTTACGCATTCTGCATCCGCTGCCACGTGTTACCGAGATTGATCCGGATGTGGACAGTAGCGAAAAGGCCTATTACTTTCAGCAGGCCCAAAATGGGCTGTATGTACGCCAGGCTATTATGAGTAAAGTGTTGAACATTGGCTAGTTAAATTGCATTCTATCCGTGAAACGTATGACAATAGAAAAAAAATTAAAAGTTGCAGCCCTCAAAGATGGTACTGTAATCGACCATATTCCGTCTGATAAATTATTCAAAGTAGTGCACATCTTGCATCTTGATACTTGCGATAATCAGATTACTCTGGCTAATAATCTGGAAAGTAAGAAAATAGGTTCCAAGGGGCTGGTGAAAATTGCTGATCGTGCTTTAGCCGAAAACGAAACGAACAAACTGGCATTGATTTGCCCGGATGCAAAAATCAACATTATTCGCGATTTTGAGGTCGTTGAAAAGCGGCCGTTGGTACTGCCAAAGGAAATTCGTGAAGTGATTCAGTGTAATAATCCTAACTGCATCACTAACCATCAGCCGGTGGTAACCCGTTTCAACGTGTTGGAAGAGGATGGTGCTATTCGCTTAAAATGCAGATATTGCGAGCGTGAAGTGAAACAGGAAGAGGTGAAAATAAAATAATATATGGGCAAGGTAAGTTGGAAGCCCGGTACGTTGATTTATCCTTTGCCAGCGGCATTGGTATCTTGTGGAAGCAAGCCGGAGGATTATAATCTGATTACTATCAGCTGGATGGGTACCGTTTGTACAAATCCTCCCATGTGTTATATTTCTGTACGAAAAGAGCGTCATTCGTATGATTTGATCAAAAATGCAGGCGAATTTGTTATCAATCTTACCAATGAGGAAATGGCCTATGCTGCTGATTGGTGTGGAGTGAAAAGTGGTAAGGATTTCAATAAGTTTGCTGAGATGAAGCTTACGCCAGTAAAAGGCGAAAAAATAGATGCGCCCATTGTGGATGAATCGCCGTTATGTATCGAGTGTAAGGTGAAGGAAATCATAGAATTGGGATCGCACGATATGTTTATTGCTGATGTAGTAAATGTGCAAGCGGATAGTCGGTATATCGACCCGGTAACCGATACATTTAAACTTTCAGAAGCCAAGCTGATAGCTTATTCACACGGACATTATTATAAGTTGGGTGAAGAAATAGGAAAGTTTGGCTGGACTGTGCAGAAAAAGAAGAAACCCCTAGCCCCTAAAGGGGAATAGGGTTGGTTTTGCTTTAATAATTTTATTTCCCAAATATTTAAATAGAATGGACTATCTAAATTCCCCTTTAGGGGGTAGGGGTAAACACGAAATCGACATATCCAACTGGAAACGGCGGGAGCATTTTGAAGTTTTCAAAGACTTTGATGAACCGCTTTTTGGTATTGCCGTGAAAGTGGAATGTTCGTCAGCTTACAAAAAAGCTAAGCACGCAGGTTATTCATTTTCATTGTTTTATTTATATTTGTCGATGAAAGCAGCGAACGAAATTGAAGAGTTTCGATACCGCATTGAGGATGATAAGGTTGTGTGTTACGATAGAGTAGGAGCGGGGCCTACCATTTTCAGGGAAAATGAAACCTATGGATGTGGTTATTTCCCCTATACCGAAGATATAGACCTGTTTATGCTGCAGGCAAAAGCTGAAACCGAACGGGTAAAGGCCGAAAGAGGATTGAAATTTCCTTATACTGGAGATGATATTCTGCACTATTCCACATTGCCATGGGCTGATTTTACAGCTGTGAATCATGCCCGCAAATTTGATGCGGCTCGTAGTATTCCAAAGATTACTTTTGGGAAACTTACCCGTGAGGGGGATAAAATGTGGTTGCCGGTAGATGTGCATGTCAATCATGCATTGATGGATGGTTTTCATGTAGGAAAATTTATCAATCGGTTTCAGGAATTATTGAACGAATAAATTAAAAACAACAATAAAAACAACAAATGAAAAGAGATCAGGTTATTTTTGACATCATCGCACGTGAAAAACAACGTCAGATGAAAGGTATTGAACTGATTGCATCCGAAAACTTTGTGAGCGAACAAGTGATGGAAGCAATGGGATCCGTTTTGACAAATAAATATGCTGAAGGTTATCCGGGTAAACGCTACTATGGTGGTTGCGAGGTAGTTGACCAGAGCGAACAAATTGCCATCGACCGTTTGAAAGAAATTTTCGGTGCTGAATGGGCTAACGTACAACCTCACTCAGGTGCCCAGGCTAATGCAGCGGTATTTTTGGCTTGTTTGAATCCTGGCGACAAATTCTTAGGTTTGAATTTGGCTCATGGCGGTCACTTGTCACACGGTTCGTTGGTAAACAGTTCAGGTATCCTTTATCAACCATTGGAATACAATGTAGTTCAGGAAACTGGTCGCGTTGATTATGACCAAATGGAAGAAGTGGCATTGCGCGAAAAACCAAAATTGATCGTGGGTGGTGGTTCGGCTTATTCACGTGAGTGGGATTACAAACGCATGCGCGAAATTGCTGATAAAATTGGCGCTATCCTAATGATTGATATGGCTCACCCTGCCGGTTTGATTGCAGCTGGTTTGTTGGAAAACCCAGTGAAATACGCTCATATCGTAACTTCAACTACTCACAAAACGCTTCGTGGTCCACGTGGAGGTATCATTTTGTTGGGTAAAGATTTTCCTAACCCATGGGGCAAAACCACTCCTAAAGGTGAAGTAAAAATGATGTCGGCATTACTTGATTCAGCTGTGTTCCCTGGTATTCAGGGTGGTCCGCTGGAACATGTGATTGCTGCAAAAGCAGTGTCTTTCGGCGAATGTCTGGAACCAGAATACAAAGAATACCAAACTCAGGTGAAGAAAAATGCAGCTGCTTTGGCTGATGCATTGATCGCTCGTGGTTTTACGATCATCTCTGGCGGTACTGATAACCACTCTATGTTGGTTGACTTGCGTGCTAAATTCCCTGAACTGACAGGTAAAGTGGCTGAAAAAGCATTGGTTGAAGCCGACATTACTGTAAACAAAAACATGGTTCCTTTCGATAGCCGTTCGGCTTTCCAAACTTCAGGAATCCGTTTGGGTACGCCTGCTATCACTACCCGTGGTGCAAAAGAAGATTTAATGGCAGAAATAGCTGAAATGATTGAAACAGTGCTTTCAAACGTTGAAAACGAAGAAGTAATCAAATCGGTTCGCGAACGCGTAAACAAAACCATGGAAGCTTATCCTTTATTCGCATACTAAAAAGCCCCTCCAACCTCCCCATTGGGGAGGCTTAATATTAATTTGATGACAAACATCGAACATACCAGCTCTCCAACTCCTTCATCAGAAGGGGCTGGGGAAGCTGTATTCACCCTTTCGGAACATACTGACACGCTTGTTTTTTATGGAGTAAACAATGCCAATATTCACACCCTGAAAAACCTGTATCCCACTTTGCGTTTTACAGCAAGAGGACATGTAATAAAAGTAGCTGGCAATGAAGAGGAAGCTAAAAAATTCATTCTGAAACTTTCTAAAATTGAACGTTACTGTATCGACAATAATGCATTGACTGAAGCCAATATTATCGAAATAGTAAAAGGAAGTTCGGAACCTGCTGAGGTGAAACACGAGAGCCTGATACTTCATGGGTCGAATGGTAAAACCATTACTGCCCGCACTCCCAATCAGCAAAAACTCGTAAAAGCCTTTGATACGCACGATATGCTGTTTGCTATTGGTCCGGCTGGATCGGGTAAAACCTACACTGCTATTGCGCTGGCGGTGCGTGCCCTCAAAAACAAAGAAGTAAAAAAGATTATTCTCAGTCGACCGGCTGTTGAAGCCGGTGAAAAACTGGGCTTTTTGCCCGGCGATATGAAAGAGAAAATCGATCCGTATTTGCAACCACTTTACGATGCGTTGCAGGATATGATTACCCCATTGAAACTGAAAGAATATCTCGAAAACGGCACCATACAGATCGCTCCGCTTGCTTTTATGCGTGGTCGAACGTTGAGTGATGCGGTGGTTATTCTGGATGAAGCACAAAATACTACCACCTCACAAATCAAGATGTTTATGACCCGTATGGGCCTGAACGCCAAAATGATTGTCACGGGGGATATGACTCAAATTGACCTGCCCTACCAACAAAAATCGGGATTGATAGATGCGTTGGAAGTGCTGAAGAACATTAAAGGTATTGCACGCGTTGAATTTGACGTAAAAGATATTGTGCGCCACAAACTCGTTCAACGGATTGTGGAAGCATACGAAAAAAGAGAAAGTTTACTACTAATAAAGAAAGAAGAAAACAAAAATCAGAAATAATGAACGCTTTAACTAACACAGATTTCCATTTTGATGGACAAACAAACGTGTATCACGGCAAAGTGCGTGATGTGTACACAGTGAAAAATGACCTGCTGGTAATGATTGCTACCGACCGTATTTCGGCTTTCGATGTGGTATTGCCCAAAGGAATTCCTTACAAAGGACAAATGCTAAACCAGATTGCAGCAAAATTTCTGGATGCTACTGCCGATATCGTTCCTAACTGGAAACTGGCTACACCAGACCCAATGGTAACCGTAGGTCTGCGTTGCGAAGGCTACCCTGTGGAGATGATTGTACGCGGTTATTTGTGCGGTAGCGCATGGAGAGCGTATAAAAGTGGTGTGCGCGAGATTTGCGGCGTAAAAATACCGGACGGTATGCGCGAAAACGAACGTTTCCCACAGCCGATCATCACTCCAACTACTAAAGCCGAGCTGGGACTGCATGACGAAGATATTTCGAAAGAAGAAATTCTGAGCCAGGGATTGGTTTCGGCCGAAGATTATGCAATGCTTGAAAAATACACGATGGAATTGTTCCTTCGTGGAACTGAAATCGCTGCTAAACGCGGTTTGATCCTGGTGGACACTAAATACGAATTCGGTAACCGTGACGGTAAAATCTACCTGATCGACGAGATTCACACGCCAGACTCTTCACGCTATTTCTATGCTGATAGCTATCAGGAATTGTTTGAAAAAGGCGAAGCGCAAAAACAATTGTCGAAAGAATTCGTGCGCGAATGGTTGATGGAAAATGGTTTTCAGGGCAAAGAAGGGCAGCAAGTACCCGAAATGACCGAAGAAATTGTAGCAGGAATCAGCGAACGCTACATCGAATTGTTCGAAAATATCTCGGGCGAAAGCTTCGACAAAGCAGATATTGCTGATATCACCGCCCGCATCGAAAAAAATGTAGTAGAATATCTCAAAACAGTATAATTTTTTCAGTTATACAAAATACTGATATCCAGTACAGACGGCGGCAAACAATGGTTTGGCCGCCGTTTTTCGTACAGAAAAGACAGAATTTATTTCGTAAAGTATTTGCAGGTTCAAAAAAAACTCCTACCTTTGCATCGCTTTTGAAAGGAAGCACTGCTACTGGAGAGATGGCAGAGTGGTCGATCGCGGCGGTCTTGAAAACCGTTGTACTGAGAGGTACCGGGGGTTCGAATCCCTCTCTCTCCGCTTAGAAGCTAAGACAATTAGCGACAAAAAAGAGAAAAACCCTACAAATCAATGATTTGTAGGGTTTTTTCTTTTTCCCACCTTATAGGAAAATGACAAGAAAATGCCAAAACCCTGATGAATTTATTTCCCAATTCGTACCCCTTTTTGAAAAATCGAAAAAGGGGTACGAATTGAACTAAAAAGGCATTTGTTTGTCTGAAATTGGCTGTTTGCAGAACTCTCACTAACAATTATTTAAGTCTAACTTTGTAATTCAATTAGAGATTATGAAAACAACATTCAATGTTCTCTTTTTCCTGAAAAGAGATAAGCAAAAGAAAAATGGCAATGTACCCCTTTTATGCCGTATTACTGTTGACGGTGACGAGTCCCGTTTTAGTATGAAAACTGATGTAGATCCTGCATTATGGAACGTAAAAGCAGGAAAATTGAACGGTCGCAGTGCGACAGCGCAAGAAATCAATGGATTAATAGATAATACAAAATCGGTTTTAAACCGGATCTACCACCAGGAACTTGACAGAATGCAGTCGGTTAATGCAGAAAAAATCAAAAACATCTTTCTTGGTATCAACACAAAGCAACAAACTGTACTGGAGCTATTCAATAAGCATAATGCTGATGTGAAAAGCCTTATTGGTATTAGTAAGTCTGAAGCTACATATCAGAAATATGAAGTGACTAAAAAGCATCTGACTACATTTCTTCGTAAGAAATACAGTGTATCTGATATTCATTTGACAGAGATCAATCATATGTTTATTCAGGATTTCGAGACTTTTTTGATGGTCGATTGCAAATGCCAGGCTAATACCACAGCTAAGTTTATGCAGTTTTTCAAGCGGATAATTATTATCGCTAAAAACAATGGCTGGATAACTCAGGATCCATTTGCAAATTATAAAATCAGATTAAATAAGGTAGACCGCGGGTACCTAACAAAGGAAGAGCTAGAAAGTATATTTAGAAAGAAAATCAGCATACCACGATTGGAGCATGTAAGAGATATTTTCTTATTCTCATGTTTTACAGGTCTAGCCTATATTGATGTTTATAATCTCAAGGAAACCAATATCAGGACCTCATTTGATGGTAAGTTGTGGATTATGACTAAGCGTCAGAAAACCGATGTAAATTCCAATATTCCACTGTTGGATGTGCCCAAGAAGATATTGGATAAATACAAAGGCAAGTTGCCGGAAGGCAAATTATTGCCTTTGGTAAGTAATCAAAAAATGAATGCTTACCTAAAAGAGATTGCAGACCTATGTGGAATTAATAAATGTCTCACATTTCACTTAGCTAGACATACATTTGCTACCACGATTACTTTGTCTCAGGGTGTGCCTATTGAAACAGTTTCCAAAATGCTTGGGCATACAAATATTAAAACAACACAGATATATGCGCGAATCACAGACAATAAAATAGGCCTAGATATGGATATCTTGTCCGGCAAGCTCAAGGAAATGGAAAATGCCTATAACATATAAAATCAAAGATCATGGAGCTACAGGTTATTCAGAACAAGATATACGAGATTAGGGGCCTTCGGGTGATGCTGGATTTTGATTTGGCAGAAATGTATGAGGTAAAGACGAAGGTGCTCAAACAAGCGGTAAAGCGGAATTATAGCCGCTTTCCGCCTGACTTTATGTTTGAGCTAGCAGAGGGGGAATGGTTGGAACTGGTCACAATTTGTGACCAGTTGCCAGCGACATTGAAGCATAGTTCTGTAAGGCCGTCGGTTTTTACAGAACAGGGCGTTGCGATGCTTTCGAGCGTATTGAGAAGCGAGAAAGCGATAGAGGTAAATATCCAGATCATCCGGGCGTTTGTGGTACTGCGACAATATGCCCTAGGGTTTACGGAACTCAACCGGAAACTCGATGAGTTTATGGTTGAAACCAATATGCAGTTTAATGACATTTACCAGGCATTGACGGAGCTGGCCAGTCAGAGAGCGGAG
>JBJOOU010000009.1:0-2657 GCA_046051105.1 Bacteroidota bacterium
GACCGCTTTTTGGCCAATATCCAACGTGGTGGAACGTATTCGGTAGTGCCCCGTATTCCCGGTGGTGAAATCACACCACAAAAGCTGTTGGTAATCGGACAGGTTGCAGAAAAATACAATTTGTACACCAAAATCACTGGCGGACAACGCATCGACCTATTCGGTGCTTCCATCGATCAATTGCCTTTGATTTGGGAAGAACTGATAGCGGCGGGATTTGAAAGCGGACATGCCTACGGAAAATCCTTGCGTACTGTAAAAAGTTGCGTAGGCTCTACCTGGTGCCGTTTCGGCCAGCAAGAATCGGTATCTTTTGCTATCGAAGTGGAAGAACGCTACAAAGGCTTGCGCTCGCCACACAAACTCAAAGGCGGCGTTTCGGGCTGTATCCGCGAATGTGCCGAAGCACGCGGAAAAGACTTTGGTATCATTGCCACCGACAAAGGCTGGAACCTGTACGTATGTGGTAACGGTGGAGCAAATCCAGCTCACGCACAACTGTTGGCAGCCGACATCGACAAGGAAACCTGCATCCGCTACCTGGACCGCTTCCTGATGTACTACATCAAAACCGCAGCGCCGCTGACCCGTACTTCCAAATGGCTGGACTCGCTCGAAGGCGGTCTGAACCATATCAAAGAAGTGGTGGTGGACGATTCACTGGGACTGGGAGCTCAGTTTGAAGCAGAAATGGAAGGACTGATAGCCAACTATAAATGCGAATGGCGCGAGGTGGTGGAAAACCCCGAACTCCGCAAGCAATTCCGCACCTTTATCAACTCTGAAGAACCGGACAAAACCATTCGCTTCGTTCCTTTGCGCGACCAGAAAATGCCACCGGCATGGAGCAAACAAGGATAAGAAAGGGGTTAGGGATTAGTGATTAATGATTAGTGATTAGTGATTAGTGATTAGTGATTAGTGATTAGTGATTAAATCGTGTATTTCAAAGCATTAATTTGTAAATATGCTTGTAATTATACAGATTTTCTTAGGGTCACTAGGACTTAGCGAGAGAATAGCTGTTTATTGAAGTATTTGTTAGTATTCGTTTAAAAAAGAAAGATTATGCATACCGAATCAATAGAAAAAGAAATTACATTTGCACAAGATGATGTGCGCGAATGGGTAAAAGTGGCAGCTGTGGAAGATTTTCCACACAATGGAGGAACCACCTTTCTTCACAAAGACAAGCAAATAGCCATCTATAATTTTGCGGCCCGGGGTGAATGGTACGCCACACAAAACATGTGTCCGCATCGCATGGAGATGGTGCTTTCGCGGGGAATCATCGGCGATGCAGCCGGCGAGCCTAAGGTTTCCTGCCCGTTTCACAAGAAAAATTTCTCACTGAAAAGTGGCGAATGCCTGAGTGGTGATGCTTATAAAATTGCGGTATATCCGGTAAAAATCGAAGACAATTTCGTTTACGTAGGTGTTCCGTACAACTAACACAATGAACTGATGAAACTATCCGCAAAAAATGAACTGACCGGTGTATTGCTCACGGGTGGAAAATCCTCCCGCATGGGCAAACACAAAGTCCTGTTGCCCCACGGCGATCAGAACTTTGGTCAGCATTTGCTCGGATTACTCGATCAGCTTTGCAGCAACATCATCATCAGTCAGAACCACCGACTAATACAATCGCCTTACCGCAGCATCCCCGACATCTATCCGGAAATTGGCCCTATGGGTGGTATTCATGCAGCGCTCAAAGCATGTACTACGCCCTGGTGTCTGGTGGTGGCCTGCGACTTACCGCAACTAAACATCGAAGCGCTTTTGCCGCTTTTGTGCAAAGCTGAAGACTGCAAAGCAGTGTGTTACCAAATTGACGGACATTACGAACCTTTGTGTGCCATTTATCATTATAGTATTCTACCGGACATTGTAGCAGCCATTCATTCAGAACTTTATTCCCTGCAAAAACTATTGGAATCGGTACAGGCCAAAACCATTGTACCCGATGAAAAAACGCTGCTCCAATTGTACAACGTCAATACGCCGGAGGAATTACAGGCTTTCTATCTGCAAAAAAATGAAAAAAGATAACCGGCTCATATTAGTTTCAGGCACAGGCCGTGACAGCGGAAAGACCACCCTGATTTGCAAAATCATTTATTTTCTGAAAGATAAATACGATGTTTTTGCACTAAAAATAACCACTCACGAGCACGGAACCAACAAACATATGCCCGATTTTCGGGGCGAAGGTTATTCCATTTGGGTAGAACATACCGCTCCCGAAGGCAAAGATACCTGGCGGATGATCCAGGCTGGAGCCAAACTGGTGTTTTATGTGGAATGTCTACCCCAGAAGATGATAGATGCCTATCGGATCATTTCCAAGCTATTGCCGGAAAACGGTTATATGCTTTGTGAATCAGGCGGATTGCGTCAGGAAATAAAACCCGCCGCCTTTTTTATGGCCGACAATGGCAAAGCTCCCAAAGAAAGTGCAATCGAATTACTGCCATTGGCCAATGCTGTTTTCACACTACCAAAAATTCAGCTCTTTTCCGAAAAAGATATTAAGAAGCTACTGAGCCCCTACATTCAATTGTAAAATATCAACTATATTTGTGCTATAAACATATATTCAGATAGATAAACTATCCGGAATACACTTCTATTAAACAATGAAAATATCCATC
>JBJOOU010000010.1:0-9267 GCA_046051105.1 Bacteroidota bacterium
CTTTGAAACTGATATTTACATACTTGATAGGTCCCAGGGTATTCAGGCTTTGGTAGGTTTTGTCCACCGCATCGTCGCTGTAGTAGGCTTTCGGGTTGATGTAGGTGTTTTGTACCAATGCATCCAGCTTCAATATCTTTTCTTTTGGCGAAACCAGAATAAAATCACGGAATCGTACGGTGTCCAGACGGTCTTTGTTCTGCAAATCGTCCGAAAGTATGGCTTCTTTGTTGATATAGTATATCACATTGCGGATAGTGTACTTCCTGAACACGATATTGTTGATCGAATCGGAACTGTTTTTCAGGAAGTCACGCAGTTCCAGCGTCAGATTCACTCTTTTGGCATTCAAAGCGCTATCGGCACTGTAGCCCAGATAGTCTTTGTTGAAATTATAATAGCCTTCTCTGCGAAATAAATTAGCAATGCGGATGCGTTCAGCTCCTAATACGTCGGCATTAAACAGCATATTGGGGCGAATCAGCGATTTGGCTGTATCGGTAGCAATTTCGTACAAGCGTGGATTCTTTAAGTTTACTCCGTAATCGCGCAACCGGTAAGGTTGATTGGCAGTGATGGAATAAGTGACGGCTACTTTTTTGTTTTTGATCTTTACATCGTTGGTTACTTTGGCATTGATGTAGCCTTTGTTTACCAATACGCGCTGAATCTGCTGGGTGGTAAGCGATGTTAGTGCTGAGTTGTACAGCACGGGCGCATCTCCCATTTTATGAAAGATTTTGTTCCAAAAACGTTTATATCCGGTGGTGGTATCTTTTGGAGCTAGGTTGTAAATGCCCAATTGCATGCGCATTCCTCCAAAGAGTACCGGGAAAACAGCAGCATTTGGGGTTTGACGACGGTATTCGTTGTATTCGTCAGGTATCACTTCCTTGTCATCCGAGGTAATCTTCACCTTGTCGAGCAGGTACTCGCCTTCGGGCACAAATTTGGTAGAATTGCAGGACGCCAGCAGCAAAACCATTATAAATAAAATACTACGTGTGCCCAGCTTCATACCACGGTTGATAAATTAGAATTGATTTTTTTTGCAAATATAGCTTTTTATCGTTTTCTTTACTAGCTTTGTACGAACAAATTTCAAACCAGAAATAGAACCGCGTTACAAATACATCGAATAAACGGCGGTTTTTTTCATGCTCTGCAACTGAAAAACAATGCTTTCGAAAAACAAAACAAAACTGATCAGCAGTCTTTCGCAAAAAAAGTTTCGCGACGAAACCGGCTTGTTTATAGCCGAAGGAACCAAATTGATAACCGATCTTTCGGTGGAATTTCGCTGCGTAACGCTGGTGGCTACTCCCCACTGGTTTAGTCAGAATAAGGCCATTCAGGCCGATGAACTTATCGAAGCTTCTGAAGCTGAATTGCAAAAAGTTTCCAATCAAAAATCGCCGCAGGGTGTGCTGGCATTGTTTCAAAAACCTGCTTTCGTGCCCGATTTGGCAGAAATCAGCTCGCGCTTAAGCCTGGCGCTCGACGATGTACAGGATCCCGGCAATCTGGGCACCATCATCCGCATTGCCGATTGGTTTGGCATCCACGATATTTTTTGCTCGCTCCATTCGGTAGATGCTTTTAGCGCCAAAACCGTTCAGGCTACGATGGGCGCTTTGGCACGCGTCCGGGTACATTCGGTGGATCTTCCCGAATTCCTGGCTTCTCTACAGGGAAAATTACCAATTTACGGCACTTTTATGGATGGCGAAAACATCTACGGAAAATCGCTTTCGCAGCAGGGAATCATTGTAATGGGAAACGAAGGCAATGGTATTTCGCCCGAAATAGAAGGGCTGGTGACTGATAAACTCCTGATTCCGAATTATCCTGCCGGGCAGCCTACTTCCGAGTCGCTCAATGTGGGCATGGCCACAGCGTTGGTGTGTGGTGAGTTTCGGCGTAGAGGGTGATAGCAATAAAAAAAACCGCTCACCGTCCGAACGTTCATTCGGTTGGTGGCGGTTTCCGGATTGTATAGTGAAGAGAGAGTTTCTTTAGTCCATTCCGTTGTCCATTGAGTTCATTTCCTGCTGTCCGGATCTTTCCTGTTTTTTAGGCTTCATATTTCCGAAGTTATACGAAGCTGTAAGGCCAATCATCCGACCTCCCCAGTAGGTATAGCCATTTTGATTATAGCCTGTTCCCCATGTGGTGGTTTTTCGTTTGCGGCTGTAAAATACGTCGCGCACCATCAGGTTTAAGCTTAGTTTTTTATCGAAGAATGTTTGGCGCAGCCCTAAATCCACAGCAAAGTTGGCGTTTTCTTTTCCTTGAGCAATCAGTCTGGGAGCGTTGTATTCCGCAGTGATTTGTCCGAAGGTAGTTTTGCTTAAGGCAAAATTGGCCATGGTGCGTGCATTCCACGAGAAAAGATCCTGTTGTTTAGTGTGTGCCAGTACTACATTATTTTCGGTATACACAGCCGAATCCAGATGGCTGTTGTACAGATTTACCGAAGTAGTGAGGTTCAAGACCTGAAACAAGCGGTTTTTAGCTACCAGTTCCAATCCTACATTGGCTTGTTTGGCCAAATTCATTGACGTACTTTGCATGATGCCATCTTTCAGGAAGCTGATGTCCTGAATTACATTGTTGGTGGCGCGGTAATACAGCGACCCCGACAAGGTGTGAGCATCCCAGGTTTTGATATAATTCAGCTCATAAGCCAGAGAAAATTGCGGGTCCAGCTTTGGGTTACCGTATGTTACATTGGTAGAGTCGGAGTAGTTGTGATATGGATTGAGTTGCATACCCCGTGGTCGATCTACGCGACGGGTGACATTGAGTTGTATTTCGTTGTTATGCGGCAGGCTGTAGCCGATAAACAGGCTGGGGTAAGCTTGCCAATAATCAATCGGAGATACCTCTTGTGGTATGTTTACGCCATTTTCCCGCGCTGTATTGGTAAACCATTTCGAATAATATTCGCCCCGAAGTCCGGCCTGGTAAGTGAATTTATCTATTTTGCCGCCATAAGTAAGGTAAGCAGCGTGTATTTGTTCTTCGTAATCGAAATTGTTGAAATACGAGTCGATAGGTTTTTCGGTAAAATGGTTAACTCCCGAAGTGTTGCTCTGCTGATGCGAATAGTTCGACTCCATACCGGCTTCGAGCTTGCTGTTTTCAGAGAATTTTTTGGTATAATCTATTTTCAATTCATATTCATTTTCGCTGCCACCTCCAGCTTGCGATAGATCTGAGGTAATGTCTTTTCCCTGATTGTTGGATTGAATGTATCGTGAGTCCTGCGACATATCGTGGTTGGAATAGCCCACGCTAATGTCCAGCATCGATCCTTTTTTGTCGAATTCATGACGGAAGCCCAGATTGGTATGGATATGGTTCCGCGATCCTGTGCCATCCGTATTGCGTTGATATTTTCTGATCAGGGTATCTGCGGTAACATTATATAGTGTATAATCAATCGTTCCGTCGGTGGTAGAACGGCCTCTCATGCCCATGCCCGAGAAGCTCAGTGTGTTTTTGTCAGTGAGGTGATAATCCAATGACACGCGACTGAAAAGACCTTTGATTGAACGAATATTTTCAGAAGTTTGATACAGGTTGTGCACATCGCCATTGCTTTGGTACGTATCGCGGCTGCTCCAGCTACCGCTGGGCATGTTCATCCGGCGGAAACCCACATTCACATTCGCTTCCAGTTTTTGGCTCGAATAGCTAAAGTTAGCCCCCAGTGTACCACCCAGTTTTTCGGCAGTAGTGTTGTACATTCCTCCGGCCGAAATGCTTCCGTAGTAGCCGGCTTTGCGGTTTTTCTTCAGCACCAGGTTGATAATGCCCGACGAACCTTCGGGTTTGAATTTTGCCGAGGGGTTGGTCATGATTTCTACCGATTCGATGCTTTCGGCCGGCATTTGTTGCAGTATTTGTCCGCGGTTTTCGGCCGTCAGTCCCGATGGTTTGCCGTTGATCCACACTTCCACATCCGAACTGTTGCGAAGCGCCACATTTCCTTCGTTGTCCACCGTTACCGATGGGATATTTTGCAGCACATCAGAAGCCGATCCGCCTGCCGAAGCAATGTTTTGGTCTACGCTGAAAACCTTTTTGTCTACTTCCAGTTTCATGGTAGAGCCCTGGCCCACCACTTCTACTTCTTTCAGCGCTTTGCTGTTTTCTTTTAGTATCAGTTTGCCCAGATTAACGGGCGCACCTTTTAGAGTAATGTCTTGTTTGAATGTATTGTAGCCCACAAAACTGATACGGAGTTCGTACAAGCCTTCGTTGATGGCGGCAAACGAAAAGTTACCATTTTTATCGGTAGTTGCACCTTTTATCATTTTGTCGGACCCTTTTTTGAACAGGGCTACGTTTACATAGTCGAGGGGAGTTTGCGATTTGGCATCCACCACCGTCCCTCTGATTCCCGCAGGGGCCGCCAGTAGGTGGAACGTGATGGAAATAAATAAAATCAGCGAAAAAATCTTCTTCATACCTGAGAATCTATCTGTATAAAATTAGAATAATGTTTGTTGTTTTTGAATAACGCGAATTTCTTTGACAAACATTATGCCCCGTGGTTTAATCGCTTTGAATATTTTAGGAATATTCGGCTTTGTTACCATTTTGCAAAGCGTGCCCCAAAAAAGAACCGGAAATTACCGCCTTGATATGGTAATTTCCGGTTGATGGGAAAAGAGTGTATAGTGAACACGCTACAATAAGTGTTTATTGAATATGGTAGTAGCTACAATAATTACTTAGCAGTAGTATCAGTTTCAGTGCTGTCTTTACCGGTATCTTTATAGCATCACTTTAAAGTTCCTTGTTCCTTCGTTGGTGTCAATGCTTATGATATACACTCCTTTGGAAAATTGGCTCATATCCAACGATTGACCGCAGTAATTCCATTGCCCTGCCAGACTTCCTGTAATCGAAAGTAGCTTGATATTTGTGATTGCAATTTGCGATTGATTGTTGATGGTTAGTGAACGATTGTTGATATGGATGGAGATGTCTTTTGATTGAAGAATAGAATTGGTACCATCAAATATAGAAATTGTATTTACCCAATTTCCAAATGCTACATAGAACAATGAGTAGGTCTGTTGGCTGCTGCCATCTATTACCTGATAATTTTCTACGCTTCGGGTAAGTGTAACGGAGTTTGTATTTTTTAAAAATTCACGCGTTGTATTATCTCCTGCGTCAAACCAACCTCCAAGCCTCCAGTCTGTAATTAGGCTATAGTCTCGTTTTGAATCATTAAATAGTGTCTTATTCCAGCTTATTGTAAGAGGTAGTGAATCGGTAGGTACCAAAATAGGTATTGCGCTTGTTTCGATATAAAGATTGTTGAGTTCAACAATTTGTTTTTTTGTGTAGGTATTTAATGTGTTGTTGCGAATTAGTTCACCAATATACGACGTTGTTTCGTTTATTACCCCAATCAACACATTCTTATTGCTTGCCGCTAATGGATGGTCAATCGCTGTTTCGTTGTATTTACTATCAATTCCGAAAGTAGCATCACTGGCATATCCCAGTTCGATGGAGTCTTTTCTTCCCGATTTGTTTTCGATATAAAATTTGGTGGAAAAATCCTGAGAGAAAGTCGTAGTAGAAAGATAAATCAGCCCTGTGAGAGTGAGTAATAGTTTTTTCATAAAGGATAATGTATTTGATAGTTTGAGTAAGGAGAATGTATTTTACATTCACTTTGCAAATCTAAACTGTCTAACTGAAATATCCAAATAAAAGCAAAAGAAAGTTGTGTATAAACAAAAAATAAATTGTAATCCCCAATTAATATAATAAAAAAGGCGTTCCCCAGTGAGGGAACGCCTTTTGGCTTATAAATCAGATCTGTGGCGCTAATTAGAAATTAGGCAACAGGTATTTTTCGCGTGTTTGGAAGATAGTGCTTACCTTGTTTACTTCAAGGAAAGTAGTACCTTGGCCCATACCGTAGCTACCGCTCAAGTAACATACTGAATCTTCTTCGCTGATCAAGCCTTTGCCGATCAGGTCCTGAAGTGCAGTAAGGAAGTACTGTTGTACGTTTCCACCTTCTGGTTGGTATACAGGGAATACTCCGTAAGAAAGAGCCAACTGACGAACGGTGCGCTCGTTGTAGCAAATTGAGAAGATAGGAGCAATACCACGGTAAGCAGCCAAATAACGAGTGGTGCGGCCAGTGTAAGTATCGGTAATGATCGCTTTAGTTCCAAGGTTTGAACAAGCGCCTACAGCAGCCTGGCAAAGGAACGAAGTACGGTCGGTAGTATCGATCGTTACAGGTATATCGTTTTCAGCCATTTTTGTTTTTTCAGCTTCTTTAGCGATAGATGCCATTGTACGAACTGCTTCAACAGGGTATTTACCATAAGCAGTTTCGCCACTCAACATCACAGCGTCAGTACGGTAGTAAATTGCGTTCGCAATGTCAGTCACCTCAGCACGTGTTGGGCGTGGGTTTTTGATCATTGTGTGAAGCATTTGAGTTGCTACGATAACTGGTTTTTTAGCCTGAACACATTTGCGGATCAAACGACGTTGGATTCCAGGAATTTTTTCCTGAGCTACTTCAATACCGAGGTCACCACGAGCTACCATCACACCGTAAGCCACTTCAAGGATTTCGTCGATGTTGTCAACACCTTCCTGGTTTTCGATTTTTGCGATGATTTTGATGTCGCTGTTGTGCTCGTCAAGAATTTTTTGGATATCAAGGATATCTTGTCTGTTACGAACGAAAGAGTGAGCAATAAAGTCAAGCTCCAGTTCGATAGCCAACAAGATGTTAGTAATATCTTTTTCAGTCAAAGAAGGCAGGTTGATGCGTACACCTGGTACGTTCACACTCTTGCGGCTTCCAAGGTTACCGTTGTTTTGTACAGTACAAACCAGGTAATCTTCAGTTTTAGAATCAACTTTCAAGTCGATCTCGCCATCGTCGAAAAGGATGCTGTCACCAACATTCAGGTCGCGAACAAAATGAGGGTAGTTAACAGCGATACATTCTTTGGTAGTGAAAGCATCTGGGTTACCTACTACTTTTACAACATCGCCGGTTTCAAGGTCGATTGAACCTTCTTCGATTTTTGTTGTACGGATTTCAGGACCTTTGGTATCCATCAGGATAGCCAGGTTGGGGCTTACTGCACGGGTGTTGTTTACGATACGCTCGAAACCTTCACGCACAATGTGAGCTGAGTTCATACGAACTACGTTCATACCTTCAGCATAAAGCTGACGAAGGAAGTCTACTTCACAACGAATATCACTGATCGTTGCTACAATTTTTGTTGATTTGGACATATAAGAATTTTTAAATAACTAATACAGCACTGACATACCTATATTTGAATATAAATATCTTTTAAAAACGGCTGGCTGCGTCAACAGCCAATCGGTACGAATCAAGGCCCATACCTACGATGCAACCTTTGCAGGCTTCCGACAAATACGAATGATGACGGAAGGCTTCGCGTTTAAATACATTTGAAATGTGTACTTCGATTACCGGAGTTGTTACCGAGCGGATGGCGTCGGCGATGGCTACCGAAGTATGAGTGTATGCCCCGGCATTGAGCACGATAGCATCAAAGTCAAAGCCAATTTCGTGAATCTTGTCGATAATCGCACCTTCGTGGTTGGACTGAAAGTAGCTGAGTTCCAGTTCCGGGAATACAGTTTTCAGCTCCTCGTAGTACGCTTCAAATGTTTGGCTACCGTATACTGTTGGCTCGCGTTTGCCCAAAAGGTTCAGGTTAGGACCGTTGATGATTTGAATGCGTTTCATATCGATTTTAAATTTTAGCTTTTTTCGAATTTCGAATCGTGATGAAGAGTATATATACCGATGGTATCAAACACACTCCATTTGCCAGAATCATTGGAAGGTCGGGTATCAGTATGCCATAAGCAAACCAAAAGAAGATACCCAAAGTCATTATCAGATACATCCCCAGCGAAATGCTCTCTGTTTCACCAGTTTTTATCACTTTGTATGCCTGCGGAAATTGCGCAATTGCCGTACAAAAACCAGCTACATAACCTATAAGAGAAATATCGAATGACATCCTTTAAATTTTTCGCAAAAGTACAAAAAAAATAGCAAGGCGCAAAACAGGTAAATGCATGTATTGTGGAAAATGTGTTTTTTAGCACATAAACTTACAAATTGGCATCTGAATGAATCATTTTCGTAATGATTTTTAATCTTTGGAATATAATAATGGAATTTTTATACGTTAAATCGAAAAAATCAGTATTTTTGAATTATAAATTGAAAGTTCAACGATATCTGAAACTAAAAATAATAACACCAACGTATGCAACATCTGAATTACCCACTACAACTTACTTTTAAAGTAACCACTCTGAGCAACGATTTTATCATTGCTGATGCCAACGAGCAAACGATTGCTTATGTGCGCCAAAAAATACTGAAACTGGTAGAAGAAATACAAGTGTACACCAACGACGACCGTGCCGAGCAAATTTATACCATCCGTGCCAATAAATGGCTCGATTTTTCGACTACCTACGCCTTTACCGACCGTCAGGAAATGGAAATAGGCCGTGTAGCCCGCAAAGGTTGGGCTTCGCTCTGGAAAGCGACCTATGATATTTTCGATGCTTCGCAAAAGAATTCGTTGCAGGTGCGTGAAGAAAATCCATGGGCCAAAGTGGGCGACGCGGTTTTGGGGCAAATCCCGGGCTTGAATTTGCTGACCGGCTATTTGTTTCACCCCACCTATGGCGTTTCCCGTCCCGATGGTACATTGGTGGCCCGCCTGAGCAAAGTGCAGTCGTTTCTGGGGCGCAAATTTGTGATTGACAAGCTGGCCGACTTCCTGCCGGGCGAAGAAGAGCCGATGGTATTGGGACTGATGATGATGATTCTGCTCGAACGTCAGCGCGGATAATCAATCGTAGAGGAGTAAAATAAGTGTAAGCGGGTTTGTTGATTCATTAACTTACCCGCTTTCGTTTTATAGTTATTTATAAATTTGGATTGATGATTAATGCGTATTTTTGCGCCACAAAAACACAATTTTTCTGATCCTGTAATGAAAACCGGAAAACAATATCTGTCCGCTCATAAACTGCTTATTTTACTGCTGTTTAGTCTCACTTTGTCGGCTTGTCATCGTCATGATGTAAAGCATTATCTTCTTAAAGGAACGGAAGAGTTCAGAGCCAAAAACATGAAAGGGGCTTTGGATCAATTCAATCAGGCCATTGAGGAGGATCCCAAATCGGTAGATGCGTTTTATT
>JBJOOU010000011.1:0-9267 GCA_046051105.1 Bacteroidota bacterium
AGTTTGGACGCTTTCAGCGAAACGCAGACAATTTTTAGCTTTTTATCGACAGCGGCGGCCTTTTTTGTTTACTTTTTGGGGCTGAAGCCAAAAAGTAAAAGCCTGTCCGGCTTGAGGACAAAAAGCTACGTTTCGTATACTCGCATTGTATCTCTTACGGGAATCCTATTTTTAAATATAGCTGCTGCGATATCGCAAGTGTCCCCCGGCGACTTAGCCAAATCCCATGCGCATCTCGAAGGCATCAGCAACTGTACGCAATGTCACTCGGTAGGCAAAGAAGTGACCCGTGAGAAATGTCTGGCCTGCCACAAAGAGATCAAAGCAGAAATTGACGCTCACAAAGGCTTTCACTCTTCTAAGGAAGTAGGCATGAAAAACTGTGCCGTGTGCCATAGCGATCACCACGGACGCAACTTCGACATGATCCGCCTGGACAAAAAGAAATTCAACCATAACCTCACCGGATTTGCCCTGAAAGGCGAACATGCCAAACAGGAATGTGCGGCCTGTCACAAACCCGAACGTATCAAAGATCCGGTACTCAAAAAACGCAAAGGGACCTTCCTCGGACTTAGTCAGAATTGCCTTTCGTGTCACGACGATTATCACCAGGGTCATTTGTCTAAAAACTGTACAGAATGTCACAACTTCACGTCCTGGAAAAATGCTACCGGATTCGATCACAACAAAACCCGTTTCCCGTTACTGGGCAAACACCGAACCGTAAAATGTATCGATTGCCACAAAATGGAAATCGTAAACGGAAAGAAATACCAACGCTTCAGCAACCTGGAATTTGCCAATTGTACAGCCTGTCATACCGATGTGCACAAAGGTAAATTCGGGCAGGACTGCAAACGCTGTCATACCGAAGAATCCTGGAAATTCAGCAAAACGATGAAGGCCTTCAATCACGATAAGACCGACTTCAAACTGCTGGGCAAACACCGTCAGGTCGACTGTAAAGCCTGCCACACCACCGGCAAAATGACCGATCCTATCAAGCACGACAAATGCGAGGATTGCCACAAGGATTTCCACAAAGGCGAATTCAAACACCGCGATGGCTCGAAGCCCGACTGCAATAAATGCCATACCAACGATGGCTTTACGCCCAGCACCTTCACCATTGCCGAGCACAACAAGCACTTCAAGCTGGAAGGGGCTCACCTGGCCACCTCCTGCGCTGCCTGTCACAAGAAAAGCGATAACCAGTGGACTTTCAAAATCAGCAAACAATGCATCAGCTGCCATAAAAATGAGCACGAAGGCAAGATAGAAGATAAGTTCATGGGCGATAAAAAAGACTGTTCTATTTGCCATAATGTGGTAAAATGGAACCAGATTAAGCCTTTCGACCATGCACAAACCGGCTTCAAACTGGATGGCAAACATGCTGTGATCAGCTGTGCCGAATGTCATTATGCGAAAGGCGTAAACGGTGGAAGGAAGCAAATGTTTAAAGGCCTGTCGCGCGATTGCGAGAGCTGCCACAAAGAACCCCACGCTGGTCAATTTGCCATGAATGGAAAAACCAGTTGTGAGCGCTGCCACGGCACCGACAGTTGGCACAATTCGAAATTCGACCACAACATGTCACGCTTCAAACTGGATGGTGCACACATTACCGTGAAATGCGAGGAATGTCACAAACCCACTACCAACGAAAAAGGAACGTATATTCAGTATAAATTCAACGATATTTCGTGCGCATCGTGCCACAAAAAATAATAGGAATAGGATGAATCGCATATACAAATACCTGATGGCCGCCGCCATAATTCCACTGCTGTTTTCGTGCAGCAATGACGAATTGTTTCCCGGAACAATCAGCACGGTCAACGGCTATACCACCGTAAGTGATATTCGCCCCGGCCAACTGAAAAATGCGCTGGGAGCCCTGTTGCTGACGGTGACCAAACTGTCGATTACCGACACTATCAACAGTCGCGACTTTAAAACCATGCGCGACGACATGCCCTTTTTGAAGTATATCGACCTGAGTAAGGCCACTATATCGGCCTACAACGGATTTGATGGCAGCGCAGGCGAACTACAATACTATTATCCGGCCAATGTGATACCGGAATATGCCTTCTACAACCCATCGAAGTCAACCGACAATACCCGTTTAAAGGCCATTAAATTTCCACAAAACATCCGCTCTATCGGCAACTATGCATTCAACCGCTGTACGTCGCTAAGCGGAATCCTTGAGCTTCCGGCTTCGGTGACCGATACGATTGGTCGGTTGGCCTTTAGCTATTGTAGCAGCCTCACGGCCCTGGTACTACCGCCCGTAAGTTACATTGGAGAGTCGTCCTTTCAGGGCTGCGGCTCTTTATCAGGTACACTTTCGATACCCGATTCTACGACAACCATCGATCGCTGGGCGTTTTCCTATTGCTCGGGACTGTCCGGTGTAGAAATCTCTTCCACCATCAACAGCATCGATAATACCTCCTTTATAGGCTGTGCCGGAAGCTTTACAGTATCAGATCAAAACACGACATACTCAGCGGTAGACGGTTCCTTGTTTTCGGCTGACAAATCGGTGCTGATCCATTTTTGCAACAAAAGCGGCGTTTATAATATTCCGGACGGAGTAACAAACATTGCATCCTATGCATTCTCGGACTGCGACAAACTGACCGGCATTACCTGCCCTGCCTCGGTAAGCACGCTCGAAGAGTATGCTTTCAACAATTGCAGCAACCTCGAGGGCAGTTTCCCCATCGGTGCAGGCATATTTTCCGTCGGTGCATTTAGCTTCCAGAATTGCAGCAAGCTGACAGGCTTCAGTATCGACGCAGCAAACAGCAACTATACTTTCGCCAACGGACTGCTGATTGACATTAATCAGAGCTCTGTAAAACGTTGCATCGAGACTACAAGTGGGGCGTGCGTAATTCCCTCATCCATTATGTTTATTGAAAACGGAGCATTTACCAACTGCAAAGCACTTACCTCCATAACGCTACCCGAAAACCTGCTTAGTATTGGCAATAGCGCCCTTCTGAACTGTACCGGACTGCAGGATATATATGCACTACCCACGCATCCTGTAACTCTCTACATTGAGAAAACAGGTATTGTGTTTGACCCTGAGAATTACAAAAGTTGCATTCTTCATGTTCCGGCCGGGTCATCTGCAGAATATAAAAGTGCAACCGGCTGGAAGAACTTTTCCATGATTGTTGAAAACTAACCCCGACATATGCGGAACACCCTACTTATCATAGCATTACTGATTGGCACACTGAGCTCTTTTGCCCGTAAATCGCCACACGGTCCGAAATTCAATATGGACTGTGCCATTTGTCACAAAACCGAAGATTGGCACAAGATCAAACCGGGTTTCGACCACAATACCACCCGTTTCCCGCTCACCGGCCAACACCGCCAGGTAGATTGTCGGAAATGCCATACTTCGCTGGAGTTTTCGAAAGTAAAATCACGCTGCTTCGAATGCCATACCGATGTACACCAGGGCACGGTGGGCAATGACTGCGAACGCTGCCACAATACTTCATCCTGGTTGGTACGCAATGTAAAATCACTCCATCAGCAAGCAGGCTTTCCCTTGCGAGGGTCACATGCCACTGCCGATTGTCGCCGATGCCATACCTCAGCCTCTACCCTGCGTTTCGACAATATCCGATCCGATTGCTACAGCTGCCACAAAAAGGAATACCTCAGCACTGCGAATACCAAATACGATCATCAGGCAATGGGATTCGATACCGATTGTGCGCATTGCCACAAAAACTCAGGCATGGATTGGAACACCACCGGAAAAGGATTCGACCATAGCTTCTTCCCATTGGTGGGAGGTCATAAACTGGAATGTAAAGAATGTCATAAAGATGACAATTACCGCAAAAAACTCTCTACCGAATGTACCAGTTGCCACAGCGGCAAAAAGTCAGAGGGAGCTATGTCGGTACCTGCCCACAATACACGTTTTGCAAAGTTCAGTTGTGGCGAATGTCATACTACATACACATGGCAAAGCGTAAAAATAAAACAACACGATGGCTGGTGGGGTATTTACTCGGGTAAGCACAAAGGTACCTGGACACGCTGCACCGATTGCCACGTGAATGACAATGGCTGGGATGCCAAAAACACCTGTATCCGCTGCCACTCGGACGGAAAACGATTTAAATAAACGGTTGAACCCAAAACAAACTCAATGAAACAGAAGTTTTTGACATTGATTTTAGTCTGCATTAGCGTATTGGCATATGCTCAAAAAACGCCTCCTGACATTACCGGAAATGTATCTTTTATCAGTTCCGAAAATATCTATGTTCGGTTTAGCAATACCGAAGGTATCCGTGTGGGCGATACCTTGTTTATCAACCGTAACAATCAACTACTACCGGCTTTGGTGGCCAATAGCTTATCTTCTATTTCGGTCATGGGAAAACCGGTGAATGGCATAAAACTGGAAGTGTCAACCGAACTGATAGCACACCGACACGCCGAAGTTGCACCTCTGGAAGTTATTACCGAAAAATCATCCGAGTCGGTGGCCGTTATCGATCAAACCCTGAAAACAGAAAAAGAGAAAAGACATTCGCCCCGGCAACGGGTGTACGGACGCTTCTCGGTTTCATCCTACAGCAATTTCTCAAACGACACTTTGCGTTATACCACACCTAATTACCGTCTGCGCTACAACCTGGCGCTGAATGCCGATCATATTTCGGGTAGCAAAGTATCGTTCGACAGCTATTTGGCTTATACACATACGCTCAACAACCCCAACGAAACATGGAAAGACCTGAAAGTGTACAACCTGGGCTTGAAATACGACTTTGACCGGAACACCTCCATCAGTCTGGGACGAAAAATCAATGTAAATGCTGCCAATATAGGAGCAGTGGATGGTTTGCAATTCGAAAAGAAACTAAAAGATTTCAGCATGGGTGCCATTGTCGGTTCACGTCCCAACGACTTCAACTACGGCTATAGCCCAAAGTTATTCCAATACGGTGCCTTTGTGAGCCATGAGTACCGCAAAGAAGGTACTAGCATGCAAACGTCGGTGGCCTTTTTTAATCAGACCAACAACTTCAACACCGACCGCCGATACCTCTACCTGCAACATGCCAATTCGCTGTTGCCCAAACTTGATTTCTTTGGTTCTACCGAAATTGATTTATACACGGTGGAAAACAATGTGGTATCTAATGCACCTAAACTGACCAGTTTGTACCTGTCGTTGAATTACCACCCCATCAACAAACTATCGATGTCACTATCGTACGATGCTCGCAAAAATGTGTATTACTACGAAACCTATAAAAACCGCATCGATAGCTTACTCGAAAGAGCCATGCGTCAGGGAATGCGCTTTCGCTTCAATTATCGCCCCATCAAATACCTGAGCTGGGGAGGAACAGCCGGCTATCGTATTCCTACGCCTATGTCCGATTTCAGCCTGAACGCATCCAGCTACCTGACTTATGCCCGCATTCCGTTTATCGAAACAGCCATTACGCTCACCGGCACCTATCTCGACACGAACAATCAGAGCGGTCTGATATACGGTGGTATGCTCTCGAAAGACTTTTTGGAAGGCAATCTGGATGTGCAGCTGGAATATCGTCGCGAGCAAATCTACTCGCAAAACCTGATCGACCTTAGCTTCTCCTGGAAACTGAACAAAACCATGTACCTCACCACCGATTTCGAAATAGCCAAAGACGACGTAATGACCACAGGAAGGGTATTTCTCAATCTGACCAAACGATTCTGATGCTGCAATAGATGGAAATAAAAAAACGTAAACCCGAACTGAGTTTACGTTTTTTTATTTCTATCGTGAAAATTTGTACTAAAACCGAACTGATACTCCTAATCCACCAGGCATCAGAGCTAATTTCATTTCAGTATGATTATCCTGCCGATGTGTTTCTGAAGGCGTCATATTATAAGTTCGTACAGCATTGTACAATTTCCGGTCTGCTGATTTGGCTATCGGAATTGCTAATCCAATTATACCTGCTCCTACAGCTGCCATAACCCAGGAAGCCTGTTTACCTGATATTACTTGTCCCAATGGATAACCAATTAAAAAACCACCGGTATAGCCCATTACAGACATCAAAGCAGATGCCCCTTTCAAACTTCTTGTTGCATTTAATGTTTCAGGTTTCTTATTCAGCATCTCGCCCAATCTATCTATCGACAACACCTCTCCCTTGTACAGGTATCTGTAATGATTGCCCACCTTTTCGGCCACAATCGTATCGGGTACAACAGCTAAAGGCTCAGTTGATGACAACACGCTATCAACTAGCTGCATAGCCGAATTAGCTGCTATTGATTGAGTGATCTGTGAATTTCCGGGTACAATTCGATATACTTCAACTACAATTCGATGACAACTACTTGACAAATCAGGATGAATGTGTTCTACAACTTTTATAGCATTACCTCCCACCTTGCGAGCCTCAGCTTTTGCCACATTAATTACTGTTTCATAACTGCAATTTGTTGTAAAACCCGTATCGCCAATTTTAACTTCGCCAAGCTTATCAGCTCCGCCGGGCGAACGATCATTTAATTCAAAAACCTTCACATCCTGTTCCGCTTGTGTGGGTTCATAACTCTTTGAAATTGTACTTGTAATTTTTGGACTACATGAAGCCAGGAAGAAAATAAAAATAGCTAAAATCAAATCTCTAATCATATCAATTATTTAAAATTATTATCAAATCATTCCCCGGGCTTTTAGTTCCAGATACTTATTGATGCTATCCACCGTCAGATTTTCGGGCTGCGTCAAAATAGACTGAATCCCGTGTCGGTTCAGCTCCCTTACAATTAAGCGCTTTTCGAAGGCAAATTTTTCGGCAATTACTTTATCATACACCTCCTGCGTTTTCTTTGCCGGACGATCAATCAGCTGATTTAACTCCGTATTATCGAAAAATATAACGATCAGTAAATGATATTTGGCGATTTCTTTCAGCGATGCTAACTGGCGGCGCAGCGAATCCATCGTTTCGAAATTGGTATAGAGCATAATCAAACTTCGCTGCTTTGCAGTTTGCTTGATATCAACGTACAAACGCCCGAAGTCACTTTCCAGAAAGTCAGTATCAATCCGATACAAAGTTTCCATGAGCTTGTTCATCTGTCCTGCCCTACGGTCGGCAGCCACGTAGTTACTCACTTTTTTAGAGAAGGTAAACATACCGGCCTTGTCCTGCTTTTTCAATACGATATTGCTTAGTGCGAGCGTAGCATTTATGGCATAATCCAGTAAACTCAAGCCCAGGAAAGGCATTTGCATCACTCTACCCGTATCAATCACCTGATATACCGGTTGCGATTTTTCATCCTGATACTGGTTCACCATCAGTGCATTTCGCTTCGAAGTGGCCTTCCAGTTGATGGTACGGATATCATCACCCTGTGCATACTCACGTATCTGCTCAAACTCCATCGTATGACCAATTCTCCGTATACGTTTCAGCCCAAATTCAGCCAGATTATTCGAAAATGCCATCATGTCGTATTTTCTCAACTGAATAAACGATGGGTAAGTAGCAACGGTGACATTATCGCAAAATACATAGCGCTTGGAAGTGAGTCTGAGCCAGGTTTTTGCATATACATTCAGTTTGCCGAACAGGTATTCGCCCCGCTCGGTGGGTCTCAAACTATATTCAAGTGTCGTCTTTCCTTTTGAAGCCAACTGCAGGGTATGCAAGAAGTCCCGTTTCTGAAATTGAAACGGAATTTCGTCGATCGTCTCCAGCCACACGGGTACCGGATAGTTGTTTTTTATACCTATAACAATCGGATTTTCGTCGCCATTGGACAACTTATCGGGCAAAATACGCTCAGCCGCCAGACCATTTTTACCGGAAAAGAGCATAAAAATATCCACAATCGTCACAAGCACAAGCAACGCAAACAGCACCCACGCAACAGTGAAGAGCCATGTTGCAAAAAACGAAACGAAAAACAGTCCCCCAATACCCGCCAGGATATAAAAGAACAGATGATTGATATATAGTGCTTTCAGAACTTTCATTATCTCGGAACTTCTACCGATTCGATAATCTGCTTCACAATATCTTCGGGTCTCAACCCCTCCATTTCTTTTTCGGGCGATACGATCAACCGATGTTGCAACACCACAATAGTTGAATCTTTTACATCTTCGGGAGTCACAAAATCACGTCCGCGTAAAGCAGCAAATCCCTTCGATGCATTCAGTATGGCCAACGACGCACGCGGCGAAGCCCCCAGATACAAAAATGGATTTTCGCGGGTGTTTTTCACGATACGGGCAATGTATTCAATGATGTTTTTCTCCACAATAATTTGCCTTACAATCGATTTGTATTCGCCAATTTTCGCACCGGTAAGCACCGCCTTTACCTCCTGCGTTTTATCTCCATCCACGGCCTCATGTTCGCGGCGAATGATTTCAAATTCCTCTTCCAGGGTTGGATAATCGATCACCACCTTGAACATAAAACGGTCCAACTGTGCCTCGGGTAAACGATAGGTTCCCTCCTGCTCTATCGGGTTTTGGGTAGCCATTACCAAAAACGGAGTCTCCATCGGATAAGTCTTTCCATCAATCGTAATCTGCCGCTCCTCCATCACCTCAAACAAGGCAGCCTGCGTTTTTGCCGGCGATCGGTTCACCTCATCTATCAATACCAAATTGGCAAACACCGGTCCGTGGCGAAATTCAAATTCCGATTTCTTCATATCAAACACCGAAGTACCCAGAATATCGGCCGGCATCAAATCGGGCGTAAACTGAATCCGGCTGAACTTTACATCCAAAGCCTTTGCCAACAGGCGGATGGCCATGGTTTTGGCCACTCCGGGCACTCCTTCGAGCAATACATGCCCGTTGGCCAGCATAGCCACCAGTAAATAGTCGATCATTTTATCCTGACCGACAATTACTTTTTTCAATTCCTGACGAACAGCATCCATACATTGCTGCAAATCGCCCATATCAATGCGGGATTCAAATTGAATGCCCGTTGTTTCTGTTTGTTCGTTTTCCATATATTATTGATTATTTTACACTATTTGTTTCTACATGATTAGCTGACCAAAATTCCTCCATCAAATCATTCAGCTCTATCAAATCGGACGGAATAGAGGTTCCCAACTTTCGGAAATCCCGTATCCTCCTTACAATTTCGTTGATCAACTCTCTATCTTTTCCTGATTTACTATGCAATCTTTCTACAAATACATCATCGATATTCGTAG
>JBJOOU010000012.1:0-3430 GCA_046051105.1 Bacteroidota bacterium
CATTCGTGCGCAGCAACGGCAGCCGCAGCCACACTGCATGATGAATACACATTCTCACTCAGGTTTACGGTTTTAGTAGCAGGGTTGTAATGGTCGGTAAGGTGTCCGTTGGTCGAAATTACCTGTACGTCATATATTCCATTGTCCCGTAGCATCTTTTGTGCTACATCTTTGCCAGTCATCCCTCTAGGGACAGGAATGCGTGAATACTTTTCAAATTTTGATTGCAGTCGTTGCGAAATGAGCCAGCTAACTAACGCCACGATTCCGAAAATAAAATATCCTATAAACATATTCTTTCTTTTTTAGTTGTTTTACGATGCTGAATCTATCAAAATTCCTGCCAAACGACATTTTGACAGAATAGACAAAATCTGAAACAAAAAAGCCACGTTTTCAGTTCGTTGAAAACGTGGCTTTTTGAATTTATTTATCTGGTGCTGTATTACCCTCTAACGATTGTTTGGTCGCGATCAGGCCCTACAGAAACGATTTTGATAGGAACTTCCAGTTCTTCTTCCAAAAATGCCAGGTAAGCATTGAATTCTTCAGGGAACTCATCTTCGCTTTGCATTTTTGTCATATCTGTTTTCCAGCCTGGTAATTCTACATAAACTGGTTCTGCTCCATCGTTCAAATCAAATGGGAATTGCTCTGTTTCTGTGCCGTCAATTTTGTAGGCTACACAAGCTTTGATGGTTTCGAACTCGTCCATAACGTCGCTCTTCATCATGATCAGTTGCGTTACTCCATTTACCATGATGGCATATTTCAGCGCTACAAGGTCAACCCATCCGCATCGACGTGGACGGCCGGTGACTGACCCGAACTCAAATCCGTTTTTGCGAAGCAAGTCGCCGGTTTCGTCAAACAACTCAGTTGGGAATGGACCGCTACCAACACGGGTACAATACGCTTTGAAAATACCGAACACATCACCAATAATGCGTGGAGCAATGCCAAGGCCGGTACAAGCACCAGCACAAATGGTGTTGGATGAAGTAACGAAAGGATAAGAACCGAAGTCAATATCGAGCATTGTTCCCTGAGCGCCTTCGGCTAATACTTTCTTGTCGGCTTTCAATGCGTCGTTTACATAATGCTCACTGTCAATCAGGTCGAAACGTTTGATGCATTCGATACCTTCGAACCATGCTTTTTCAAGCTCGGTAAGATCATATTCAAAATTATATTGTTTCAGAATAGCTTTGTGTTTTTCGACAGCCGCGTTGTATTTTTCTTCGAAATTATGAAGAATGTCGCCTACGCGTACGCCGTTACGGCTGATTTTGTCGGTATAAGTTGGGCCGATACCTTTACCAGTGGTGCCAATTTTACCACTACCTTTTGCTGCTTCGTAAGCTGCGTCCAAAAGACGGTGAGTAGGCAGAATCAAATGTGCTTTTTTCGAGATTTTGAGTCGTTCGGTGAGATTGTGACCTGATTCTTCCAGTCCGTCAACTTCAGCTTTGAATAATGCCGGGTCGAGTACAACTCCGTTTCCGATTACATTTACTTTGTCGCCCTGAAAAATGCCTGAAGGGATGGAGCGAAGAACAAATTTTTTGCCTTCGAATTCAAGTGTGTGGCCAGCATTAGGACCACCCTGAAAACGAGTAATGAGGTCGTAATTGGGAGTTAGTACGTCAACAACTTTTCCTTTGCCTTCGTCGCCCCACTGGAGACCTAATAGAACATCTACTTTCATTCGTTTATATTGTATTTCTGTTATTTCTTATTGATTTTTGAGTAGCTCTTTACATTTGCTGCACAATCCAAACAAGTAGAGAGAATAATGAGTCATTTGAAAATGAGCAAACTTGCGCGCTTGAATGTCGGTTCGGATTTGCTTGTCGGAAAATTCTTTTACTTTGCCACAACCGGTGCAAACCAGATGATGATGGGTGTTGTTGCCAAACGTTTTTTCGTATTGAGCATGTTGACCCGAGAACTGATGTTTGATGATCAGTTTGGCATCTAATAATATTTCCAAAGTGTTGTAAACGGTGGCCAGACTCACCCTGTAGTCATCCTGCATCAGATTGTACAGATCGTCGGCATTGAAATGACCGTCGTACGAGTAGATGCGCTTCAATATGGCATATCGCTCGGGGGTTTTTCGATGCTTGTGTTTCTTGAGATACTCGTTAAATACTTCCTCTATGGCTTCGTATGAACTGATTTCTTTCACTCGATAGAAGTTTAATTTTTATATCAAGGCTTTAATTCTTATTCTCAGATAAATGTTTGGTTCTGTTATTGCTATCTACACAAAAAAAGCCTGTTCAGGTGTTCCATTTTATCGTAGAACGCCACAAACATGCCTGTTTTGCCTTCTGATAGCGAGACTTACAAAAGTACAACTTTTAGCTTGTTTCTCGGCTATAAAATGTCTAAAAAGAAAATTTCCTGCTTTACTTCATTTGAAATATAGCGTTCGCCACTTGATAATCCATCTTCTAAGCCTTCTGTAGCTTTCAGAATGTAAGATGCCGTGTTTTTGTCGATGCGGCAAAAACGGCTTAGACAAATGGCTATTGATCTGTACATTTGAAGGTTATCAGATTTGGCTTCCCCCAATGCTATGTCTGTTACTTCTACAGCTACGGATGCAGGTATTTTGCTGAATATTCGTGCACCTAAAATGTAGCCGGCAATTTTTAGCCATTGGTTGTCTGATTGAATCCACTCCATCATTAGCTGGGGAGCAAAATCCAGTTTGGCCAACAAATTCATGCAGGTTTGTTCAATAATCTCGATTTGATTAAAACTTTCTGCCCATTTTTTAGCATCGGTCGGGCTGAATTTTTCTGCAGGCTCCAGCAGGGAGGCCAATATCATGGTTTCACGAATTTGAAGCATCCAAAGTCGTTGCGCCAGGTCATGATTGGGAGTGTATTCTTTGGATATTTCGCGGATGCGTGGTATCGCTACTCCGAAGTTTATTTTGTACTGAATGCCATTTTTCTTCATTTGATCGGACACAATACCATTCATCGAAAGGCGCATTTTTCGTTTGATTTCGGCGATTTGTTGGTCCAATTCGGGTGTTGAAATGTAAAATTTCATGTTTTTTTTCAAGATTTGCTTATTGAGAATAAGCGTGTTGTAAAATATGTTTCAAATTTATAAAATACAAGTGTTGCACAAAACGAAAACCTGTATTATCTTTGCACTCGCAAAACACGGTGGTTATAGCTCAGTTGGTTAGAGCGTCGGATTGTGGTTCCGAAGGTCGCGGGTTCGAGCCCCGTTCTCCACCCTTTTTAAAGCTTAAAAAAGGAAGAACTTATTTGTTCTTCCTTTTTTGTTTTTTGTTCGGATCGGCTTTGTAATAATCCACTACATCGGTAGCCGTATAAAGATCCGTAAATTCGTATCCCGCCTTTTTCAGATCAATCAGCAGCGTTTGCAGTTTCGGATAGAATTT
>JBJOOU010000013.1:0-6238 GCA_046051105.1 Bacteroidota bacterium
GGCACGACCAATAACAGTAAAATCTTTGGTTGATTTCATGATGTTGAACATTAAAATTAGAAATAGTTTTAAAGGGAGCGGCAAACTCCCGTTCAACATCGTGAAACGTCAAATAGACATAGAAAGTAGTAATAAACAGTGCTGACTAATGCCCTTCCCGAAGGGAATTTAGTTCAACAAGGTATTGCCAAAAGCGGGACTGAACAGCTTCGATTGGACATTTGTACAAGGTTCAACATTTGTTTATCAAATTGAATTTTCTGCTAAAAATCCCCGCCTTCGGCAATACCCAAACTGTTAGCGGTAATTTATGCAGACCACACTCTATCACAACAGGATAATTATAAAATTCAAAAACAACTGATAGAATCACTACAATGAGATGGAAATTTAATACTATAAATGGATTAGCTGGTAAGACAGTTTCAGTTATATCAATATTACTAAAAGGATATGGACAAATAATGCTTCAAGAAAATAGTATTACTGGCTTACTTTTTCTTTTTGGCATTTTTTACGGCTCATTTCTGATGGGTTGTGCTTCACTTTTAGCAACTGTATGCGGAACAGCCACAGCATTTTTATTAAAATATCCCAAAACAGAAATTGTCAAAGGACTTTACGGATTTAGTGCGGCATTGGTTGGCGTTGCAGTAGTATTGTTCTTAAAGCCAATGTTTTTGAGTTGGGTATTTATCATTTTAGGTTCAGCATTGGCAACAATATTACAGCACTTTTTTATTAAACGGAAAATACCTGTATTTACGCTACCGTTTGTTTTGACAACTTGGCTAATATTTTACATTAACAACAATTATAATATATATTTATTAGCAGAACCAATTCTATCTATTAACCCAACAAGCGGTTACTTAGCTTATGCTTTTAGAAGCTACGGACAAGTAATTTTTCAAGACAGTTTGGTATCAGGAATTTTATTTTTTATCGCAGTATCTATTAGTTCACGCATTTCAGCATTATTTGGACTTTTGGGAGCAATTCTGTCTTCTATTATTGCATTCAAATTTTCTGCACCAATCAATGATATTAGCCTTGGACTATATGGCTATAACGCTGTGCTGTGTGCAATAGTATTTGCTGGCAGTCAGGTCAAGGACGGCATTTGGGTTTTAATTTCTGTATTGTTATCACTTGGAATTAGTCTATTGATGAAGAAATTTGATATTATCCAACTTACATTTCCGTTTGTTTTAGCATCTTGCATTACACTTTTGTTGAAAAATAAACTCAATTACGAGCGCAAATAATTAAATTAATATTGCGTAAAAATAGAATAAGGCAGCCGTATTTATAGTTAATAATCAACATACTAGACAAAAAAAAACATTCACATCATAGAACTCAAAAAATAGTATCCAGAAGTTAAAACTACCGCAAACAAGGGTTTGCCAAAAAGCGGGGCTGAAGTTCTGCAATTGAGCATTTGTACAAGGTTCAACGTAAATAATTCTATTGAACTTTTGTGTAAAAATCCCGGCCTTCGGCAAGCCCCGAAACGTTATAGCCAATTTAACACAAATAAGGCTATTATAAACGATAGTAACGGCAAAGCCTTCGATACTTTGTATAAGCCCAGATTGCTCAATGGGAATATCCATATAATTACAAACTATTGATTATAATACACTTACCATAATTCTACACTAATGCATTATACTAGAGAAATTACCCATAAAAATCTGATATCAAGTAATTTGTAATTAAAAACTCAAGCTATAGCTGAATTTGGGATAAATTGGGTTGTTTTTTAAAAAAAGAGCGTATATTTGCATAATGACGGCCAGCGCCGTGCTACTACACTGACGGAGAGCTTGATTTAAAAAGCCAGATTGAAATGGAATCCACATTCGGGTAGAATTTAAATTAAAAAAAACAAAACAACGATTCACTGATAAAACCACAAAATAATGAAAAGCAAAAGTGTATCCGGCAACAGGAAGTCGGGAACATCAGATGATAAGCAACTATTGCGCTTACAGGGAGTAAATCTGGATACATCAAATCAGGTTGTGGTTGCCGTAGGTGCCTCAGCCGGGGGGCTTGAAGCTCTTCAGGATTTTTTTAAAGCTGTTCCAAATGATAATGGACTGGCATTTGTGGTAATTCAGCATCTGTCGCCGGATTATAAAAGCATGATGGATGAACTCCTAGCCCGTCATACAAAAATGATGATTCATGTGATAGAAGACGGTATGCGGGTGGAGCCAAATTCAATCTATTTGATTCCGCCCCGTAAAAATCTTACAATATTTCATGATCAGCTTTTTCTGGAAGATTACAACCTGAAAAAAGGACTAAACCTGCCCATTGATATTTTCTTCCGCTCGCTTGCACAGGAGAAAGGCAAAAATGGAATAGGTATCATACTGTCAGGAACCGGAAGTGATGGTGCTTTAGGTACACGTGCCATCAAAGAGGCTGCCGGTATGATCATGGTTCAGGATGAGGAAAGTGCTAAATTTGATGGTATGCCACGCAGTTCCATTGCCACGGGTCTGGTAGATTTTATACTTCCACCCGACAAAATGCCTGATGCACTTCTGAATTATATCAAACATCCATATATACAGAAGAATAACGCAATGGAAAATATCCTGAAGCGTGATTATGATAGTCTGACTAAGGTAATTTTGATTTTGCGCGATTTCTGTGGCATTGACTTTTCTTATTACAAAGGGAATACCATAATTCGTAGGCTTGAAAGACGAGTGAGTATAAACCGTTGCAATTCGCTCGAAGAGTATTTATTGCTTCTTTCACAATCAGATAAAGAAAAGGAAACACTTTTCAGAGACTTACTTATTGGAGTCACAAGGTTTTTCAGGGATCCGGAAGCTTTTCAGGTTCTGAATGATAAAGTTATCCCGGCAATTCTTGACTCGAAGCCTAAATCGTTAAGAATTTGGTCGACAGGATGTTCAACAGGTGAAGAGGTTTATTCCCTGGCGATGCTTATCTCGGAATGTATAGAAAGATTACATCTCGAAATTGATATTAAAATATTTGCAACTGACATCGACCGTCAATCATTAACCATAGCCAGTCAGGGTTACTACCCCGATAATATCATGGTTGATATTGATGCAGTGTTGCTAAATAAATATTTCAACCGAATTGAAGGTGGTTATCAAGTCAAAGAATCGATACGCCGCATGGTGGTCTTTGCCACTCATAACCTGCTCAAAGATCCACCATTTTCAAAGCTGGATTTATTGATTTGTCGGAATTTATTTATTTATCTCAAATCAGATATTCAGCATAAATTATTGAGTATGTTCTACAATAGTTTGAGTCCGGCTGGCTATTTGTTTATGGGTAGCAGTGAGTCAATTGGCGAAATGACAGAAGCTTTTCATATTGTGGATGGCAAAAACAAAATCTATAGAATCAGAGAAGGTTATAAACCTGCCTTTGTAAAAGAACTCGGATCGATTCTGCCTGCAATATCAGGCACTAACGATTCACAGATACACAGTTCACGTATTTTGAGTGGAAATAAAGCCGATCGGCTACTGGAAAAAATTGTTTCTATTCATATGCCTCCGGGCTTTGTTATTGATTCAAATGATAATATTATTCAAATTATAGGTGATGTAAATAGATTCATTACTCTTAATTCAGGAAAATTCTCACAAAATCTTTTTTCGGTATTGCCCGAGAATTTCGGCTTGTATGTTTCAGGTTTTTTGCGGCGACTGAAAAAGACCCGACAATCGATACGGTCGGATAATTTCATGGAAATGAAAGACCTCAATCCCCTAAGGGTAAAACTCGAGGGACATTACATTGAAACGGATAAAAATCAGTATTATCTGATTAGCTTTATTACTGATAATGAGGAAAATAAAATAAACGGCACTACTGTTGGCACCGTGGCTATAAGCGAAGACTACAGCGAAAGAATACATGGTCTGGAACGGGAATTACAACTTTCCAGAGAGGCTTTGCAGGCAACCATAGAGGAACTGGAAACATCTAACGAGGAGCTGCAATCCTCTAACGAAGAATTAATAGCATCCAACGAGGAATTACAAAGTACGAATGAAGAATTACAGTCTGTAAATGAAGAACTATATACAGTCAACTCCGAATATCAGATTAAAATAGATGAGCTTGAGCGACTTAATAACGACATAACCAACTTGATTAACAATACAGAGATTGGTGCGCTGTATCTCGACCGGAATTTGTGCATCCGAAAAATAACGCCGGTAATTTCAAAAATCACTAATATTATTCCATCCGATTTAGGCAGACCGATATCACATATAGCCTCGTTCAATTATAATCAACCGATAATGGACGATATATTAAAAGTGACCGAAACCCTCCAGATTATTGAAAATGAATATAAAGACGAACAAGGTAATTTTTACCTTGTTCGCACCCGGCCATATCGTGTTGATAATAATGCAGTTGATGGTATTTTGGTTACATTTATCGGAATCAATTCTTTTAAAAACGAACAGCACAATTCAACTTTGGCGAATAAGCGACTCAACGATTCGATGGATGTTGGACATATGGCCTGGTGGGAGTGGGATGTAAAAAGTAATAAAGTTATTTTTGACGCCAAGAAAGCCACTATGATTGGTTACACAGTTGAGGAGTTTCCTGAAGATGTGTATAAAATTTGCGAATTGATTCATCCCGACGATTATGAGTATACTATGCAAGTAATGCGTGATCATCTTTACGGCAAGTCTGAGAATTATACGGTCACTTACCGTATTAAGCGTAAGGATGGCAGTTATGCCTGGTATTTCGACAGAGGAGCCATATCAGAACGTAGCGAAACAGGTAGCCCGCTCAAAGTGATAGGTACTGTTATAGACGTAAGCATTCTTAAATCATATGAAACAGAACTTCACTCACAGAATTATCTTTTGAAGAAAGCCTTTGATATAGAGCAGTGTGCAAAATTTATTGTCGATGCAAACGGATCATTAATTTATTCGAATGATGCGTTTACGAAACTCTACGAAGATGCAGGTTCGGAAAAACTGTTCAGTGCTGATTCCAGCTTTATTTTTGTAGATAAGTATGGAAAAATTATTGAAAATAAAAACCCACTACTCGATTTAGATGATCTGAATGAACTTGAAAAAGATGTTCATATTTATTTTGCTAAAAATATAAAAACTCTAAACATCAGAGTTTTGTTGAAAAAAATATGTGATGCAAAAAATAATTTACAAGGAGTTTCGGCAACCATTCTTAATTGAATATTTTCACATAGAACTTGAGTATAATCTAACAATATTAAATCTCATACTTATGGATAACCGTTTAAATGAAGATTTACAACGACTCATTGAGCAAACAATAAGAGGAAACAGGCCTGTTGCATTCAATAAAGACAGTACTAACGAAGAGTTGCTTTCCGAACTGAGTATCTACTACAGAGAGCTTGAGTTTCAGAATGACGAGCTGCGTACCACGCAGGCCAATCTGGAGGCTTCTCAGGCAGAATTACTCGATTTATTTGAGTCGGCCCCCGTAGGTTATGTTTTATACGATGAAGAAAATGTAATCGTAAACTCTAATCGCTATTTTGAGATGTTAACCGCCAAATCAAAGAAAGAGCTCAACGGTCGTAAGCTCAATTCCATCATTTCGCCCCAAAGTCAGGATGAGTATTATCTTCATCACCGGAATATTCAATTGAACAAAGAAAATAAATCTACAGAATTTATCATCCGCCGTCTGAATACTGATGTTTTTGTAAAGGTAGAAACAAACCTTAAAATAAGACACGAAAAGCCACTTTTTATGTCGGCATTTACAGATATAAATTTACAAAAACTGGCTGAGAGTGAACTTAAGTTGTCTCAATCTGAAATGAAAATGTTTGCAATACATATTCAGCGTGTACGAGAAGAGGAGCGCACGGGACTTTCGCGCGAAATTCACGACGAGCTTGGCCAAATTCTTATTGCCATGAAAATTGAACTTGGTTTACTAAAACAAAGTACATTAAAACTGATTGACCCGATTCATTATGAGGAAGAGAAAAATAAATTTATCGCTATTCAGGAACTGGTTGATAATACTATTACATCTGCCCGGCGCATAATGACCGATCTTAGGCCCGAAGTACTTGATATGCTTGGATTTAATGATACTGTATCGCAATATATCCGAAAATATGAAGATCGGTACAAAATAAAATGTGTATATGTGAATAATGGTACCTTTCCTCCTCTAGACTCACAGC
>JBJOOU010000014.1:0-5164 GCA_046051105.1 Bacteroidota bacterium
ACCTCGAAGCCTTATATGAAAGCGCATGTTCAGTTGGTAGATGATATTTTGCCGGATATGAACGACGGAGTTTTTCAGGCATTGTATTCTTCGATCAAAGATCTGGCTACGACCATTATCAATAATTCGGGCATCATGTCGCCGGAAATGGCGTTTGCTATCCGTAATATTGAAAACCCGACCTTCCTTATCAATTATATCTGTGTGAATTTTGGCATCAACGTAAAAGAGAAACAACGTTTGCTGGAAATTGACGAAGTGATGGAGCGGGGCTATCAGTTGCTGGATTTGCTGAACAAAGAAGCACAACTGGTGGAACTGAAATTGTCCATTCAAAACAAAGCCAAAGAGGGCATCGACCAGCAGCAGAGAGAATATTTCCTTCAGCAGCAAATGAAAACCATTCAGAACGAGTTGAATGGCGGTTCGCCCGAAGATGATATTGTGAGTTTCAGAGAGCGCGCTGCCAAAAAGAAATGGAGCGATGCGGTGGCAAAATCATTTGACAAAGAACTGAAAAAGCTGGAACGTACCAGTCAGCATTCGCCGGATTATTCCACGCAGTTGAATTATGTAGAAACCATGCTCAACCTGCCATGGGGCGAGTATAGTAAAGATAATTTCAACCTGAAAAATGCCAAAAAGGTGTTGGACAAAGACCATTTCGGGATGGAGACGGTGAAGGATCGTATTCTGGAACATTTGGCCGTGTTGAAATTGAAGGGTGATATGAAATCGCCAATTATTTGCTTGTATGGCCCTCCGGGAGTGGGTAAAACCTCACTTGGTAAATCCATTGCTTCGGCATTGAACCGCAAATATGTGCGTATGTCGTTGGGTGGATTGCACGACGAAGCGGAAATTCGCGGACACCGCCGCACGTACATTGGCGCGATGTGTGGACGCATTATGCAAAACATTCAGAAAGCAGAATCGGCCAATCCCGTATTCGTGCTCGACGAGATAGATAAAATTACGGCCGACTACAAAGGCGATCCTTCATCGGCATTGCTCGAAGTATTGGATCCGGAACAAAACACGGCTTTCCACGACAATTACCTGGATGTGGATTTCGACTTGTCGAAAGTATTGTTTATTGCCACGGCCAACAACATCAGTTCTATTCCCCGTCCGCTATTGGACCGTATGGAATTGATAGAAGTGAGCGGCTACACGCAGGAAGAGAAATTGGAAATTGCCCGCAAGCATTTGGTGCCGAAAGAAGTGGAAAATCACGGATTGAAAGAATCGGACATTACTGTTGGCAAGTCGGTATTGGCAAAGTTGATTGACCGATACACCCGCGAGTCGGGCGTGCGTGAACTGAACCGACAGGTGGCCGGGCTGATGCGTAAAGTGGCAAAACGTGTGGCGACCGACGAAGCTTACAATGTAGACATGACCGAAGAGGATTTGAAAACCTACCTGGGAGCACCTCGCTACAGTCATGACAAATACGAAGGCAATGAATATCCGGGTGTGGTGACCGGCCTGGCCTGGACGCAGGTAGGAGGGGAGATTCTGTTTATCGAGTCGAGCCTGAGCAAAAGCAAATCGCCGCGCCTGACATTGACCGGAAATCTGGGCGATGTGATGAAAGAATCGGCGATGCTGGCATTGGAATACATCAAAGCACATGCTGAGCAATTGAATATCGATAGCCAGATGTTTGACGAATGGAACGTACACGTGCATGTGCCCGAAGGTGCAGTGCCGAAGGACGGACCATCGGCAGGTATCACGATGGCCACTTCGCTGGCATCGGCATTTACCAAGCGTAAAGTGCGCAAACACCTGGCCATGACGGGCGAAATTACGCTCCGCGGAAAAGTATTGCCGGTAGGCGGCATCAAGGAGAAAATCCTGGCGGCCAAACGGGCAGGCATTACTGATATCATGCTTTGTGTGGAGAATGAAAAGGACATCGAGGAAATAAAACCGGTGTATCTGAAAGGACTAAAATTCCACTACGTGAAGGATATAATGGAAGTGCTCGATTTTGCACTTTTGAAATAAAGATGAAAAGAGGCTGACGGACGATCAGCCTTTTTTTATGGGCAGGCATTAATTATTGTTGAAAAATAATTGGTTTCTTCGCCCAAACGGTTGAATTTATGTAATTTTGCAGCCGATTTTTCATCAGAACAAATAATTAATCAGATAAAAATGAAGAAACTAAACATTATTGTAGCAGCGGCTATTGCCCTGGTTACGTTCAGCGCGTGTAAAAGCGGGTTGCAAATCGAAAAGCCACGGGAATCGTACGTCCCCACCAAAATGGAACCTGCCGTTTCGGAACTGCCATTGAAAGTGGAAATTGATGTAAAAAAACTGGAAGCAGCTGTGAACGCCAAAATGAACGGTTTGATTTTCGACGGCAGCAATCTGGCCAACAAAGATCTGGCTGTGAAGGTGTGGAAAGCGCAACCATTTACATTTACCATCAACAACAATGTAATTGAATACCGCATTCCGCTGAAATTGTGGACCCGTTTTGCCTGGAAGGTAGAAAAATTCGGGGTGGCTGTAGGCGACAACTACGAAGCCAACGGAAGCATTGCGCTGACCTACAAAACGGCCATCAGCATTGATAAAAACTGGAAACTGGTATCGAAAACCACCGGTTCGGGTTATGAGTGGATTCAGAAACCACAAATCACGGCGGTGGGTGTAAACGTGCCGGTGACACCGGTGGCCAATCTGGCACTTTCGCAATGCGACAAACTGATTACCGAGCAGATTGACAAATCGCTGAGCGACATGGTGGAACTGAAAAAATACGTGTCGCAAGCCTGGACCGAAGTGCAAAAAGCGCGTCAGGTAAACCAGGAAAACAACGTGTGGCTGCATATTACGCCCAAAGATGTGTATTTGACTCCCTTTACGACTGCGGGCACCAAACTGAACCTGACCGTGTCGATGTATAGCCAGATTGAGTCGTACATCGGTGCGCAACCACAGGCTTCGACACCGGTGGCATTGCCTGCTTTCAAAATCCTGAATCGTCCGGCTCAGCAGTTCAATCTGAATGTAGGCGCCGACGTAACTTATGCCAAAATTTCGGAAATGGCCAAAAAGCAATTGCTCGGCAAAACATTTTCGGAAGGTAAAAAAACGATTACCATTACCGATTTGGCCTTGTTTGGCAGCGAAGGCAAACCCATCTTTATGGCCGACGTGATCGGGTCGATCAAAGGGCGTATCTATTTTACCGGAAATCTGAAATACAATGCCGAAAAAACAGCGGTGGAAATTACCGAACCGGAGTTTGACCTGAAAACCTCCAACGTGTTGGCCAAATCGGCCGGATGGTTGCTTCACGGTATGATTTTGAAACAAATTACTCCTTATCTTACCTATCCGGTGAAAGACGATATCGAGAAAATGAAGGCCGATGTGAATAAAATGTTGGCCAACTACACGATCGCCGACGGTATTATGTTGCAAGGAAAAATGAACAATGCCAGCATTACCAATCTGACCATGGTACCCGGCGCAGTGCGTATGCAGGCCAACCTGAAAGGGGTGGTAGGCGTGAAAGTACAGGACATGAAATTGTAATCAGATACCTCAAATACTGATAAATGAAGAGTCAAACCGCTTGGGTTTGGCTCTTTTTTTATGGTCGGAAGGGCCGCTGAGTTTTTGGTGGACGTTCTGACTACAGTCGGAGAGTCCGCTGAGTTTTCGTTGGATGTTCTGACAGCAGTCGGAAGCTCCACTGAGTTCTCGTTGAACCTTCTGATAGCAGTTAGTACGACGAAATTTTATAAGATATGGCAATTTTTAATTACTTTTATCGTTAAAACAATTGATCGCCTTGTTCATCGTTGGGCATGGCATTTGTAACGATCCCCCAAAAACACAAAAATACCAGTTATGAAAAAAGCAATTTTTGTATCCTTCGCCCTCGTGTTGGTACTCACCACTACCTATTTGCTTGCGCAAAAAAGCACCCTCAGCATTGCCGACCGATGGAAAAAAGTAGAGGCTTATGCCCAAAAAGAACTTCCCGAATCGGCATTAAAGGAAATTGATATTATTCTGAAACAGGCACAAAAAGAACACCGTCAAGACGAAGTAATCAAAGCCATGGTGTGCAAAATGCGCTTCACGCTGGACAAAGACCCGGACAAGGCCCCCGAACTCATCCGCGAGTTCGAAGCCTTCACCCTCCAAACCACCGACCCCGCCACCCGCGCCCTGCTGCACTCGATGACGGGGGAGCTGTATGCCCAGTATTACAATCAGCATAAATGGGAGGTCAATCAACGAACTATTATTGAGGGAAAACAACTTTCAGACATAAGAGAGTGGACTCAAAATATGTTTTATGATAAGATTGTGTTCAACTTGAATCAGTCGCTGAAGGATAAGTCTATTTTGCAAAAGCAAAATTCGAAGGATTACAGTCTGCTGATCACTCCCGGAAATCAGAAAGATGACTTAACGCCAACTATTTTTGATGTTTTGTCTTACCGGAAAATAGATATCCTTAGCTCGTTGTTGGATGGACGATTCGGCACTAAAATGTTTCAGGCGAGTTCATCGTCGATACCAGATTCCGTTGCAGTAGCAGTCGATAGTGTAGCTGTTGATGAACTTGCTGCAGATAGTTTGGCTATTAGTATTGAAGATGTGATTGTTGATAGTGCTACCTTGGATACGACCGTTGTTGTTGATGAACCTGTAGAACCATTGATCAATGGACGTCTCGCGGGTTCTTCATATAATCCAGCGAAAAAAGAGTTTAGTCCGGAGTCGTTGATAAAAACGGCAATATCCCAAACCTATATCGATTTGATTGAATTCAGAAAGAAGCAAAATATAAAGGCGGCTGCTCTCAATGCAGAATTAGGCTACCTTAAATATAATTATAATCATCCAGATGACTTTACCGGTAATCGTGATTCTATCTATTTGACAGAGCTTAATCGGCTGGAAAAAGTGTATACAGAGCATGAATGCGTTGTAGAAGTGTTGGCTCTGAAAGCTAATTTCTATTTGTTGAAAATGTATGAATATGGAAACCGACCGGTTAGTTATGATAACGAGTTAAGTGATACTTTAAATCAAAAACATAAATTCAAACGAATAGCCTTTGATATTTGCGAACGTGGAATCCAGAAGTTCCCCGAATATAGCCGAATTGCATTACTTCAAA
>JBJOOU010000015.1:0-3211 GCA_046051105.1 Bacteroidota bacterium
GCCATGGCTCGCGTTTGCTGGTACCATGGTAGCGGATGTGCGATGTGAACACCCCAAATTGTGTCCAGCGCAGATACAAATCATCAGGAATGACAGAATTCATAAAGTTGGGCACTCCGTGGAAACCGGGAACATCGTGGCTCCAGAAACCAAAGCCCGACAAACCAAGTTGCAGTCCACCTTTGAGCGAACCCGCCAGTCCGTCCCACGAACAGGCACAGTCGCCACCCCAATGCAGCGGATAGCGTTGACATCCGGCCCAACCAGCCCGTGCCCACACAATGCCGTCTCCAGCCACTTCTTTGGTCACTTCGTAAGCCGCTTTTTGATATAGCAAGGGATATAGATTGTGCAATTTATCCGGCGACATATTGTGGTATTCAGCATCCAGGTGAATGTCCTCGCCAAAATCGGTTTTGATACAGGTCACTCCCATTTTTAGCAACTTACGAAGCAATTCTTTGTACCACTCGGTGGCTTTGTCGTAGGTAAAATCGATGGTACCGGCATAGTCTTCCACACTGAAATTGGAAGCGCCTGATATTTTCCGCTCACTTTTGCTGATATAATCGTTGGCATTGGCTTCTTCGTATTGCTCGGCATTGTACGAGATATAAGGCAATTGCCAAAGGCTTACCCGATAGCCGTTTTTCTTCAGATCACAAATAAATTTTTCGGGATCGGGAAAACGCTCGTCGTTGAATTTCCACTCGCACAGCCAATCGGTTTCGAACCAACCGGTATCGAGGTGAATCACGTCACAAGGATAATCCTCGGCACGCATGCGATCGCAGATTTCATTCACTTCATCCGCAGAAAAATAGGTCATACGACTCATCCATGTACCAAAACTCCAAAGCGGAGGCATCGTGGGGAAACCGCTTAACCGCCGATAGCCCAACAAAATTTCTTCAGGCGTATCACCACCAATCACAAAAAAATCAACCACAGGCTCTTCCACCAGCACCTGTGCCGAACGGGTAGAATGGTCGGCCAGCGAGAACTTCGCAAAGGAAGAAGTATGCAGAAAAATACCGTAATTTTCGGAAGATAGGTAAAAAGGAATATTTTTATACGCTCGGCGGTTGTTCACGCCCTGTCCGTCCTGATTGCGCAGTTGGAAAGTTTTGCCAGAAAGATCGAGTTTTGTAAATCGCTCACCGGTTCCGTAGTAACATTCATCCGCTTTGGCAGCCAATGAAAAAGTTGCGCGGTGTGGCAGATCGTTTCGCTCCACATATGCCAGTGCAAAAGCATCGTGACGTGCCGGTGAAAACATATCGTAAGCCGATAATTTCACTTCTTTTATACCCTCGGGATAAAAACTCAACGAAAGAGTTTCGGCCGGTGCAGGCACCAAATCGCTCCACCAGTCGATTTCCGCGGGTTGAAAACCAATCACTGCCTTCTTCGTTCCCGAAGCATCCGAAATAATCCATTCAGTTTCATTTTTCTGATATGAAAGTGCATTTTTGGTCAGACTCTGATCCATTTCCAGCATCAGCGACGATTCCTGCACCTCGCCGGCAAAAGCCAAAGACACGCGTAAAATCTTTTCTCCCAAAGCAGAAATTCGCAGCACATATTCTTTGCGTTCAGCGGCAGTATCAGGACTTATTTCGTTGGAATTTTGTTGTTTTTGAAAGGGAATGGTAAGGTAGATATTACCATCACGTTCTTCAATCGCGGTAGGCTGGCAGGCCCGCCATAGACGGTCGCCCTCGTTCAACTCGGGACTAAAATCTAAAAAGTCAAATAGTTGATAATTGGTTTGTTTCATATAGACCCCAAACCCCTAAAGGGGCTTTTAATTAGTTTTAAATTTGCGGTTTATCTTTTCCAAAGTTTTGAACTTTGGAAAAGTTAGCGATTAATTGAATTAAACATCACCCACGTAGTACCTTTGGGTGCATCCTCGATACCCTCCTGATAGTTGGCCATTATTTTATTCCAGTCGTTTACACGTGGATTATTTTCGGTGGTTTTCGGATTTAGCTCGTCCAGAGTTTTCCCCTTCGGAATGCTGATAACCAGCATTAACTGACGACCGCTGCGAAACACCAACAACTGTTGAAAATGGGCATTGCAAAAGCCTTTGGATAATTCCGGCCATTTTTCGAATTGCGTGCGGTGGTACTCCAGATACTCCTTTTGTTTCAGCGTATCGCTCACCAAATTGGCCGTCATGATGATATTCGTCCATTTCGAAGCGGGCTTTTCGTGCGTTTGCTGCTCGCGATTGAAGTTATAAAACGGCGCTTCGTAAGTATTTATTTTCAAGCGGGGAAACGACTGCACCAGTTTCTCTGCTATCTCTTTGGTGTTCATTTGCCCATAAATCACCCAATGATTTTGCCATTGATAAATATCAGACGAATCAATCCCATTTTCGGAACAGAATTTAGATAAAGCCTGAGTCGAAAAACGATAATCCATATCTACCAATTCAACGATAGACAAGGAATCGTTCTTTTTCTCAACCGAACACGAAACCAATAAAATGACGGCAATATATAAGAGGTATTTTTTGAACATAGACAAAAATTGAATTACAAATTGTTTATAAATAACAAAGCAATTGATGGGGATCAACACAATAGAAAAGCAGATGGAAAGAAAAAGAAGGCCTGCATGAATGAATATGATTCATATTGTGTGATTTAAGAGGGTATAACGTCGATACTATAATGAAATAAGGTAAAATTAAGACGCCCATCCCATCGGATTGTACCTATTTTGCAGAACTGATTTCAGCCTAAAACCTATAAAAAATGTCAATAATGTCCGCTTACCGACTTCCGAGATCAATATCCGGTTGCCAATCAGGCCGATCGAGAGCGTGGAAGTAATTTAAGATTTGTTTCCCAACGTTGGGAAAAGCTCTCGCACGAGTGCAGGAAGGTTTCCCAAGCTTGGGAAAGCCATTTTACGAGCGAAACAGACTTTCCCAAGGTTGGGAAAACGAAAAACACGAGTGAGTGCCACTTTCCCAACGTTGGGAAAGCCGATTTATGAATGAATGTAGGTTTCCCAAACCTGGGAAACCTTCCTGCAAAGCTGTGGCTAATTTTCCCGTGTTTGGGAAAACACCAAAAACCTCTGTTACCTGCTTCGTACAGGTTGGGAAACCTGCTGCTGACTGTGCAGTTTGACTCCCCTACTCCTCACAACTTACCCGAAAATGTTCGATATATTGATCATTACATTTTGT
>JBJOOU010000016.1:0-4803 GCA_046051105.1 Bacteroidota bacterium
TTTGATATTTTCGAGAACCTGACCAAGAGGTACTTCTTCCGTTTCGGTGTACATGGCGATGTCTCCTAATGATACAACTTTATCTTTTGTATAAGCAGGAATGCGTTTGCCATCAATCAACGACTCGATAATCAACATGTTTTTGCCCTGAGATACCAGTTTAAAAAGTCCCGGTTTTCCGGAAACGGATAAGATTTCTTTCAACATAATATTTTTGTAATCATTGAATCACAGATATTTACACATGTACTTATGGAGAATAAGGTCTCAATAAATTACATTATTTCTGTGAAATTTTAGTTTTGATGTTATTGAATTTTGAACCGACAAATATACTATTTTTTGTCTGTTTTTGGAATTGATTATTAATTTTTAATGATCAAACGAGTAATTTCGTCTAATTTGATTTTGCCTTCGTAAATAGCTTTACCGGTGATGACAGCCGGAACAGCCGCTTCGTGCAATTGCTCGATGTCCTGAATAGAGCTCACTCCACCACTGGCAATGAGATACATTTCCGGTTTTTCGGCCAGCATTTTTTTGTAAAGTTCGAGGGATGGGCCCAGCAGCATACCATCTTTGCTAATGTCGGTGCAAATTACTTTGCTGATTCCTTGCTGCATGTAATTGGCAATAAAAGGCATTAGTTCGATATCGGTAGTTTCGATCCAACCGCCTACGGCTATTTTTTCGTCTTTGACATCGGCACCCAGAATGATTTTTTCGCCGCCAAATTTTGAAATCCAGGCAGTAAAAACGTCTGGATTTTTAACGGCTATACTCCCACCCGTTACCATTTGCGCTCCCGACTCGAAAGCGATTCGAAGATCGTCGTCGGACTTTAGGCCGCCACCAAAATCGATAATCAAATCGGTGTTTGTAGCGATGGTTTCCAACACTTTATGGTTGACAATATGGTGAGCCTTTGCACCATCGAGGTCGACTAAGTGCAGACGGCGGATACCGGCATCGGCAAACATTTTAGCCACTTCGAGAGGATTTTCGTTGTAGACCGTTTTTTGAGCATAATCGCCTTGCGACAGGCGAACACATTTTCCATCAATCAGATCGATGGCGGGAATAATTTCAATCACTTTAGGTTCAATATTTTGAGATTAATATCAGAAACAAAGATACTAAAAAAGAAGGAATTTATGCAAGTTCGTAGTTACACCCTATGTATTTGAATTATATTTGCAAACAATATATATAAAACTTGTATGGACTTAGATATTTGGGAAATCATAAAAATAATACCCGCGGCAGTAATCGGCCTGACGGTACATGAATTTGCTCATGCATATACGGCTTATAAACTGGGCGACGACACTGCCAAACTGGAAGGGAGAATTACTCTTAACCCGCTGAAACATATCGATTGGCTGGGATTCTTTCTGATTGTGGTGGCCGGATTTGGTTGGGCAAAACCGGTGACTTTTAATCCGGATAATTTGAAAAAGAAACATCGCGACGAGATTCTGATTTCGATAGCTGGACCACTTTCGAATCTTTTGCTGGCCATTCTGTTTTTTGGAATTGCGCGGCTACTTTATGGGATGAATATCAGCAATTCGGAAGTAGCGTATCTGATGATCAGATGGGGAATTATCAATATCAGTCTGTTTATTTTTAATCTGATTCCGCTGCCACCGCTGGATGGATCACATTTGTATCTTACTTATTTAAAGGACATTCATCCAAAACTAATGATGAAGTTATATACTTTTGGAACGCTGGGATTGTTTGTGATTATCATGATTGAAAACAAAACGGACGTCAATATTCTTCACATTTCTGAAGCGGTACAGTTTGTTACCGGATTTATAATTCGCCTGCTTGGATTTTGATTATAAAACATCACAAAAGTGGATATATAAAAGCGCTTTCAAATGCAAGATTTGAAAGCGCTTTTTTTTTATTTCTGATGTTGATACATAATACTTTTGAGCTGATGTTCAACCCGCTTCGGGGTTGAAGGTATGAAAGAGTTGACTCCCCCCGGTTGCACCGGGGGTTATTAATATTTAACTCCATTCGGAGTAGAAGGCACAAGCTGATATTCATAGAAGTATCATCAAAGCTTGAGGAAAGATCAAAACAACTTTTGCATTTCCATCAGGAATTACCGATCAATTATTCGAACTCGCCAATGGCTTCGGAAATGATACTGACGCATTCTTTCAATTGCGCTTCGGTGATGACCAATGGTGGTGCAAAGCGAATGATATTGGTATGCGTTGGTTTGGCAAGTAGGCCTTTTTCTTTCAGACGCAGGCAAATTTCCCAGGCCAGATTTTGTTCGTTTTGATTGTTGATAACCAAAGCATTCAGCAATCCTTTGCCACGTACAAATGACGCTACAGAGGAAGTAGCACACAGTTTAGTCATCTCTTCGCGGAACAATATTCCTAACTGCTCAGCATTTTCAGCCAACTTTTCATCCTGAACAACTTCCAGCGCAGCGATGGCTACAGCGGCCGCCAAAGGATTTCCGCCAAAGGTAGATCCGTGCTGACCGGGTTTGAAAACGTCCATAATTTCGTGAGAAGCCAGTACGGCCGACACCGGATACGCTCCCCCCGAAAGTGCTTTGCCCAGAATGAGGACATCGGGATGCACATTCTCATGATCGCAAGCCAAGAGTTTGCCCGTGCGTGCAATGCCGGTTTGTACTTCGTCGGCAATAAAGAGGACATTAAATTTTTTACAAAGTTCGGCGCAACGAGCCAGGTATCCTTCGTCGGGAACGTAAGCTCCGGCTTCACCCTGAATAGGTTCCACCAAAAATCCAGCAATATCGGCATCGGTCGACAAGATTTTTTCCAGCGCTTCCACATCGTTGTAAGGTATCACAACAAAGCCGGGAGTGTAAGGGCCATAATGGTTGTACGCATCCGGATCGACAGAGAAAGAAACAATGGTGGTGGTGCGACCGTGGAAATTGTTTTCGCAAACAATGATCTTCGCATTATTTTCAGATATTCCTTTTTTCTCATACCCCCATTTGCGGCAGAGTTTGATGGCGGTTTCCACGGCTTCGGCGCCGGTATTCATCGGAAGCACTTTTTCGTAACCGAAATACTGAGTGATGAATTGCTCGTATTCACCCAGGCGACTGTTGTAAAAAGCCCGCGAAGTGAGCGTTAGTTTTTGAGCTTGCTCTATCAGGGTATTGATGATTTTTGGATGACAATGTCCCTGATTTACCGCTGAGTAGGCCGAAAGGAAATCGTAATATCGTTTTCCTTCTACATCCCAAACGTAGACGCCTTCGCCGCGGTCGAGAACCGCAGGAAGTGGATGGTAGTTGTGGGCTCCGAATTGATCTTCGAGCTGCATGAGGGCTGCTGAGGATTGAGGGGTATTTTTCATGGTATATGTATGTTTTGTTGTTTGGGGTTGTAAATGTAATCTCCTTTTTTGTTGTTCAACCCCTTCGGGGTTGCTGTCTGTAGTGGTTTTCTTCCCCCCGGTTACACCGGGGGTTATTCATATTTACTCCTTCGGAGTTTGTTTGCTGCATTCTGTTCTTTCTTCCATCAGTTACACTGGGGTTATGCATATTCAACTCCTTTGGAGTTGTTTGTTTCACCTTGCATTTTTAGTACTCCTATACACCGGGGTTATGCATATTTACTCCTTCGGAGTTTAAAATAGGTATTCCATTCTTATTTAGCAAAACACTTCGGCCATCATGCAGCGGACGCTTCCGCCACCCACTTGTTCGATAGTGGAGATGGGGCAAACGATGATTTCGCTGTTGCCCGAAAGTGTGGTGAGTTGATCGGCGGTGAGGGCATCGAAAGCCGTTTGCGACATCACTAAAAAGCGCTCACCGCGTGCATTGGCCAGTTGCAGCATGTTTCCGGCAAAGGCGTGCATTTGCGATTCGGAGATTTCCACAACGATTTTGTGGGTCCGTCGCAGCGAAGCCAGCACCTCGCTCCGCTCTTGTTCGTTATCAATACTTTCGGCACAAATTAATGCAAAAGTATCAGCCACACAAAGCATTACATTGGTGTGATACACCGGTTTCCGTTCGTTTGCGACTGTTTGATAAGCAGTAAACGCTACCGGCTCGAACCCAAATGTTTCGCAGTATTGCAAAAATACGGATTTATCGGTGCGTTCGGACAAGGCAGCGTAGGCTATTTTGTGTTGATGATCGAAAACCATGCTTCCGGTGCCTTCCAGAAAGCGGTTTTCATCTTCGCCAAAACTAAAATCGACGACATTATTTAGCTGGTGACCCTTTTTTTCAATGATATCCAAAATATCCAGGCGGCGTTCGCTTCGTCGATTGTTGGCATACATCGGGTAAAGCACCACCTGCCCTTCGGCATCGAACGAAATCCAGTTGTTGGGAAAAATCGAGTCGGGCGTAAGGGGTTGTTCGGTGTCGCGAATGCTGATTACGTCTATGCCTTTGGCACGCAGCGTTTCCACCATGCGGGTGTATTCGGCATGAGCCAACTGCTGAACAGCTGCCGGTTCGGCATCGGTAGGTTGCTGAAAATAGTTGTTGACGGCTGTTTCGGGATTGAACCCGAATGCTACCGGTTCGATCATTAGCACGCAGCGGGCTATATGGTTTTGATTAGTTTCCATATCGTTGTTGATAGTTAATAGTTTATTATTAATGTTCAATAAAAAAATTGAACTATTTGTCCTCCAGCCGGACGGGCTTTTACTTTTTGGCTACAGCCCCAAAAAGTAAACAAAAAAGGCCGCCGCTGTCGATAAAAAGCTAAAAATTGTCTGCGTTCCGCTGAAAGCGTCCAAACTCCTCCCGTTGGTCGTCAA
>JBJOOU010000017.1:0-7509 GCA_046051105.1 Bacteroidota bacterium
CTTCCGGTACCCTGAAGTTTTATGTTTTCAAACAAGAAACCATCCATTGAAGAAGCCGGTTTAAACTGAGTAACATTCACCACAGGCTTAACCCCATCGGGTGCAGTAAAGGTGACGTGCACCATGCCCGAAGGTATAGTTGGTGAACCAAAATTATAGGTAGAACCATTTTCGAGGACAAAAGACACATTGGTTTTACCTGCGGCAACAAATGCATTCAAACTATCAGCAATCACATCAGTTGGTTTGAGCACACACATGTAGCTACCAGCAGTTCCCGGTGTTTTAAATGTCACTGAACCTCTTACACGTACTTTTGCTCCGTCGAAGTAACATACTTTAGCAACATAATACGTTCCCACTTCCAATCCACTGAAGGTTTTCGTTGTATCTGCCAACTCCGCTTCTGTAATTATTGAATCAGATTGAAGAATGTTGACAGTTGGAGTAGCACTTTTGCATACACGCAAGAATGTAAGTTTATTTGTAGGATGCCATTTCAATGTAGCCCCCCCACCGGTTTGAGTAATGCCACTGATGATGTTTTCAGCTGCTGTTTTGAAAATAATTTTCGAATAGTTCGATTTTACAGTCGTATCTGCCCCCAAGGCAATAAAGCGTGCCGAATGATATGAATCTGCATTCAGATCTTTAAACTTTATCATCCATGTAATATCTGTAGCCGAGTTAGATGCTGCAATTTTTGCCAATGAATCAGCATTCAACACCACTTTACGGATGATATTCGAGAACTGCAACGAATCCTCACTCAATTCAAGAACATACTTTTGTGCTCCCAATACTTGATTGAATTTTATCACCGCACTGGTTTCTTTAAGACTATCGACGGCAAAAGTCAGTGGAGTAAATAGTCGGTTGGTAGTTGGGTCGGTTGGCCAACCTATTTCACCGAGCGTACAAGACGTAAATCCGCTAAATATGAGCAGCGAAACAGCTGCTCTGAATATATATTTAATAAAACGTTTTTCCATATTACATGAGTTGAAGATTAATAACCAAACGAGTTCTGAAATGCACCATTCGCATTCTGAATTTCGGTATACTGAATGGCAAACGGATGGCGGTAGTTGCACACTCCATTTCCAAGTGAATATACATTTAATCCGCTCTGAATTGCATTGGTACTATCCATTTCCTGCAAGAAGTCAGAATAGTTGTATGATGCATTTAAGCCTGAACTAGAAACAAGTATCTGCACCGCCTTCGCCACAACTCCTTTAGCACCCACATTACCACTTAACCATGTCAGTGACTTATAAACTGTAGGATCAGGAGTAGAGATCGGGGTTGTGTACCAATTGATCGAATTCCGATCAATCAGGTTGGAACCTGATACATATTTGTAATAAAGCATCACCGGCAAGGTACCTGCTGAATAATATTTATCAAATATCGTAACATCACGATTACCATTCACCAACAGGCACATGGCTTTTTTCTGTGCCTCAATCTTGCTACTCAACAGCCCCCAACGCACTAAATCATATTTGCGCAAACCTTCACCTCCAAACTCCCAGGCCCGTTCATTGACGATGGCTTCAAAAAAATCGGACGCATACATTTTAACCCGTTCCGGGCGTGACTTAAATGCTCTTGCACGCACAGTTTCCAAAGCAGTACGAGCACTAATTCCTGCTGTTTCGTTCAGTGCATCCGGGGCAGCGGTCAGTTCATTTTCAGCCTCCGCAAACATCAGCAACACATCGGAATAACGCATAACAATCCAATTGATTCCAGTAGCCAGTCGTGCTGTTGCAGTAGCATATCCGGCCATATAAGTTGAAGTCATCCAGTTATAACGCCATTTCGCAAAGTTCCAACCACCTGTAGATGGGTCGCCACTCATCGTCTCCCCTTCTTTTCCCGCACTGGCCGATGGCGGATAATAGCCTGTAGCTGTATAGCTTATATTTGATAGTGTTAGATCTCGGCGAACATCCAACGAGTCGAAGGAATAAAAATAATAGGCATTACTTTTCACATTTCCACCTCCCATTCCCTTAGGGCCATAAGTAGTCCCGGCTCCCAAGTTTACACCGATAAGTGTACCAATATCACCATTCTGCCCTACACCAAATGCTACTTCATACAAATTTTCATTGGCTGCATTCGATTTCAGCTGACATACTGATTTCCAAACACTTTCAAAATCATCTAATTTATGAGGATTATCCTTGTTACCAATAATTTCAGCGCATTGCTGTGCGGCAATTGCGTAGTATTCTTTGTAATTCTTCACCCTACCAACAAAGTACCCATTCATTTCCTTTATATCAGGATGGTGCAATAACGAACTGGTTTGATATGGAAACAAATTGGCATCACGCAGTGACCATCCACCTGCAAATAAAGCAATACGGGCTGCAAGACCTTTGGCAAAGCCTTTTGTTACACGTTCGGAAGTATAGCTTACACCATCAATGGTTTTTCCTTGCCACGGTAAGTAGTTTTGTGCTTCAATTAAATCATTGATGATATATTTATAAATAGAGTCTCTGTCTGTTTTAGCTGAATAAGCATTATCAATGGTAGTGGTACTGACACGAAAAGGCACATCGCCCCAAAGCTTAACCAGTTCAAAGTATGCCAGAGCTCTCAAGGTGAGGGCTTCGCCCAGATAAGCTTTCATCAACGTACTGTCTGAAGTTGCCAACAAGGGAGATTTGCGTATACCTATAGCTGCGGTTGTCGACATCTCAGCCAATCGATAAATATTGTCCCATGATGTAGTTGTACTGTTTTTGGTACAATAATAATTGGAAACAGCTCCGTCACCATTTGCTGTCAGGTTGGCCTGGCCGGTAATCAATCCTGCGAATTCGATATCCGAATTTGTAGGCCAGTTAGTTGATATTTTTTGAGCATATACGGTTGATTCGATTGTAACTGAATACAATCCCTCAATAGCTGCTTCTGTGAAGAAAACCGATTTAAACACATTCTCAGTTGATTGTTGAGAAGGTGATTTAGTATCTAAAAATGAATCGGAACACGATGATACTAAAACAGTTGTTAGTACAATAAATAAATATGTTATTCGTTTCATGGCTTATTTTTTAAAAAGTGATATTTACTCCAACTACAAAATTACGGGCTTTAGGATAGGCCGAGTAATCCACACCTGGCGTAAGAGTATTACTACTATACACACTTACCTCGGGATCTTGCCCTGAGTATTTAGTCAGGCAAAATACGTTGTAAATAGTTCCGTAAATTCTGAGGTTGCTAATAAACGCAATTTTAGTCCATTTTTCAGGGAAAGTATATCCCAGAGTCAAACTACTCATACGAAGGAATGAGCCATCTTCAACCGACCAGGAGAGTGGAACGGTAGAGTTGATAAGTGGATTCCACAGTACTTTCCCCTGATTGAGTTGCTGAAGCAATTCCGGATTAGCATAAGTACCATACATGATGTTATTCCCGGTGGCCGGGTCGATGGTTGTAAACCGGCGATCAAGAGAAAACTCGGTAGTTAGGTTGGCGTACTTCTTTGAACCCGAATAGGTATTGAAAATAGTTTTATTTACGTTATAAATATCATTGCCGTAACACCAGTTGAAAAGCGTATTCACATCAAAGCCCTTCCATCTCAGGTTAAATCCAAAACCTCCGGTACTTTTAGGTTGTGCATTACCAATTACAGCTTTGTCATCTTCAGTAATTACGCCATCACCATTCATGTCTTTCAGTTTGATGTGACCCGGACCAAAATTATTGCCACTGGTCGATAGCAATGCCTGATCGCTTACCACTCCATTGTACAAAATCCATTTTGAATCTTTCTTGCTCCAGTAAAAATCATCAAAACTATAAACTCCATCCACTACATAGCCATACATTTGTCCTACAGGTTGTCCCTCTTGCACCAAATAATCATATTTAGAAGTAGAGTAAGGAGCACCTGATGCCACTGTTTGCACTGCCTGTGAATATTTATCTACCTTATTGCGATTAAATGCAATATTGAAATTCGCAGAAAGGAGTAAATCTTTTGTATGAATCAAATTGGTATTCAGAGTTAATTCCAGTCCTTTGTTTGAAGTTTGACCAACATTCTGATATTGGTACAAATAACCCGAGTTAGATGGCAAAGGCATTTTCAGAATCAGATCTTTGGTACTTTCACGGTAGATGTCCAGCGAACCATTCACCTTTTCGTCGAACAATCCGAAATCAAATCCAAGGTTTCTGGATATTTTACTTTCCCATTTTAGTTTTTCGTTATAAAGAATGGTACTTGTTTGCATCGAATTGGATGGATCTTCATCAAAGTAAGCCAATTTGGACGCAGTCGTGATAAATGCCCAATCCTGACGCCAGTAGGATCCAACCCGTCCGTTACCAACTTCACCATAACTCAAGCGAAGTTTCAGATTTGAAATTACCGGATTATTTTTCAGAAAACTTTCTTCTGTTATACGCCAGGCAGCTGCCATTCCCGGAAAGAATCCCCAACGTTGTGATGGTGCAAAAACACTTTTACCATCTTCACGAGCAGTAAATGTAAGTAAGTATCTATCTTTCAATTGATAGTTTACTCTTCCAAAATAGGAATACGTCCGTTCTGGCTCGTTAATAGTAGAATAAGAGGGATCGGGAGTACCATAACCCCACATCGCCAAAATGTCGCTCGCAGTCATATCCATTGGATAATACTTCGACTGTATAGTATATTTTGTATCTTGCTGACTATTCATTTCTTGTCCTAAAACAACATCAAAGCGGTTATCCTGATTAATTGAATGTTTGTACGTTAATGAGTTTTGGAAGTTATATCTGTTTCCTGTGATATCAACCCTATTGGCAACCGGAAATCCTCCATTAGCATTCGCCAACCCTGTATTTTTACTCCATATCTCATTGGTATAATTGCGCTTGAATGCATAACTACCCTGAATTCTATATTCCAAATCACTAGTTATTTTCCATGTTAGTCCAGCGTTGTAGGTATTGTCAAACTGCACTTGTTTTTTATAATCGTTCTCAATTCCAGCTACTGGATTAGTGAGGTCTGAACCTACCAGTGTTTCTACCGAGGCATCGTCTTGTCCATTGGTTAGTTCATCAGCCGATTGAGAAAAACTTTTGACAGAAGGAAACAAAACACAGCTTTTGAGCAATCCACCACCTGATACGCTTGGCCCATCTATAACAGTATTAGCCAACCGATTAGTAAAATCAAAAGAAAGACTTTTACTGATATTTCCACTAAGTTTAAACATCACATTATCCCGTTTATATCCTGAATTATTCATAATATAACCTTGATCGTCATGAGTCAGACTCAGGTTAAAACGGACATTTTCTCCACCTCCACTTACACTTAAGTTATGATTTTGCTGAGTAGTAAAATTATTGAACAAACGATTGGTCCAGTCGTCACCTTTCTTTGATTTATAGATATCTACATCCGCCCAATTGCCATACATATTGGTGAATGATGTCGACTGATCTATTTCTCGCTGATAATATACATATTCGTAAGGTGATAATGATTTAGGAAGATTGTAAGCCAACTTTGAGCCTACGAATGAATTCAGACTTACTGTGATTTTTCCTTTCTGGCCACTCTTCGTGGTAATGAGTATAACTCCATTTGCCCCTTCTGAACCATAAATTGCAGTTGATGCAGCATCACGCAACACAGTATAATCCTGAATATCACGCGGTGATATATTAGCAATGGATGGGACTTTGAAACCATCTACAATATAGAGTGGAGAATTATCCTGAGTGATAGAACCACCCCCACGGATTCGGATATTAATTGTAGCATCCGGCGAACCTTCAGTGGTTTGTACATAAACACCGGCCACGCGACCTGTGAGTGCTTCCATAGCAGATGAAATAGGTAAGTCCTTGATCTCATTACTACTTAAAGTGGACACTGCTCCCGTCAAATCTTTTTTGCGCATAGAGCCATACCCCACTTTAACTACTTCATTCAGCGTGTTAGCTCCTGCTAAAAGTTTAATTTTCAACCCGGAAGTTTTTCCATTCAGTGCTACCGTTTGTTCGCTGAATCCGATATATGATACGATCAAAGCATCCTTATCAGGATTTGTCACTTTGATTTCAAAATTACCATAAAGATCAGTAATGGTGGATTTTTTTTCTCCTTTAATTTTTATTGTAGCACCGATGAGGGATTCTCCGGATTCATCAGTAACAGTTCCTTTTACCACAGTTTGCGCTACAACTGCACAAACTGAGATAATCGTAAAGAATAAAATGATTAGTTGCTTTCTCATTTTGAATCAGATATATAGATTAATTACTTTTTTGAAAGAGCTAGTTCGGCATTGTACAAAGTATTCACATCTTCGTCGGTAAGTGCCATGTTCCAGATGTGCATTTCATCCAGATTGCCATTGAAAAACTTCATCGTAGCTGTCGCTGTACCCAAAACCTGCTGTGCCCATGCTCCAATGTACATTTTGGTCATTTGCATTTTGGCATTAACCATATTCAACTTAAGAGCACCTGTTTTAATGTTGGGTATCGTATCAACCCGTGCATAACATGTATCCTGCCCTTGTTTCTTACCATTCAGATATACCGTCATACAGGAAGTTTTGCTATTATATGTCCAAACAAGATGCTGCCATTCGCCCGATGGCAACAGTGATCGGCTAATCTTGAGTTCGTGCGAATTTATTTTTGCTGAATCGCTGTAAATAGAACATTTAAGCATTAAAGTATCTACAGTAATGGCAAGCGTTCCATTACCACTAAGGGTGTCGCCACCATTAATCATTATTAAAGGGGCTACTCCTTTCACACTTGTTGCTGACAATTTCACCCACGAAGAAATGCTAAACTCATGCATTTTCCGGATAGATCCGTTTGCTAGCACCCCGTATTGGATATATGATTTAGCAGTATCACCCTGAAAACAATATCCTCTCTGCCCTCTAACAAAGCTGACATTTTCACCTAACACCACTTTGGAGGAATCAATTCCATAACTTCGAATGGTGGTGTAGGCACTAGTTTCGAATGGGAAATAATTGAGCAACGAGGCCGTCTGTATCGACAGCGGATTTGTTTTTCCTGTAATAGATGAGAAGTTGTCCTCCACAGAAGTACAAGAAGTAAAAAGAAATACACCTATTATGAACAGGCAATTAAAATGAAAGAGCTTTTTCATGTTTAAATAATTGTTTTTTTAAGGTCACATGAAACTTGCATATCAGATTTTCTTTCCCTTTAGTCAATGCCAGTGGGGCATTGACATCTGATCTAACCTACCGGCTTATTATCTGTAATCATGCTCGTTTCATAACGATATAAATTTGAATACTAAATTAGATGACAGAAATGCCATTATTGAGACATACACATAGCTGACAAGCCCAATTTTGACAGTTGCAAAGAAATCCAAATATTCCCGAACAAATGTGTAATTACAGGTAAAACTAGGTAGGTAATTTGGGATTAATCGATTAATAAACGAGACATCAAATGAACCATAACTCATTGTAT
>JBJOOU010000018.1:0-4949 GCA_046051105.1 Bacteroidota bacterium
GTACTCGGTAAATTTATTTTCAAAGCCAACGTAGATAAGCAGTTGGCAGAAGCGAAATTGGCCGAAGAAAAAGCCAGAACCATCGAAGAAGCTGCTAAGACAGAAGCAGAACTCATCAAAAAAAGTGCACTTACATCTGCGGAGTCCATCAAAAAGGACAAGATGATGGAGGCGAAAGAGTATTTCCTGAAACAAAAAGAAGAACATAACAAGGAAATTGAACAACGCAACCGGAAATTGCTGGAAGCGGAAAACCGCGCCAAACAAATCGAGCAGTCGCTCAAAGACAAGCTCGCCAACACCAACAAGCAGGAAAAAGAGAATGAAGCACTCAAAAATAAGCTGAACGAACAGATTGAACTGGCCAATGTGAAACGCGGTGAACTGGAAAAAGCACACGCGGAACACATTGAAAAACTGGAGCAAGTGGCTAAATTGTCCGCCGACGAAGCAAAAGCGCAGTTGGTGGAACAACTCAAAAGCAAGGCGCAGACAGACGCAATGGCTTATGTGAAAAAAGTAATGGACGAGGCAAAACTGAAGGCCAACAAGGAAGCCAAGAAAATCATCATCCAGACAATACAGCGTACTTCCGCGGAAACCGCTATCGAAAATACCGTTTCTGTTTTCAATCTTTCCAGCGATGAGCAGAAAGGACAGATTATCGGACGCGAAGGCCGTAACATCCGTGCACTGGAAGCGGCAACGGGCGTGGAGATTATCGTCGACGATACTCCGGAAGCGATTATTATCTCCGGCTATGATGCCTACAAACGCGAGATTGCCCGCTTGTCGCTGCAGCGACTGGTGGCTGATGGTCGTATCCACCCGGCTCGTATTGAAGAGGTAGTAGCCAAAACAGAAAAACAACTCGAACAGCAGATTATGGAAATCGGTGAACGTACCGTTATCGACCTCGGCGTTCACGGCTTACATCCGGAACTGATTCGTTTGGTGGGGAAAATGAGATTCCGCTCTTCTTACGGACAAAACCTGTTACAGCACTCTCGCGAGGTGGCCAATCTTTGTGCTATCATGGCCAGCGAACTCGGACTCAACGCCAAAGTGGCCAAACGCGCCGGTTTGCTGCATGATATAGGTAAGGTGTCGGATGAAGATCCGGAATTGTCGCACGCGCTGCTTGGTGCCAAACTGTGTGAAAAATACGGCGAATCACCGGTGATTGTGAATGCGGTAGGCGCGCACCACGACGAGATGGAAATGTCTTACATCATCTCGCCGATTATTCAGGCTTGTGACTCTATTTCAGGGGCACGTCCGGGCGCACGTCGCGAGATCATGGAAAGCTATATGAAGCGTATCGACGAATTGGAAAAACTCGCTGTTTCCTATCAGGGCGTACAGAAAGCTTATGCCATTCAGGCCGGCCGCGAGTTGCGCGTGTTGGTAGAAGCGGAGAAAGTGGACGACCAGAAGGTGGAGGAAATATCCTTTAAGATTGCACAACAAATCCAGGATGAAATGACCTATCCGGGGCAAATAAAAGTAACCGTTATCCGCGAAACAAGAAGCGTATCGGTCGCAAAATAAACAAGTATACCAAACTTGAAATTCAAACGGCGAAGTAGTATTACTTCGCCGTTTTTGTATGTGTGATAGTAATTATAGCATACCTTGATATCATTATTACTATTCCATCATATGATTTTATGTTTATCACAAGTATCTCAATACGTAAGATTGCAGAGTTATTTAATTCCGACTAAATATATTGAATACATAATTGTGGTAGTGTGTTGTCGGAAAATAGTCTTGGGGTACGCTATTTTTGTGTATTGTTGAGAAGTTATATGTGAATATATTATTAGCACTTTATTTTTTATCTTTTGTTTTATCGTTGTTTTGCTGTTTTTATTTATATTGCATTGATTTCGTATTATATATCTTGTTTTTTTTTGTCTAAAACCATACAATTATGAAATCATTTATTTCTAATGTCATTCCATTAGAGGAGTGTAAACAAGTGCTAGATTTGGATATTAATATATCATACGTGTACGATGTTGATAGTCAGCAAGTGATTTGTATGAATAAGAGTGCCAGCCAATTTTTTGGTGTCACAAATGAAGATCTTGCTGATATTCACAACAGATTTATAGTCAAGTATGTGCATCCTGAGGATTTTACACTGTTGCAGGGATATCGGACATACCTCGATAGTATATCTGGTAGTAAATTTAATTTGATTATTAAGTATAGGCGCCATGATGGCGAGTATAAGTGGATGTATACAAACACCAAGCCTGTAGTTCTTAATGCGAATGGCTATGTGCGTTGTTTGCAGGTTAGTTGTATTGACTTGGAAGAGACATTACAGCGTCCGGAAAAAAAGTCTGTATCCAAAAAAACGTTTGAAAGTAGCAGGCTGCTTCAGCAGCAGGATTTGTACAGCCAGATAACTCCTAAGGAGCGAATGATATTAAAGGGAATAGCGGAGGAGAAGTCCAGTGGGGTTATCGCGAAGGAATTAAATCTTTCCGTTAAAACGGTGAATACGCACAGAAATAATATTTTGAAAAAATTGAACACAAAATCGTCCATTGGTGTGGTGAAACATGCCATTATGTTAGGAATTGTATGAAATTGAAATAGCTAAATAAAGATTGTGAGCAATAAACTATATCCTGTATTTACTGAGTTGGTTTCGAAATATGCTTCCACAAAAGCAGACCCTAAAATTTCACTGGCGAGGCTGAAAGTATTGTGTGAGGAGGCCGATTTTCCAGCATGTGTCATCATTTTGGATGATACAGTATCGGTATGGTTGAATATTTGGAATGCGAAAATGCTTTCTTTGTAAACAAGAAATTTATCTCTTCAGGAGGTACAACGTTTTATGCCGGATTACTATTCGCATCAGTTTGTTAAATTAATCTCTTATTTTAACAACCCGGAACATCAGGATAATATACTGCAATATTTTAACTGCTATCAGTTAAATGAAGAACTGAATTGGATGTATACCTGTAGTAAGTTAGTCTATACGTCTCCGGATAATGATATTCGCTATATTTTGGTAATGGGAATGGATGCGGAGGAATTTATGCGCTCATTTGATGAAGCGGCAGATGCCTCTGATAATTGGCCGAGTATTTCGGAATGGAATACCGCAGCAGAAAAGCTAAAGACGCTCACCCCACGAGAAAAACAAGTGTTGCAGCTGATTTATGATGAATATACATCTGCTGAAATTGCTGAGATTCTCTTTCTTAGCAAATCCTCTATAGATGCCTACCGGAAGTCGATGCTTAAAAAGCTGGACGTAAAGAATGCCATCGGCCTGTTGAAATTTGCTATGCTGATGAAAAGTATGGGAGAGGAATGGTGATTTTTAGTAGTTAGTAATTAGTACTTAGAACGCGTCGCGGTAACGACGTCGCAAAAATGGCATCCTGCCTACCATGCACGAATAAATATGGATATACGATTCGGGAATAGAGATTTCCAACATGCTTCATTTGTACAATTCCACCCTTCAATAATTGCACTAAACGGTGGACTATCGATTATCGACCGTAGACTAAATCTGAAATCTCAATTCCCAAATCCTAATTCCCGTATCCCAAATCCTACTGTCTCTCGAAGATGTTTATACGCATCATTAGCAAAATATTCCATGCTCCGTTCCGGGCTAATATTCCAAGTCCATCCATTCTCCCCAAAACTAAGACTCAGGTATTTACGAGGTAAACTGCGTATTTATGATAATTTATTACTATAAATATGTGGTAATTTAGTTGCTCGCAATAGAAATAATCAGTAGCTTTGTGTTTGAGCTGAATCCAACATTTAACTAGGTGATCCCACAGATACTACAGAAAATATATATAACTAAGATACTCTGTTTTTCTGTATTCCGTTTCTTTTTTGGACTATTAATGATAGAACAGGTAGTCTCATTAGTTCCGTTTGTGTATGATTTGCAAAACTCAAATCTGGTACTTCACTATCCATATTTTGATTTTATTGAAGCATATTCTTTAGGGTTGATTGCCATTCTGAAATATACAGCAATTAGCGCCGCTTTTTTATTGGCTATTGGCATTCTCCCGCGAATAAGTGCATTACTGTTTTGCCTGTCATTTGGCTATCTGTTTTTGATAGATATGTCATTCTACAACAACCATTATTATCTATGGTGTTTGCTGTCATTTCTCTTTGTTTTGGTTGATACAGATAAGTCCATCTCAATTATAGATATACTAAGAGGTCATACAGATAAGCAAATCTCGGATTTCGCAGTTCAATCATTTAAAATATTGATTACCATTGTTTATTTGTACGCAGCAATAGTAAAAATAAATCCTGATTGGTTACAAGGTTATCCTGCAACACTTTGGTTCGAAAACAGAGGATTCTCTAATGCAAGGTTATTAGGCATTCTGATGTCTTATTCCGGATTGATGTACGATGCGCTGATGCCTGTGTTATTATGGTTTTATGCACGAAAAATAGTGCTTATTGTACCTTATTTCTTATTTCACTTAATCAATGCCCAATTGTTCAACATTGGAATGTTTCCTTATGTAATGATTCTGGCATGGTTGCTTTTTTATGCTTCAGATGTTCAGCCACTAAATGTTTTTCTTAAAGAATTAAAGGCAACAATATTTACGGATGTGAAATCTTCCGTATTTGTATTGTTTATGGGGTATAATATTTTATTTCCGTTGAGATTCCTTTTATATGAAGGACGTACATCCTGGCACCGACAGGGGTACTATTTTTCATGGAGGATGATGCTGGATAATTATGAACCCATAGATTTTAAATTCAGGGTAAAATTGCCTTCATTAAATGAAGAGTATTACGTACAGTTTAGTAAGATGATAACATACAGGCAGTTTCAGAATACCTATAACGATGCATATTGTATTTGGAAGGTAGCTCAAAAGCTGAAAGAAGATGCCAAATTAAAATACAAAGAA
>JBJOOU010000019.1:0-3387 GCA_046051105.1 Bacteroidota bacterium
AGAATCAATAGTTCTTTTGCAAGATATAAACATATAGTTACACAAAAGGTTTTCAGTTAATAAGATATAGAAAACAAGAACAGACAGTTGTAAAATAATTAATTATTTCAATTTGGCTAGATTTAATTTCTGGGGAATTTACTCTTCGAAGGTAAATGTTTCCAACATTTACAGCTATGTGTACTTTTATTTTTCCTGATAAAAAGAGAAAAACTATTGTGTAACTATGTGTTTAATGATTTAATCAGTTAGAATTTTTATTTAAAATATTATGCGTAAAACTTTATTATCTATGCTTGGAGGCCTGCTGTTGACAGTTGGAGCAACAGCGGCACCACAAAAAATGATTCTCAAATCACCGGATGCGAAGCTAGCCATCGAAGCCAGCCTGAACGCGAAAGGTGCTTTGACTTATACCGTAAAAAAAGATGGAAATCCTGTTTTGCAACCTTCGCAAATGGGCTTGCAGGGCGATGTGGATTTCACACTAGGACTGACTGTGAAATCGGTAAGCAAAGTGCAATCGATTACAGAAACTTACATTTCGCCAGCCGAAAAACGTGCCAACAGAACCTATACAGCCAATGCATCGACATTGGTGCTTAAAAATAAAGACGGCAAAACCCTTACAGTAGAGTTTCGTGCAACCAACGAAGGCGTGGCTTTCCGCTATTTGACTTCTTCAGCAAAACCAATAGCCATCAAATGGGAACAAACCAGTTATAAGTTTCCTGTGGGCACAAAAGCCTGGCTACACCCATACGCTAAGGTAAAAGACGGTTGGTGCCAAACTCAACCAAGCTACGAAGAACAATACGAATACGATATTCCTGTAGGAACACCTTCTACTTTGGGTGTGGGTTGGACTTTTCCGGCTCTTTTCAAATCCGGCAACACCTGGGTGATGCTTACAGAAGCAGGTCTGACGCCTGACTATGCGGGAACTCACCTGGCGCATTTGTCAGAAAAAGGCGAATATCGCATCACCTTTCCGCAAAAAGGAGAAACCGTTGATCCAAACGATCCTGAATATCCTGTTTCGGCTAACATCACTTCGCCCTGGCGCGTAATTGTGGTTGGTTCGCTGGCTACGGTGGTAGAATCGCAAATGGTGTCGGACCTGGCTAAACCAGCCGATAAAAATGTGGACTACAGTTGGGTGAAAACGGGCGTTGCATCCTGGAGTTGGGGTGTGTTGCACGATGAATCGGTAAACTACGATACTTCCAAACAATTCATTGACCATGCGGCTAATATGCATTGGGATTACTGCCTGATTGATGCCGACTGGGATCGTAAAATTGGTTACGATCGCATTAAAGAACTTGCCGATTATGCTAAAACCAAAAACGTTAAACTGATTCTTTGGTACAATTCTTCTGGTCCCTGGAATACCACCGTATATTCTCCAAAAGGAGCTTTACTTACTCACCAACAACGTATGGCTGAGTTTGGACGCATTCATGATATGGGAATTGCCGGTATCAAAGTGGATTTTTGGCCGGGCGATGGTCAGTCATCTATCCAGTTGTACTACGACATGATGAAAGACGCAGCAGATAATCATCTTGTAGTGAATTTTCACGGAACAACCGTGCCACGCGGATGGTCGCGGACTTTCCCTAATCTGGTTTCGATGGAGTCGATTCGTGGTTTTGAGTTTACCACTTTCGATCAGAAAGATACCGACAAAGCACCCAAACATCTGACCATGATGCCTTATGCCCGCAACGTGGTGGGGCCAATGGATTTTACGCCGGTTTGTTTTGGCGAAATTCGTGGAAAACAACGCCGCACCAGCAATGGATTTGAAATAGCACTTTCGGTTATTCTTCAATCGGGTGTGAGCCATTTTGTGGAAATTCCTGAAAGCATGGCCAAACAGCCTGATTACGTGCAGGAATTTATGCGCAACATTCCACGTCATTGGGACGACATCAAACTGATTGATGGCTTTCCTGGTAAATACGTGGTAATGGCTCGCAAGTCGGGTGACAAATGGTACCTGGCTGGCATTAATTCTCAGGCTGACGTTCAGAAGATGACTTTGGATTTATCGGCACTAAAAGGAGCTGCAACAAAAGCAACGATGATAACTGATGGCGATACCAACCGCAGTTTTATCCAGAAACCGGTAGAAATCAGCAATAATAAGCTGGAAGTGGAAATAAAACCAAACGGCGGATTTGTAGTAGAATTATAATATCGTACAAAAATGTAAGAAAGCGATCCAAATTTTATGGGTCGCTTTTTTTATTATTCAACAAATCAGTTGATTGTGTATTGAAATTGGAACTGTATACAAAAATGTAGTTTGTTTTTGAAGGAATTTAGGAAAATTTTCTATCCGCTTATCTGAACGGATTTTACCCCATGAGATTTTAGCAGTGTTCTACTTTTGTTGTGTAAAGTTTTATGTCTAATTAAATATTTTATTCAACATGCGGAAAATCTACTCTCTACTCAGCTTATTGATGATTGTTATGCTAGGTCAAGCACAAAATTTTGTGCCCGATCCAAGTAAGTTCTACAACATTATTCAGGTAAATACTGGCCTCACAATTGGTCCTGTGGTTACCAATAGTATTCCTACAACTCAACCTGCAGTTGTAGCATTGACCAATACCAGTTATCAGGCGTATCAGTTTATTCCAGTGGGTGGAAAAACAGATACCTATTACATTATGAACAACAAAGGGATGTATCTGAACATGGTCTCTACGGTAAGTTGGGATAGTTGGTCCACTATTTTTGAATCTGCAGTTGCCACAAATTCTCTTTACTCAGAGTGGGCGATAAGTGGTACAGATGCAACAAGCATTCGATTGAGTAATCTGAATCCCAAACATACCAGTACGTTGTACATTGCGACTGATGGTATCACAGCGGGTTCAAGTTTGTATAGCGATAAATCTGCAACGAATGCTAATGGAGAATTTAAATTAGTGGAAGCATCAATAGCAGATAAACCTGTATTTGAAATTCCAGAGAAAAATGAAGTTCAACTGGAAATGGATAATTCGTACTCGCTTACATTGGTTGCCTCAGGCCAAAACTACACAATCAATGCAACAGTAACTGGTGGCTTTTTCATTGGAAAAAGCAGTTTTGCTCCTGCAGATTTTGTGAATGGTCAGGCACATATGGATTTGATGACGGGTATAAGTACTAAAATAGGGGATAAAGGAACTGTAGTGTTCTCTTACACAATGGGAGGCCAAACATATTATTTAGATACAGTGGATGTAGCTTGTGTAGATGTTGCCCCCAGATATTATATTCTTCATAAATCCAGTGGACTGGTTGTAGGAAAACAAGGAACTTCTGCATATCCTGCTTTGACAACGCTATGTAGCGAAGACACCTGTTTGGTTTCTCAGCAATTTG
>JBJOOU010000020.1:0-3209 GCA_046051105.1 Bacteroidota bacterium
CGCTGTGTGACTTTAGTAAGCCCGTCATCAGGTAGAGCAATTGCGTTTTTCCGGCAGCTGTAGGGCCGATAATGGCTGTTTGCGAACCGGCTTCGATGGTGAAATTGACGTTTTTCAGCACCGGTTTTTCTCCGTATTGCACCGAAATGTTTCGGAATTCAATTTCTCCTTTCAGCAGGGTTTCCACCGTGCCGGTGTCAGCGGTTTCGGGTGCATTCATCACTTCCATGATGCGGCCATACGAGGCCGATGCCTGTCCGATAAAATTGCTGATAAAGCCAATGACCATGATGGGGAAAATCAAAATGACCAGATAAGAACTAAAGGCTGCAAAATCGCCCAGCGTCATGGCTCCGGTCATTACAAAATGTCCTCCCAGTGCCAGAATAGCCAGCGAAGCCATATTGCCCACAAACACCACGATGGGAATAAGGGTGGCAAACAACTTTAGAATAGACAAACTGATGTTGCGCGCCGTGGTGTTGGCTTCCAAAAACTTGTTGTACTCGGTAATTTGCGCATTCACCACCCGAACGAGGGCAGCGCCAATAATACTTTCGGTAATGATCTTGTTCAGGCGATCCACCACCTCACGGCTCTTGCGGAACAAAGCTCCTAATTTTCCGAACACCAATCCGAAGGCGCCGATAATCACAGGAATGATCACCAATACGTTCAAGGCCAGTTTCCAGTCGATGGTAAGGAGTAAAATGCTGGCACCAATGACAATAAAGATGGACGAAAATAAGGCGACTACGGCCATCGACACAAACATTTTTATCGAATCGATGTCCGAAGTAAGGTTGGTGAGCAGTTTGGCCGGATTGCTTTGCTGGATAAAGGCGTAGCTCTGACGGGATATTTTTTCGGTAAGCTTTGTACGTAAGTCACGCGCTACTTTTTCCGAAGCATAGGTTTGTAATATGCCCTGAAGGAACGTGAAAATGAAAATGATGACCGTGGCTACCAAAAACTCAATCAGCATGGTTTGCATATTGAATGTGCCTTTGGAAAAATCATCGATACTGTGAGAAATAATCTTCGGAATGACCAGATTCACTGCATTGCTCAGTAGCGCAAATACAATCAAAACGGTAATCATCGCGCGGTAGGGCTTCAGAACGCCGAAAATATTAGGCCCTTTCGGACGACCGCCCTGTCTTTGTTTTCTTGCCATTAATGTCTTTTTTTGTAAATCGAACAACGAAATTCTAAACACAAAAAACAACGAATAAGTTGTGATAGGATGAGTTTTTTCGTGTTTATTAGCAATTATTTTTGCCTGAAAAATAAGCATGCAAAGGTACAAATCCCCTTTGTAACCTTAGTTGTAAAAGAATTAATAAAGGCTTATATGTGTGAAAATATTCTTATCGGACATAAAAATACCCTTCGGATTATTTTCAGAAGGGTATTTTAAAATGTATCAATAATAGTCCTCAATTATGTTGTTCCGAAGACGATTTTCTTCCTTCAGAATGTTGTTCACTCCCGTTAGAAGTTAAATTGCCAGATTGCGAAATCTATTTTCTTTCTTTAGCAATTCAGCAAAGTTTGAATATCAAACTTCTTCATTTGCATGTAAGCAGTGGTTACTTTGCCGGCTTTTTCGGGATTGGTCATCAATTGGGGTAGAATGGAAGGTACAATCTGCCACGATACGCCAAATTTATCTTTCAACCATCCGCATTGAATTTCCTGACCTTCTTCGGTTAGTTTTTCCCAGTAAAAATCAATCTCGTCCTGCGTGTCGCACATTACCTGAAACGAAATGGCTTCATTTATTTTGAAAACCGGACCTCCGTTGAGCGCCGTAAACGCTTGCCCGTTGATATGAAACGCCACCGTCAGCACTTTTCCTTCCGGCTGTCCGTGATGTTCAAAGCCTTCTTTTCCATACCGGCTAATGGCATCGATGCCGGAGTTTTTAAAGATGGATGTATAAAATAGAGCGGCTTCTTCGGCTTCGCTGTCGAACCACAAGCAGGGAGTGATGGGATGATTCACTGTTGTATTCATAACTTGAAAATTTAATCACATTGTGTTATAATTGTTTTTATCCCTCCTTTTTTATTGAACGCAAATTGCACAAGTAGGGCCTGAGTCTATTGTTTTGCAACCCTCAACCACCGCAAGTAAATGTTTGAAAAACATTTACAACTATGTGTTCTTTTCTTTGGCAATAATAGAACTGAAGAACTATTGTGCAACTATGTGTCATTGTTACACAGCTACTTTTGGATTGGTTTTAATAGGTTTCGCAGTAGCGTTTGAAATTATTCAGGATGTTTTGCCAACCGGTTTGTTGCATCTCCAACGGATTTACTGTTTCTGCATCAAACACTTCCAATACTTCGGTGGTTTTTCGGTTCAGTTCCAAAAATTTGACCTGTACTTGTCTGCCGTCTGCCAATCCGTATACAATTAATTTATAGTCTATCACTTCAGAATAAACTCCTTCAAAATCGAAACCGAAGCTTCCATCTTTGGCTTCCATGCGGGTGAGGAATTTCCCTCCTGCCCGCAAGTCGTTGGTAGCGCGGGGTGCATGCCAGTCTTCGGATGCATTGTACCAATGAACAATGTCTTCGGGGTGTGTAAAGTTTTTCCAGACTTTTTCGATAGGTTCATTCACCGTAACGTGAACCGAGAGAGTTTTAAATGTTTGTTTTTCCATGATTTTCATAATAGCTTGTCTGTTTTTTAGGTAGGTTCGTGTGTTCTTAAATCGTGTGTGTTCTTTTATTGGTTCGGGCAGTTAATCATCCATTGTATACCAAATTGGTCGGTAAAGCTTCCGTAGTAAGCGTTCCACATCACGTCCTGAAGTGGCATAGTCACTTTCCCATTTACGGAAAGTCCTGCAAAGAGCCGATCGGCTTCTTTCCGGCTGTCGGGTTGCAGCATGATGTGCGTGTTGTTGCCAACGTTCAGCGTAAATCCCATCGATTCGGGAGCGTCAGTGCCCATCAGAATATGGTCGCCCAGTATCGGTAGTTCGATGTGCATAATCAGATTTTTGTCTTCTTCTTTCAGCTGCGGATTGGGGAAATCGCCCATGCGGGCAATGCCGCCGCCACTAAACTCGGTGCCGAAAACAGACTTATAGAAATTGAACGCTTCTTCGGTATTCCGAACAAAGTTCAGGTAGGTGCTTGTTTTTGCCATAGTAATGCTTTTGTTTTTAAAGTTCAGGGTTTATAACAACC
>JBJOOU010000021.1:0-22318 GCA_046051105.1 Bacteroidota bacterium
GTTCGGATTTTTGGGATTGTAGTTTGATGTCAGAAATGAATCAATTGTAAAAATTGAAAAAAAACTATCAAAAGCTTTTTTGGAAATAGAAAAAGTTATACTTTTGCAGGACTAATTAGTACTAACAAAAAAAATAAAGAAAATGGCTTACGTAATTTCAGAAGATTGTATTGCTTGCGGTTCATGTATCAGTGAATGTCCTGTTGAAGCAATCGCAGAAGGTGATATCTATGTTATCGATGCAGATGTTTGTACAGACTGTGGTACTTGTGCTGATGTTTGTCCTTCAGAAGCAATTAGCCCGGTTAACTAATATTGCGGCATAAAATTGAAAAAATCCCTGTCAGATTCTTCTGGCAGGGATTTTTCTTTGTGCATATTTGTCAGGCCATTAAGGATGATAGCCTGATTGTTCGAGTATTTTCTGATAATCCTGTTCGTCCATAAGCTGTTTTAAGCTCAGTTGGCTGTTTTTTTCCATGTAGCTACTGATAATTTGCCAGCCAATGAAAGCCCCGAGTCTTCCGGGAGATTGCTGCGAGATAGGAGCAGTAAATGGAGCGTCGTTCATGTATTTGTTGATCAACATCACATCGGTGGAGAACAGGTCTTTCTTGTCCATGATGGCTGTCCAGATGTCTTTCTCGTATTGTTTGCTCCATTTCCATTGCTCCGGACTGTAACCAATGATGTTTTCCGGTTTTTCGTCCGGCATGAATACTGACATCAGGTAAAATATTTTTCCTCTGAAGAGCATATTGTCCAGCAACCGGTTTTCGCTACCATTCATCACAAACATGCGGAAGAGTACAACGGACACAAGATCAGGAGCAAGATTCTCCTTCTTCATGTTGTTGAGCATGTAGTTGTAGGTGAGCGTTTTGTAGAGCGGAAAGTCATTGCCAAGATAATAGTCGGTGCCAATGCCCACAAAATGTTGATTCATCATGACAGCACGGTTAAAGCCGGAAACGAAGAAGTAGACTTCAGGCAGCTTCACTTCGGGGAAATAATGGTGGATGTAGGTAAATGCATCAGACACTTTTAGCTCAATATCATCTACTTTGCTATACAATTCTAATGTCTTTTGGTTGGCCTTAGCGTACGTTTTGTCGCTCAGGTACTGCTTGAACTGACTAGCTATGGCTGCTTTGTCCTGCGGATTGGAATTGAGAACTTCTGTAGCAAATACAGTCATAAACTCAGGGTATTGTCTGAATAGTTTTTCCACACTCACTTGAGTATTGGTGGTATCAAGTGTAAGAACTGATTTGTCAAATCGTTTGATGTGTACTTCTACGCGGTTTTGGTCGGTATCAATTTTGAACCGACTGCTCTTGTTGCAAGCCATCAGGCTGAAGAGGCAAGCGAGTATGATAAGATTTTTTTTCATCCTGTAGTTTGATAATTGATCATGAAAAAAGCGCAACGCAAATGAGTGTAATTTGCCGATTGCGCTTTTCTGTATGGTTGAATCAAAGATTATTTACGGTTTTGCGATGCTTTCATTTGTTCGCGTTGCATTTTTTCAAGTCGCTCCATGAACGATGGTTTCTTGTTGGGATTGTTTTTCTTGCTGTTGCGTTTAGCGTGTAGCTCGGCAAGAATTTTTTTATCGTCAACAAACGCACGGAACAGATATGTTTGAGAAATTGAAATCAGCGTTGAAATAAAATAGTAGAATGTCAACCCTGAAGCATATCCGTTGAACATAAACAGGAACATTACCGGCATCAGGTACATCATCCATTTCATCATTCCTGCACCCGGCTGATCGGATGGAGTGGTGTTGGCCATGTTTAGTTTGGTGTACACGATGTTGGTTACTGTCATGAGCAGGGTGAACAAACTCACGTGATTGCCAAATCCAAACGGAATGCTGAATGGCAATGTCATGATAGAGTCGTATGCCGAAAGGTCGGTGGCCCACAGGAAGCTTTGCTGGCGCAGCTCGATAGCTGACGGGAAGAAGCTAAACATGGCAAACAGCAATGGCATCGATAGCAGAGCCGGAATACATCCACTTAGCGGACTTACGCCTACTTTGCCGTACAGTTCCATGGTGGCCTTTTGGCGTTCTGCTGCTTTTTCGGCCGGGATGCGGGCGTTGATTTCGTCGATCTCTGGTTTCAAAACACGCATTTTAGCGCTTGACATGTACGATTTGTAGGTAAGCGGGAACAGTACGAGTTTGATGATGAGCGTCATGATGAGAATGATCACACCAAAGTTGCTGAAGAATTTGCTCAGGAAATCGAACATTGGGATAATAACGTATTCGTTGATACCACCAAAAATCCACCATCCTAATGGGATGAGTTTGGTCAGGTGCAATTCCTGATCGGGAGTTTTTGCGTTATCGTCGAAAGCACTCAGTACTTTGTGTTGGTTAGGGCCGAAGAACATTCGAAATGATGTTGGCACTTTACCTGTGGGGTCGAAAGCTACATTCACATCGGCTGTGTATGATTTCAGATACTTCGAAGTTTCTTCTTCCATTGTACTTTTCAGACGAGCTGATGTCATTCCTTCATTCGCAATCAGAATGCTGCTAAAGAACTGGTCTTTAAAGGCAATCCACTGTACTTTGGTTTCGGGTTTCTTTTCGTCGTCTTTTGATTCGCTCAATTTGTCCAGGTCACCTCCGGTGAATTTGTACTGTATGTTGGTGTAGCGTTCTTCAAATGTTCGGCCTTTTTCCTGCTGAGGGATGCGACTTTTCCATTGCATTTCCAATGAGTTGATTCCGCCGGGCATTACCGCTGTCATTCCATTGGCTTTGATGTCGAAGTTCATCATATAGCTGCTGGCTGGCAGGTTGTAGATGAAGTCGATATATCCCTGAGTGGCGGTACGCAGGCGCATCACCAGTGTTTGGTCGCCGTTGGCACCTTTAATGATATTGGACGCGTCGAAATATAGTTCAGAACTGTTCAACACCCGGTTGTTGTTGGTGGTGAGGATAAAGTTCATGTTGCTTTCTTTGCCTTCGAAAAGAATAAGCGGGTTTTTCTTGTCCAGCGAGTCTTTTCTTGAATATTTCTTCAACTCAGCGGAGTAGATGCGTCCACCTTTGCTGCTGAAAGTTAGTTTTACAAGATCATTTTCGAGTGTCACTAATTTTTCTTCGCCTTTGGCAGCTACACTAAAACTACCAAAAGTATCGGCTAACTTGCTGGTGTCTTTGCTGAGGGTGTCGGTGGGTGTGTTTTGAGAGACAAGTTGTTGCTGTTCGGCCTTTTTCTTTTCCACCAATGCAATTGAGTCGCGGGCGTGTTGAGCTGCAATCTCTGCATCGCTGGGCTTGTTGAGTTGCGTAAAACCGATAACCAGCGCAAATATCAGAACAAATCCGATAATCGTGTTTTTATCCATAAATAATTGTTGGTTGTTGCCTCAACCGGCAACTTTAACGTTAGTGTTTGTTAGTTGTTCTATTTATATGAAAGTCCTGTATTTGTAGAAATACAGGACTATTCGGGTCAATTATTTTTCAATGGCAGCTTTTACGAAACTAATAAACAGTGGGTGTGGATTCACCACCGTACTGCTGTATTCGGGGTGGAACTGAACCCCCACGTACCATTTGTGGTTGGTGAGTTCGATGATTTCCACCAGGTTCGACTCTACGTTTAAACCGCTGCACTTCATTCCTGCTTTTTCGAATTCGTCCATAAAGTTGTTGTTGAATTCGTAGCGGTGGCGATGACGCTCGCTGATGTTTTCTTTTTTGTAGATTTCGTAAGCCTTGCTGCCTTTTTTCAGTTTACATTTGTAAGCGCCCAATCGCATGCTTCCGCCCAGATCGAGGATGTCTTTTTGCTCATCCATGATGTCTACAATGTTGTAGCTGGTGCTTGGGTCGATTTCGGTGCTGTTGGCATCGGCATAGCCCAATACGTTGCGGGCAAATTCGATGGACATGGTTTGCATTCCCATACAGATACCCAAACAAGGGATGTTGTTTTCGCGGGCATACTTCAATGCTGCAAATTTTCCATCCATACCGCGCTGCCCGAATCCGGGAGCAACAATAATGCCATGGGCTTTATGTAGTTTTTTCTCAACGTTTTCGTCTGTCAGTTTGTCAGAGAGGATCAGGTCGAGTTTAAGTTTTTTGTTGTTGTAAGCGCTTGCGTGTATCAGCGATTCGATGATAGATTTGTAAGCGTCAGGTAATTGAACGTATTTTCCTACCAAGGCAATGCGCACTTCTTCGGTAGCATCTTCCAGTTTCTCTACAAAAGCTGTCCATTTTTCCATGTCAGCTTTTGGCGTTTTTTCCAGGTCGTAGCCCATTTTTGTCAGTACTACTTCGTCCAGTTTCTCATTCTGCATGTTTAGCGGAACGCGATAGATCGAAGGTACGTCGATGGATTGCATTACAGCACCTGGTTCAACGTTGCAGAAAAGCGCTACTTTTTTGCGCATCTCGGGCGAAATATTGTGCTCGGTACGCAATACCAGGATGTCGGCTTGCACGCCTTGTTCCTGCAATGCTTTTACCGAGTGTTGAGTGGGTTTGGTTTTCAACTCTTTGGCAGCAGCCAGATAAGGAACGTAAGTAAGGTGAATCAGCAAACTGTTGCGACCCAACTCCCAACGCAACTGACGCACACTCTCGATGTAGGGTAGCGACTCTATATCGCCTACCGTGCCACCCAGCTCGGTAATTACAAAGTCGAATTCGCCTTTGTTGCCCAGCATTTTGATGTTGCGTTTGATTTCGTCGGTGATGTGAGGGATGATCTGAACGGTTTTGCCCAAATAGTCGCCGCGGCGCTCTTTGTTGATAACGTTCTGGTAGATGCGTCCGGTAGTTACGTTGTTGGCTTTGTGGGTTTCAACGCCCAAAAAACGCTCGTAGTGCCCCAGGTCGAGGTCGGCCTCGTGGCCATCTACCGTTACATAACATTCGCCGTGTTCGTAGGGGTTGAGGGTTCCCGGATCGATATTGATATATGGATCCAATTTCTGATTAGTTACTTTAAAACCACGGGCTTGCAGGAGTTTTCCCAATGATGCGGCAATAATTCCTTTGCCCAACGATGAAGTAACTCCACCGGTCACGAAAATGTACTTTGTTTCTTTCACCTTAAAGATATCCTTAAAAATTAGTGTGTTGATTTACGCATTTTTAAGTGCGCAAAGTTCGGAAAAAAAAACGGATTCTGAAAATGAAAAATGTATTTTAAGTGCTAATATATCAGAGTGAAATCAAAATGTTCTTCCTGCTTTCTTATAGATATTTTATTTGCTCAAAAAAAATAGACCCGATGCAAAAAAATGCATCGGGTCTAAAAATATATAGTTGTCCGCAGGATTTCGCCTTGCGGGAGTGTAGTTCAATTTAGTTGACAGTTGATAATTGACAGTTGATAATTCATTGTCAACTATCAACTATGCATTGTCCATTGACTTCTTACATCATGCCGCCCATTCCGCCGCCCATAGGCATAGCAGGAGCAGGGTTGTCTTCTTTCTTCTCAGTAATCACACATTCGGTAGTGAGGAACATGCCGGCAATTGAAGCTGCATTTTCCAACGCTACGCGGGTAACTTTAGCAGGGTCAACCACACCAGCTGCAAAGAAGTTTTCGTACACATCAGTGCGGGCATTGTAACCGAAGTCGTCTTTGCCTTCGCGTACTTTCTGTACCACTACGGCACCTTCTTTACCAGCGTTGAATACGATCTGACGAAGTGGCTCTTCGATAGCACGTTTCACGATGTCGATACCTACTTTTTCGTCTTCGTTAGCTCCGCCAAGGTCGGTCAGCGAGTCGATAGCGCGGATATAAGCCACACCACCACCGGGCACAATACCTTCTTCGATAGCAGCACGAGTTGCACTCAATGCATCATCCACACGGTCTTTCTTTTCTTTCATTTCAACTTCCGAAGCAGCACCAACGTAAAGTACAGCCACACCGCCAGCCAGTTTAGCCAAACGTTCCTGTAGTTTTTCGCGGTCGTAGTCCGAAGTCGTAGAAATGATCTGAGCTTTAATTTGCGCCACACGGGTAGCAATGTTTTCTTTTGCACCGGCACCGTTTACAATGACTGTGTTGTCTTTGTTGACAGTAATTTTTTCGGCAGTACCCAACATGTCAATCGTAGCCTGATCCAACTGGATGCCTTTTTCTTCCGAAATCACCACACCACCAGTCAGAATAGCGATGTCTTCAAGCATTTCTTTGCGACGGTCGCCAAAGCCGGGAGCTTTTACAGCACAGATTTTCAACTGAGCACGCAGACGGTTCACTACCAGTGTAGTCAAAGCTTCGCTGTCAACATCTTCCGCAATGATCAACAACGGACGACCTGACTGAACAGCTGGTTCCAGGATAGGAAGCAGTTCTTTCAGGTTGGATATTTTTTTGTCGTAGATCAGGATGTACGGACGCTCCATTTCTACTTCCATTTTTTCGGTGTTAGTAACGAAATAAGGAGAAATGTATCCGCGGTCGAACTGCATACCTTCCACAACATCGATGGTAGTGTCGGTACCTTTTGCTTCTTCGATGGTGATCACGCCGTCTTTCGATACTTTGCGCATTGCATCGGCAATCAGTTTACCAATTTCTTCGTCGTTGTTGGCCGAGATAGTGGCTACCTGTTGGATTTTATCGTAGTCGTCGCCTACAATCTGCGCCTGGTCTTTGATGTTTTTTACTACCTGCGCAACAGCTTTGTCAATACCACGTTTCAAATCCATCGGGTTGGCTCCGGCAGTAACGTTTTTCAAACCTACGCTAACGATTGATTGTGCCAATACAGTAGCAGTGGTTGTTCCGTCGCCTGCATCGTCACCGGTTTTCGAAGCAACTTCTTTTACCAGCTGTGCGCCCAGGTTTTGGAAAGCATCTTCCAATTCAATTTCTTTGGCTACCGACACACCGTCTTTGGTGATGTGAGGAGCACCGAATTTTTTCTCGATGATGACGTTGCGGCCTTTAGGACCCAATGTTACTTTTACTGCATTTGCCAAAGCATCAACTCCTTGTTTCAGTTGATCGCGGGCATCGATATTGAATAAAATTTCTTTTGCCATAATTGTTGTTTAATTTACGATTGAATTATTTACAATTTACCATTTAATTTCGTTAGACCTGTTATGGGTCTTGAATCTTTGTTCTTTGTTCTTGACTCTGAATTAAATAATTGCCAGAATATCCGACTGACGCATGATCAGGTATTTTTCACCTTCCCACTCCAGTTCGGTACCGGCATATTTGCCATACAATACAGTATTGCCAACGGCTACCACCATTTCTTCGTCTTTGGTTCCGTTACCAACTGCCAAAACTTCGCCTTTCAAAGGTTTTTCTTTTGCTGAATCGGGAATGATAATTCCGCTTACTGTTTTTTGTTCTACCGGTGCTGGTTTTACCAACACACGATCGGCTAATGGTTTAATGTTCATAATTACGTACTATTTTTATTTTATATTAATAATGACTATATGCCCGCGGAATCAAAAGAAGTGTGTTTTCTTTTCGGTGCCGCTTGCGTTTGGGTGTTTAGCAGAATTTGTGCCAAAGCCTTTGGCTGATAAAAATGACAGTGAAATGGTTTTTCTTTCTTTGTAATCGGTGTCGTTTCTGACAAGTTGTCATTTTTTATAGTGGCTGCGAATGGCAGAAGCGATAAATTCGGCCTGAAACTGATTAGAGTAAAGCGGAAGCAGTTGCTCTTCGCGTTCGGCCATCATCTTCTCGTCGAATGGTTGTTTCATCAGTTCGTTGCAAAATTGTATTTGTTCCTCAGCTGAATTGGCAATGTGGCAAAGCCGATCGAGTCCGCTGCCTTCCAGAATGCCATCGTTGGCCACCACATGGCGTCCGCTAAAGAGGGCGTTGAGTAGCTTGATCTTTAATCCGGTGGTTTGCTGAGTGATGAGCACATTGATTTGTGCGTTTTGAATCAGTCGGGCCATTTCGGTTTCGGCGGGGTTGGCTATCAACTGAATGTTCCCAAATTTTGCCACCTGATTTTGTAGTCGGATACCGGGTTTCATTCCGGCAATGATGCAGCGGTAGGGTAGATGGGCAAATACTTCTTCCGAAAGATACATGGCGGCCAGCTCATTTTCGGCTACCGATAAATTGCCATGATAGAGCAAATAGTCGGACTTACCAGCGATGATATTGAGTTTTTCGTTGGAATGATAGCAGGGCATAAAAACGATGTTTTGTCCGGGATAACGCTGCCTGAGCTGCTGTTGCTCACTGGCCGAAATAGCGTATATGCCGGCGGCATGAGTAAGGTTCGCTTCGAATCTGCGAAGTTTGACCGATTCGATCCAATAGAACAGGCGTTTGCCAAAACCAGTGGCCGTTTTGAATAACTGGTAGTAATATTCATGCTCAATGTTGCATTCGCGCACCAGCTTCATGCGGTGTCTGAGTGCCGGATGATTGAGGTAGTAGCATGACATCAATCCTTCGAAAAGGATGGGGTGTTCGTCTGCGAGCAGACGTTCCAGTAATTTGTTGTTTTTGCGACTGTAGACGGTGTAGGGCAAATAGCTGCACTGAGCAAGAAAAGAGGTGTTGCGCTGAAAATAATATACCTGGTGGCATACGGCTTCCAACTCGGCTGCTTCTTTTTTATCGTTGTACAAAAAGCAATGCAAAATTACTTTGATGCCTGATTGGTGCAGACTTTTGATTTTATAATACACATCAATCACTCCACCATAATTGGCAGGGTAGGGTACGTCGAATGATATAATGTGTAAATAATTGTCCATGATCAATCTATTGAACTATTCTTGTTTTAGAATTATTGATTTCAAAACCTGCTCCTCGTTTTCCCAGCAAAGTTCCTGCTTGGCTGTTACTGTGTTGTTTTTAGTTTGGTCGTATTTATCCGTATCTGCAAAAATTGTATTTATCTGCTCTGCAATATGCACCGGATTGTGTGAGTCGATAAAGTACCCAATATCGTATTTCTTGATGATTTGCTCTAATTCTATCAGCCTGGAAGATAACACCGGAATACCGGAGTGAATATAGTCGAAAAGCTTGTTGGGCAGCGAAAAATGATAATTCAGATTGGTGTCTTTGTCAATAGCCAGTCCCAAATCGGCGTTCAGCGTGTATTGCCGCAACTCAGTAAATGGCATTTTTGCTTTAAAAATGACTTTGTCCTGCAAATGGTATTTTTCAACCATTTGTTGGAGTATCGGCAATACATCGCCACTGCCAGCAATTAGTAATACGGCATTCTCGACATATTGCATTGCCAATACGGCTTCTTCAGCACCTCGTTGAATATTTATACCGGTGCCCTGCAAAATGATAATCCGTTTATCGGTGGGCAATCCCAGTTCCTGACGGGTTTTTATGCGTTCAGGCGTGTAGGTCTGTGGAATATTGCGGCTAAAGCTGACAGGTATATTGAATTTGTCGCTGTAAAGCTTAGCAATTGAGCTGTTGACAGTCAGTACATCCGTCAGTTTTGGAAAAAGAAAATTTTCAATTCCTTTCCAGATATTCTGAATAAAAGGACGTTTTACGAGTTCAGGAGTTTCTGTGTAATATTCATGCGTATCATAAATCAGCCTTTTACTTCGAAGTTTCGAAGCCAGCCATGCCGCCGGGAGCGTATCCAGGTCGTTGGCAAAAATCAAATCGGGCGTATGAAAAAACAGGTAAAGAAACAATCGAACATTGTATTCGGCATAAAACTGGGGGCCGCGGCGGAAAAACATCTTCTTGCGAATTGTGAAATACGATCGCTCTAGAGGTAGACTGTCAGGCAGCAAACGTCCGAACTCAACTACCCAGTAACCGCACTTTTGCAGTGTTGTACAGGTTTTGTGCACCCGTTGATCTGTTGTTAGGTCATTGGTAACACATACCACAGCCGTTTTTTTCATGGCTATTGTCATTTATTTTTCAATTATTCAATGATGTCCAGATATAGTTTGCGGTGGTAGGTGTTCGGGGTATCTTCTACAGATGTATTGTGCCAAAGTAGTACCAATTCGCCATTCCAGCTTTCTACCATGTTAATTAAGCGGATGCAATATTCGTAGGCATCATGCGAGTTCATAAACATGTATCGCTTATCACTCAGTGTTCCGTCCATAATGGTTAGCGGGTGCAATGTGAGTGATGTAAGTTGTTGGGTGCGCGGGTTGATCCACTTTACTGCACGGCAAGTACCCAAACGGAAGCCTGCTACATCGGCATAGCCCAGCGTAAAATCGTTGGTAACTCCGACTTCAATTAAATGTTGCATGTCTTCTGGTTCTCTCGAACACAGAAAATGGTGTCTGTTGTAGTTAGTTTTGTATTTGGTTACCCTTTCGAGGTATTTTTTCTCTTCGGCAATTTTATTAGGGAAAATGCCTGCTTCGTAGCTGGAGTGTAGTCCAAAAGTAATTTTTTTACGCTTACACAGTTTAATTAATGTTTGAAAATCCTGTACATGATGTGTCACGAATGGTTTGTCTTCTTTGCGTGTGCCACCACCTACTTTTATGAATACTACCGGCTCGCATCTCTCAATACCGATTGTTCTTCGTAGCGAATTGTCGAGTTTGAAAAGCCATGGCAACGTATACCAGGGATCAAATTTAAGTCCCCGAAAGTAGCTCTTTATGGCGCTGGCACCTTCTTTTTTCTTTTTAATTCCCCGTAAGAGTCCTCCCATGAATCCACGGAAATTACGGAAGTGAGATAGCTGATCAACGTCGTGAGTCAGATATATTTTGCGGATTTTTTTAGGAGGTTCGGGTACTGAACAGCCCATGCTACGCAAATAAGATCTGAGTACCCGACCGTATTCATCCACTAGCGGAGAATCAATAAATCCGGCTCTGTAGGGTAGAGATTCTTTGCCGGGCAGGCGTCCATGTACGTCTCTTTTCGGATTGATTATTTCTTCGTATCTACTTATAAGAAAATAGGTTGAAGCAATAATGTCAGCGTAAATGATTTTAGTGTTGCCTGATTCCTTTACTTCTGCACAACCAAAAAGAATGGGGGTTTCCTCCCATAATTTAAGCGGAACTGTTGGCATTGAGGCAGGGGTGCCGTACAGCTCTTCGCTGAAAAATCCGGAAGGGTAGATGACGAGTTTGTAGTTAGCAAACTCGTTTTCGTTAGATGTATAACCTATCGAATCAATAACTTCTCCGGTGACATTCTCGCCTAAAAGAAATTGAATTATATATCTGATAATTTCGTCCATTTCGTTTAAAGTCGCTTCTTGCGTTCGTGCATTAAGGTAAGTATCACAGCGACACCTCCTCCGATCAGGAAGTCATTTTTGCTAAACAGCCCAAAATAGTCAGGGCTTTCGGGGAGTCGGTTGGTAGTGAGCTTCATCACCGTCATCAGTGCAGTGAATACAATAAACACCCCAATTCCGTATATAAATGGTTGTATTTTAGGAGGTATATCCATGTTTGTTTTTGAATTAAAACAGATTTTCCCAAGAAAATCGGATGCCAAAAATAGTCATTATATTTTAATCCTGTATTTGAATGCAATAAAATCCCCCAAAAAAGCCAATCAGAATCATTGCTTTCTTGGGGGATATCTGTTGATTTTGAGTGCAAAATGTATGCTAAACAATTCCTTGTGCCAACATTGCTTTTGCCACCTTTAAAAAGCCAGCGATGTTAGCTCCTTTCATATAATTGATGTATCCATCTTCTTCACGACCATATCTTACACATTGGCTGTGGATATCACTCATTATTTGGTGCAGGCGTGCATCCACTTCTTCAGTAGTCCACGAAATGTGCATGGCGTTTTGCGTCATTTCAAGCCCTGAGGTCGCAACTCCACCAGCGTTGACAGCTTTTCCGGGGCCGTACATTACTTTGTTGTTGATAAATAGTTCGATAGCTTCAGGTGTACAGCCCATGTTTGAGATTTCACCCACGCACAACACTCCATTTTCGATCAGTTTTTTAGCATCTTCACCATCGAGTTCGTTTTGTGTGGCACATGGTAACGCGATGTCAGTTTTTACCTCCCAGGGTCGACGATTTGGAACAAAGATGGCGCCGAATTTTTCGGCATAAGGAGCTACAATATCGTTGCAAGTGGCACGAAGCTCGAGCATGTATTCAATTTTTTCTCCTGAAATTCCATTTTCATCATAAATATATCCATCTGGGCCTGAAATGGTAATCACTTTTCCTCCCAATTCGGTGGCTTTGAGTGCTGCTCCCCAGGCCACATTGCCAAAACCGGATATCGAAATTGTTTTGTCCTTGATAGAATGACCTGCGGTTTCGAGCATTTGATTGACGAAATATAAGCCGCCAAAACCAGTGGCTTCGGGTCGAATAAGTGATCCTCCGAATTCAAGGTTTTTGCCTGTCAATACGCCGGTGTTCTCTCTGGCCAGTTTGCGGTACATGCCGTACAGGTAACCAATTTCGCGTGCGCCAACCCCAATATCGCCGGCAGGTACGTCAGTTTCGGGGCCGATGTACTGCCATAGTTCTGTCATGAAAGCCTGGCAAAAACGCATTACTTCTGAGTCTGATTTGCCCTTGGGGTTGAAGTCGGAACCGCCTTTAGCACCTCCCATTGGAAGTGTAGTAAGTGCGTTTTTAAAGATTTGCTCAAAACCCAAAAATTTCAGAATAGATAAGTTGACCGAAGGGTGGAAGCGAAGTCCGCCTTTGTAGGGTCCGATAGCATTGTTGAACTGAACGCGATAGCCCAAATTTACCTGTACATTTCCGCGGTCGTCTACCCAGGGTACTTTGAAGGTGAAGATTCTGTCAGGTTCTACCAATCGTTCGGCAATTTGTGCTTTTTCGAACTCCGGATGGTCGTTGTACACTTCTTCGATGGTTTCCAGCACTTCGCGTACTGCCTGTAAATATTCTGTTTCGCCCGGATGTCTTGCTTCGAGCGTTTGCATCATTTTTTCAATATTCATAGTGTGATTGCTTTTGTTGAATAATCGCTCAGAAATATAACATTTTCTGTTCGAATATGTTGTGAAATATAATCGTATATTTGTATGATATATAGCATGTTTTTGAGTTGTAGGTGTGCTTCAACGTCTAATGTGTTGCTATTTATTTGTTGAAATGATGTACAAGTTTATGACTTTTATTTGGTATAATCAAACGAAAAATATGCGAATTTATATATTTATAACGATTTTAAAATGCATTAGAATTCAGATTGAAATTAAATAGCTGTAAAGACAAAATGATCGTAATTATTTGAGCCAAAAAGCAGGTGTTTTTTTAGAAATGGTTGAAGTAGATGTACTCTGTTAAATATTTGGGTGTGTCTGCATTTTTTGAAAATATAACAGCTTGTTGTTTGAATTTGATTTTTATTAGAATGCCGAATCAAAGCCCCCCCGATAAATTTTTGTATCTTTGTACGTTTAAATACAAGCATCTGCAGTTTTTGTTGATTCGCAAATTGGAGTAGTGAATCAGTTTGTAGTCCAGGTGCCAAAAGGAACTAAAAAATATCATATTCGGTGAAGAGAACTGTTTTTTTTATACTTACCCTATCCGTTTTTTCTACATTATTCGGGCAAGTGCCGCCCGATTATCGCTATTTGAAGATGATTCGTATTTCGGAGCGATTTGCAGATGTGGATTCAATTCCAGCTGATAGTGCACATCTCAACTTTCAGAACAATAATCCGATTGACCGCTTTAGTATATCCAATAGCTGGAATGGGAACTTAGGGTCACCATTGCAATCAAGGTTGTATTTTGATAGACCGGAAAATACCGACTTTATTTTTGCCAATGCATATTATCCCTACATGATCGATGCGGCTCATGCGGTGTTTATGAATACCAAAAAGCCATTTAGCAATCTGTATTACACCAACGGGGGGCAGTCGTTTCGGAAAGAGAATAATATTAAATTCTTGTTTTCGGCGAACAATACTAAGCGCTTTAATGCAGGTGTATTAATGGATTATTTTTACAATGTGGGTTCGTATACAAATCAGGCAGCGAGGAAATTTTCAGGTGCTTTGTTTGGTCATTATGATGGTGACCATTACAAGGCAAAGGCTTATTTTTCGTTCAACAAGATGAAAAACCAGGAAAATGGTGGACTGTCTGACGCGACTGAACTGCATTCTGGTATTGCCACTGAGGATATGGGAGTTAATCTATCAACGGCACAATCGTCATATACTCAAAATCAACTTTATTATAATCATCAGTATAGCATCGGTATCGAACGTCCTACACGAATAAGTGCTGATTCAGTACGGATGGATTATGTTCCGGTAACGATATTTGCTCATACGTTTAACTATCTCGACCAACGCAAAAAATATTTTGAGAACAGTGTAAACACTGCGTTTTATGACAATACTTATGGTGTGTTGAGCTACACGAACGATACAACTTCGCTTCAAACATTGACTAATAATTTCTCGATAAGTATGGCTGAGGAGTTCAATAAATGGTTGGATTTCGGGCTGAGGGCATTTGTCGAAAATGAAGTTCAGCGCTATGTATACACCAAAGACAATATGTTGAACCTTGATTTTAAGTCGAGTACTAAAATTGGAGGTGTGCTTTCGAAACAACGTGGGCGAACTTTCCGTTATAATGTCCTCGGCGAGCTGGGTTTTCTGGGATACAAAGCAGGTACGTTTAACCTGGGAGGAAATATAGGTGGATTTTTCAAATTATGGAACGACAGTATTGCCCTGATTGCCGATGGCTTTGTGAGAAGTGACAAGCCATCACTGTTTTTACAATATTACGAGTCGAATCACTTCCGTTGGAATAATGATTTCAATAATGTATACCGGACTCATATTGGTGGAACTTTTTCAATACCAACACGTTCGTTGTCATTAAAGGTAGGAGTGGAGAACATTACTCAATACATTTATTTTGATTCGCTGGCGTTGCCAAAGCAGTATTCGGGCAATATTCAGGTGATGGCTTTTAACCTGAAAAAAGATTTTCATCTGGGAAAATTCCATTTGGAAAACAATGTGGTGTATCAGGTAAGTTCGAAACAGGACATTCTGCCATTGCCAGCACTGACCTTGTATCATAATTTGTATTTCGATGATTATTGGTTTCAGGTGTTGAGTATTCAGATGGGCGTTGATGTTCGGTATTTTACAGCTTACAATGCACCGCTCTATATGCCTGCTACCGGACAATACATTGCTGAGCAAACAACAAAAGTGGGCAATTTTCCTGTGAGTAATGCCTATTTGAATTTACATTTGAAAAGAACCCGGTTCTTTGTTGAATATTATCATGTGAACAATTTATTCATGAAAACCAACTATTTTTCAATGGCTGGGTATCCGATCAATCCGGCAATGGTGAAAATAGGTTTGTCCTGGAATTTCTATGATTAAAGCATTGCAAAAGATTAAACACAGTCTGGTCGAAAAATGGGATGCATTTACCGACTATACCGAACGCATGGATAAACGTGTGTTCAACGGTGTGGTGATAGGTATTGTGCTGATTGTGTTTGCGCTGATTATGTTGTTGCATCATTCGCGCAACCGTGTTCACGATTTGCCTTATATCCTGAAAAATGGCCGCTTGACGGTGCTGACCGATAGTAGCCAGATGGGTTTTTCGGTGAAAAACGGCAATGTGTGCGGGTTTCAGTACGAGATCGTTAAGGCGTTTGCCGATTCGCTGGGAGTGGAATTGGTGATATCAGAAGAAAATGATTTTGGAAAATGCCGGGAAGCGATTAAAAATGGTGACTATGACATTATTGCTAATTATATTCCCGTTACCAGTGAATGGAAAAAAGATGTTGCTTTTACCGACCCCCTCAACATGTCCAAACAAGTACTGGTACAGCGGATTGAAACGGATTCGACTAAAAGTACATTTAAACTAAAACATAAACGAATTGAGTTGGCCAACGACTCGGTATATATTCCTTTGAATTCGCCATTTAAGATGCGATTGGAACATTTGTCCGACGAAATTGCCGAGCCAATTCATATTGTAGAACTAAAAAACACCAGTACCGAACAAATGGTGCGCATGGTGTCGCAGGGGAAAATCAAATATACCATTTGCGACGAAGATGTGGCCGAGCAGTTGGTACTGAAGTATCCGAACCTGGATGTGTCATTACTGATCAGTTTTGAGCAGCAACAAGCCTGGGCGGTGCATAAAGATGCCCACAAACTGCTTGAGCAGTTGAATGGATTTTTGCATGACTTTATAGGCAGTTCGGAGTACTGGAAAATATATCGTAAATATTACTAGTTGTCACAAGCAACACCATGTTGAATTTTAAAATAATAATTGGTTTACTATGCCATTAAACATCCCGGTTACATTGCCAGCCGTTGACGCGCTGCTCAAAGAAAATATCTTTGTGATGGATTCAGAACGTGCCTCAAGTCAGGAGATTCGTCCCCTGAAAATTGTCATTCTGAATCTGATGCCGATCAAAGTCACTACCGAGACTGATTTGATCCGCTTGTTGTCGAACTCGCCTTTGCAGATTGAGATCGATTTCATGCACATGGAAAGCCATACCTCTAAAAATACTTCCATCGAGCATCTCAATACTTTTTACAAAACATTTGAAGAAGTCAGTCAGAGCAATTACGATGGCATGATCATTACCGGAGCTCCGGTGGAACTGATGGAGTTTGAGGAAGTGAACTATTGGCAGGAGATTACCAAAATTTTCGATTGGGCCAAAACGCATGTCACTTCTACATTCTATATTTGCTGGGCAGCTCAGGCCGGATTGTATTATCATTACGGCATAAAGAAATATCCATTGTCAGCCAAAATGTTCGGAGTGTTTGAACATACCAAGCACGACCCGACAAATCCAATTTTCCGTGGATTTGACGATGTGTATTATGTGCCTCACAGCCGCCATACCGAAGTGCGTGCCGAGGATATCCGTAGGGTGCCTGAGCTAACGCTGATGTCAGAATCGCCGGATGCGGGCGTGTATATGGTGATGGCTCGCAATGGCCGGGAATTCTTTATTACCGGACATTCGGAGTATTCGCCCAACACTTTGGATGGGGAATACAAACGCGATGTGGCCAAAGGTTTGGATATCAACTTGCCGAAAAACTACTATCGGGATAATAATCCGGAAAATGAACCCCTGGTTCGCTGGCGAAGTCATGCCAATTTGTTGTTTACCAACTGGCTGAACTACTTCGTTTATCAGGAAACTCCTTACGATTTGTCGAAGATTCACTAGCATTTACCCCTAGCCCCTAAAGGGGGAATCATATGACTAAGACACATTTTTCAGATATCTCTAATTCCCCTTTAGGGATTAGGGGTATCGAACTTCTCTCGCCTGCCAAAAATCTGGAATGTGGCATTGCGGCCATCAATCATGGTGCTGATGCGGTGTATATTGGTGCCTCGCGTTTTGGCGCGCGAGCAGCAGCCGGAAATTCGATAGCAGATATCGAAGAGTTGGCGCGGTATGCCCATCGTTTTCGTGCCAAAGTATTTGTGGCGCTCAATACAGTGCTGACCGACGATCAATTGCCGGAAGCTGAAAAGCTGATACATGAAATTTATCAGGCGGGAGCCGATGCACTGATTGTGCAGGATATGGGCATTCTGAAAATGAATCTTCCGCCCATTGCTTTACATGCGAGTACCCAAACCGACAACCGTTCGCCAGAGAAGGTGAAGTTTTTGCAGAATGTGGGGTTTTCGCGGGTGGTATTGGCTCGTGAGCTGACGCTGAATCAGATTGAAAGTATTTCAGAGCAAACCCATGTGGAGTTGGAAGCTTTTGTGCACGGTGCTTTGTGCGTAAGTTACAGCGGACAGTGTTATATGAGTCAGGCGATGTGTGGCCGAAGTGCCAACCGTGGTCAGTGTGCGCAGTATTGCCGTTTGCCGTATCATTTGATGGATGCCGATGGAGAAATGTTGGTCAAAAATAAGCATTTGCTTTCGTTGAAAGACCTGGATCAATCGGATGCGCTGGAAGAAATGATAGCCGCCGGCGTGACTTCGCTCAAGATTGAAGGGCGCCTGAAAGATATTGAGTACGTGAAAAACATTACGGCCTATTACCGCAAAAAGCTGGATGCGATTATAGATGGAAATTCCTCGTATAAGCGCGCATCGGCGGGTCGGACTACTTTCTTTTTTGAACCCAATCCGGAAAAAAGCTTTCGCCGCGGTTCAACCGATTATTTTTTACACGACCGACACACAGAAATCATTCAGCCGAATACTCCCAAATCATTGGGCGAACTGATCGGGCCGGTGACCTATGTGGGGCGCAACTTTTTGGAAGTGAAAACTACTCATGTGCTGAACAACGGTGATGGACTTTGCTACGTCAATAAACAGGGTGATTTATCCGGCTTTAGGTTGAACAGAGTAGAGGGTAAAAAGCTTTTTCCGGCAGATATGCCTACGTTACAGCAGGGTGTGATGATTTACCGGAATCAGGACATGCAGTTTGAAAAGCTGATGAAGAATAAAACTGCCGAGCGCAAAGTGGGAGTCTCCATGTTGTTGACCGAAAGTGCTGACGGATTTATTCTAAAGCTGACTGATGAAGCGGGCGTGGAATGTTCGTATGCTGTGAAGCACGAAAAACAGCTAGCACAAAAGCCTGAAACCGTTCAGGATAATATCCGCAATCAGCTGTCGAAGTTGGGCAATACCATTTATGAAGCAACGGACATACGAATCGAACTATCGGAACCCTGGTTTTTCCCTGCATCGCTCTTGAGTGAGTGGCGACGGTTAGCCATCGAGGAATTGGAACAAGTTCGGGAGGCGGCCTATGTCCGCGAAAGTGCTGCACCAAAGCAAGATGCTCATTTCCCAGAAAAGAAACTCAGTTACCTGGGCAATGTAACCAATAAATTGTCGGAAGAATTTTACAAAGAGCATGGCGTTGACGAGGTGATGCCCGGCTTTGAGATTGTGGCCGACAAAGACGTGGCGCTGATGTTTACGAAATATTGCGTGAAATTCGAGATGGGCTGGTGTCCGAAGCAGGGTTATAAGGCGACCTTTAAAGAACCGCTCTTTTTGAAAAACAACGACCAGTTGTACAAACTAACTTTCGACTGCAAGGCCTGCGAAATGCGTATTTCGAAGGGATAAACCCAAATACATTTATAACAAAAAACGGATGAGTGCTCAGTAATTGATGGCTCATCCGTTTTTGTTTGATAGTTTGTATTGGTTACTGTTTTTGCTTTATCGGGTGCATAAACAGCATTACCCATCCGGCTATAAAAGCGATTCCACCTATGGGTGTGATGGCGCCCAAAACTTTGACGCCGGAGATGGACAGCAGATAAAGCGAACCGGAGAAAATCATGATTCCGGCCACAAAAAGGCGACTGGCCCATTTTAGCTGATTGCTTTCGCCAAGAGATTGCAAGATGCCTACGGCCAGCAGTGCAAAAGTGTGGTAAAACTGATATTGAACGCCGGTTTTGAAAATCTCCAGCATGGCCGGAGTGAGCATTTCTTTAAGGCCATGGGCGCCAAATGCGCCCAGCGATACGGCCAGAGCACCGCTGATGGCGGCTATTTTGAGTGTATTGTTCATAATTTATAAAGATGGAATGTTTTCTTCCAGAATCGGATTTCCTGTTTTGTCATAATAAGTGCAGGTCATAGCCCGAAGATCCATGATCCATTTTTCGATACCATTGCTGGCACAATCCTCGCAAAACTGAAAGTAATCGGTTCCCCCTTGCTGGTGTTTTTTTAGTTGTTCCAAAAAAACAGTGGCGTTGCATGGGTTGGCAATGGATTTTGGTTCGTAAATGCCTTCCGACTGAAGCTGAAAATCATTGGAACCAAAATATTCGGTATGACTATCGCTGACGTAGGTATGGAAAGCCAGCACCCCAAAATCTTTCAGGGCTTTGATGTAGCCCGGGAAATCAGCACCGGTTTTTACGGCTTCGTGAGCGTCAGCAATTTGTTTAAGTGTAAACATAAAGTTGGTTTTTATCGATCAGATATAAGCTGTCTTTATTCTAAAATAGTTACTCTTTGTTTCGGAGCTTTAACTTGCCCGTTTGTTGTGCAAAAGCAGTTTTACGGCATCTTCCATCGATCCGGCACGCGTCAAAGAGCCGGAGTTGACGAAGAAAATTTCGTCGGCATTTTCGATGGTGTTCAATCGGTGGGCGATGATGATACGGGTCGTTGTGGCTGGTAATTTCTGAAGAATTTCGTCCAGCAATTGCTCAGTCACAGTATCAATGTTGGCAGTGGCTTCGTCCAGAATCAACAGATCAGGACGGCGAATGACCGCCCGCATAAAGGCAATGATTTGCTTTTGTCCCAAACTAATGCCGTCGCCTTCTGCTTTGATTTCGGCTTTCAGACCCCCTTCGAAACGTTCCAACAGGCCGTTCAGCCCCACTTTTTGTAGTTCGTCCATCAGTTGTTCGTCGCTCAGGCTGTAAAGTTGAGCATTTCCATACAAAATATTTTCCCGGAGGGTACCCGTAAATAGGAAGGGCTCCTGAAGAATAAAGCCGATTTTATCCGAACGCTCGTCGGCCTGATAGCTGCGGATGTCGCGCCCATCGAGAATGACTTTTCCGTTGGTAGGGTCGTACAGACGGGCAATGAGCGAGGCGGTGGTGGTTTTTCCACCTCCGGTTGGACCAACAAACGCATAGGTTTTTCCCCGTTCGAGATCGAAATTGATATTCGTCAGAATTTCTTTTTCAGGAACATATGAGAACGAAACGTTCTGGAACGATAAGCGGAAAGGACTGTCTTCTTCCTTTTCAGCAGGAATCACTGCGAGCTTATTTTCTTCTTTTAATATCTGCGAAATACGATCCCAGCCGGCCAACGCCACCTGAAAGCTGGCCCAAAGTGAAGCAATCTGACGGAGCGGATTGTAGAACTGCGCAATATAGGCCAGGAAACTGATCAACAGTCCGACGGAGAAATTGCCGGTGGAAATCAGGTAAATGCCGAGAGCCAATACCACCAACTGACCCACATTGGCGGCCAGGCCATACACGGGCGTAAAGATATTATTGGCAATACCTGCCTTGATGGCGGTGGCATAGTTTTCCTGATTCACTTCATCGAATTTCTGACGGAAATAGTCGCGGCGGTTGAAGGCTATGATGACTTTAAAATTATTCAGACTTTCCTGAATTTCGGCACTCAGTCCGCCGGTGGTTTTCATGCTGCTGGCATTGCGTTTTTTCACCCAGGGCGAAACGGCTTTGGTGAAGATCCACAGCAGCAGGGCAGGGGCAAGGGCAGCCAAAGCCAGTTCGGTATCGATGCTCAACAGGAAAATGCCGGCACCAAACATGGTGAAAATGCTGCTCATAAATTGCACCAGCGATTGCGAAAAGAACTGGTTGATTTTGTCGGTATCGTTGTTGACGCGCGAAATCAAATCTCCGGCCTGGTTGCGGTTGAAATAGTCGATGGGTAGCTCCTGAAGCTTTCCGAAAATGCTGTTGCGCAGGTTGTACATCATGCGTTGGCCCACGCGCCCCATCAGTTGAGCCTGCGTGTAGCCGCTACCAAGAGCGAATACAAAAACGCCGAGTAGAATGAGCGAATAGCGAACCAGTCCCTCATACTGATGTGTGACCACAAATTTATCCACCGCTTGTCCCATCAGGTAAGGGGCAATCAGATTGAGCCCCGAGTTGATGAAAATAAACAATACAGCGATGTACAGATTGCGACGTTCGTTGCCCACCAGCGACATGAATCGCTGCCACATTACTTTAAAACCCACTTTTTCATATTCCTGTAGCGGATTGTTCATTTTGCCATGATTATTTCTGCTCATATGCGTTGGTGCTTCTTTGCGAGTTAAAAATCTGTACGTATTCGGTACTTTTCTCCATCAATTCGTTGTGTGTGCCGCTGGCCAGAATTTCGCCTTCTTCCAATAGAAGTATCTGGCTGTAATTCTGAATGGGTTCGATTTTCTGCGTCACCGAAATCAAAGTGATGTCGGGATAATTGGCCTTTACATTGGCCAAAATCTTCTGTTCGGTTTGGGTGTCAACGCGGGCTGTGAAGTCGTCGAGCAGCAGAATTTTCGGATTCAGTGCCAGTGCGCGCGCCAGCATGATGCGTTGTTTTTGTCCGCCGGACAGACTGTTGCCGCGCTCGCTCACCAAGGTGTCCAGCCCTTGCGGAAGCGACTGAATGAAATCCGAAAGTTCGGCCGTTTCAATGGCTTTGTTGAGCAACTCGTCGGTGGCATTTTTGTTGAAAGCAATATTCTCCCGCAGGCTCAGATTGAAGATCACGCTGTCCTGAAACACAAACCCGATCTGATGTTGAAAGTTCTCTTTCCGGTAATCGTTCAGGTTCACACCG
>JBJOOU010000022.1:0-17709 GCA_046051105.1 Bacteroidota bacterium
TCCGTTACCCACCGGTATCAAATGCTTCACATTCAAATAGGCTTCCAGATTCTTCTGAAAATCATTTACCTTACCACCTTTTATAAAGGTAGTCGTATCTATCACTTCCTGAATACCAGCATTTACTTCTTCTTTAATTTTCTCGTATTGACTCTTCAGGTCAACCATCTGAATTTTATTCATCGTCTCTGTTATCTACTCGTTAATATTTTTAGTTTTGCTCAAGAATAAATTCCACTTCCTGAGGTTCAATTCTTACATTGGATATATGATGGGAGTTATTTTTCACCCTCAATGTTTGTCGCGCCTGTGTATTGTTTATCAAATCGTTATAATCCAAATAAATTTGAATATCTTCAGGCGTAAGCTTATTGAAATAACTCACCCCTACCGTATAAGTTACCAGCACATTAGCCGGAAATGTTCTGATATTCAAATTCGGAGGACAATTAACCGATGTGATTTGCATTTGTACTTTCTTTTCGGTAAATGGTTCCACGTATATGCCTGCATTTACGCTCGGCCTGGAATAATGAACAAGTTTAAGGGGCTTTAATTTAATATTTGTCACCAGCGTATCACTTAAATCATGCTTTACTAACAGCTCGGTGTAAGCAAATTTCATGGTATCCAGTGTTTTTATCGGACCATATACAGTCACCTGAGCCGGCGAAAGGCGAATGGTATCGCTATACATATACTGGCGGGCAAGCTCTATCGACGATCGAAGACGTACAGAGAGCTTTCGTGAGCTTAATTTTTGATATTGAATCACTATCGAGTCAGGACGAACCTCCATAATTGTAGTGGTAGGCAGCAACTTCAGACAATGATTAATTTTAGATTTCAACAAATCGGAACTTACGTGAATTTCGTTGTTTCTATCCAATTTAAATGAGTGTTTCAGATCGATAACAACGGGCAATAAATGGTGGGAGTAATCAAAAAGCCGTAGTCCCTGATCTTTGAGAGTAAGTTGAATTTCGGAAGGAGGAGCATTAGAAATGGCCACATCAACAGGTATACCTGTATAAGCAACCGAAACAGTAATAGTGGTTTCACGCTCTTTGCCAAGAGCATGTACAAACCAGAATACCGCTGAGAGGGCTAGAAAAAGCAAAAAGCTTAAAATATCTTTTGAGAAAAAGAATGCTTTAAGCTTTTGCGTGAAGTATCTGAGAATCTTTATGCCAGTGTTGTCAGACATAAGATCCGGTTTATTTTGTTTCTTGTGGTACGTCCTGTGCAGATGCAAAAACAGAGTTTTTGTCTACTTTGATACGAACATTATCAGCGATCTCTACAATGACTGTAGTTTCTTTGATATCTTTTACTTTTCCGTAAATACCACCTGAAGTTACTACCTGATCGCCTGGTTTCATTGCTTCGCGTTGTTTCTTGATTTCTTTCTGACGTTTGGTCTGAGGACGAATCATAAAGAAATAGAAAACCACAAAAATAAGCAATAAGAATACAATCTGTTGAGCTCCGGCTCCAAACATACCGCCTCCAGCTGGAGCAGCAGCAGCTTGCAATAAAATACTTGCTAAAGTCATACGTGTTATTTTAATTAGTTAGCTACAAAAATACAGATTATTTTTTATTATCGCTAAACATCATCACTTTAATGAGCTTATTTTCTTTCTTTAACTGCCCTACAATGTTGTCAAGCACACCATTAATAAAGTTTCCGCTCTTTTCGGTACTATAGTTTTTAGCAATTTCAATGTATTCATTCAAAGTAACATTCACCGGAATGGTTGGAAAATCAATCAATTCTGCAAGAGCAACCTCCATAATAACGATATCCATGAATGCAATACGATCCAAATCCCAGTTGCGGGTATTGGCATCAATCATTTCACGCAAAGTTTTGCCCTGACTAAAGACACTGTACAATAGTTTTCGTGCAAAATCGGCATCCTCATCGTCTTTAAACATCGGTAACAGCGGCTGCATTGCTCCGTTTGCCTCATCAAAGCGCTTGATCGTTTTGATGATGAAGCTAATCACCATTTCCACATCATCGGTCCAATAGATGTTTTGATCTTCAATCGATTCGTCAAGCGATTGACTTTGAAGAATGACCTTTTTGAAAATCTTACGCCAAATATCTTTATCTGCTGTATAATCCGACACTTCAGCTTCCATATAGTCGTTATAGAAATCTGTAGCTGAAATCTGTTCAAATAATATTCTAACGATTTCCGAATCGTTCACCCAGGTAAGTTTCTTTTCTGCAAGATATTCATTAAACTGAACATTGTCTTGCAGTTGGGCGATAAATTTATTATCAATAAATCGGGTATTGGGGTTTAAATCCTCTTCGGTAGGACGAAGTTTGTTTCGTTTGTTCTCGATACGGTCAGCAGCAAAATGGGTAATTTCAATTGCCAGCTGCATCAGGTGATAGTACAAATCGTACGTTTTTTCAATACTGTGGTAAAGCTCTTTTTCAGCAAGTGGCAACGATTTGCCATCGCCTTTGTAATAGGAATACAAGATTTGTACAATCTTAACGCGAAGTAATGCCCGGTTAATCATAAAAAAAATGGTGAACGCTTTGTTTGTGCACACAGGGTGCTGTAAAAAATCGTTGCAAAGATAGTGTTTTTTTCTGTTACATTAAAATACGATTCAACATATCCGGGTCTATTTGACAATGAAAAAAAAGTGGAATTACATCGCAGAAAAGGATTCTATCACTATTGTCGCCCCAAATATGAGCAACTAATTTGGGGAGAAAATAAACAAAAGGGGGATTTCTGTGGTTAAAAAAAAATACAGGGCATGCCCATTGGAATCAAACCAATGCAACCAACAATTACCAGAAACTATCAAGAGCTTTTACAGATCAACACCAAAGTCATCATTTTAATTCCACTTTGCAATGCTTTAAAACATGTTTCAGGAAATTTTATTAAGATCATAGTCGAAAATTGCATTTTCGCTTGATATATTCAAAAAAAATGCAGAAATTTGGGATTCATTAGTTCTTAATTCGACGCACGGGCGTTTTGCACTACAAACAATAATTGAAACAGGAGTCGTTATGGAAGGAGAGAAAAAGAAATTTGAATTAGAGAAGAAAGACAACGAAATCATTTATTCTAAAGCAATAAAAGCAGGAAAAAGAATTTACTACCTGGACGTAAAGAAAAGCCGAAACGAAGACTTATTTTTGGCCATTACCGAAAGTAAAAAGAAAGTAGTTGGATATGAAGTAGACGCACAGGTAACATACGAAAAGCACAAAATCTTTTTATACAAGGAAGATTTTGATAAGTTTCTGGAAGGACTGGAAGATGTGGTGAGCTTTATAAAAAAGGAACAAGGCGAAGCTGAGATAAAATCGGCCACCACTTCGGAGGATCAACCCGAAGCCGAAAACACCAAAAAGAGCTTTTTCGATAAGTTCAAGTTCTAAGAAACGATACATACAACCAGTTGTATTCAACCTAATCAAGAAACAGAAACCGGAATTCTTACCCATTCCGGCTTCTGTTTTTTTGGTTTACATAAAACAAACACATCTCACATGAAATCATTTGCAAGCGACAATTATTCGGGCATACACCCAACCATATTAGCAGCCATCAGCCAGGCCAACGCACAACATCAGGTAGGATATGGCGATGATGAATACACCGCGAAAGCCAACCAGCTCTTTGCCGAGCTACTGGGACCAGTAAAAGTATTATACACTTTCAACGGAACGGGAGCCAATGTAACCAGTCTGAAATGTTGCACCCTGCCTTTTCAGGCGGTGGTATGCTCGCAACATGCACACATACTGGCCGACGAGTGTGGCGCACCCACTCAGAGCATCGGATGCTCACTCCTGCCCCTCCCAACAGAAACGGGCAAAATAACGCCCGAACAAATAGCACCGCTCCTGGGCAGAATGGGCAACGTGCACAACACGCAACCCAAAGTCATCTCCATCAGTCAAACCACAGAGCTGGGCACCGTGTACAGTCTGGACGAACTGCGGGCACTGTGCGACTTTGCTCACCAGCACGGAATGTATGTACACATGGACGGGGCACGGATTTCGAATGCTGTGGCGGCGCTGGGTGTTAGTCTGAAAGAAGCTACGGTGGATTGTGGCGTGGATATTATGAGTTTTGGAGGTACCAAAAATGGCCTGATGGTGGGCGAAGCAGTATTAATTTTCAACGACGAGCTGAAAGAAAATGCGGCTTATTTCCACAAGCAAACCGCTCAGTTATTTTCCAAAAACCGTTTTATTGCGGCTCAGTTTTCGGCATTATTGAACAACAACTTATGGCTCGAAATGGCAACTCACGCCAACAAAATGGCTCAGTTGCTGGCCGAAAAAGCAAGAACATTGCCTGGAATAAAAATCAACAGAAGCGTGGATGCCAATGCGGTGTTTGTGATCGTTCCCGAACACATTATTGAGCCGTTGCGGGCGGTATATCCGTTCTACGAATGGGACGCTGCCACTCACGAGCAGCGCTGGATGTGCTCTTTCGATACCACCAAGGCCGAAGTGGAGGACTTTGCGAACAAGCTGAAAGAGCTACTCTAGATCTGATCGATCTGTAGCTCGCCCAACACCAGTCGGGCTTTGATCTTCACCACCGGATAGGGTTTGGCAACAGCCACCCACACATCCACGGCATTTACATCTTCGAACACTTTGTTTTTGGGCACTGAGGGACGGGTTTTATAACACAATACCCGTCCGCGGTTGGTGTCCACGTATTCTTTTTCGAGCACGGTCACCTCTATTTTATAGCCCGTATCTTCGTAAAAGCCATCGATCAGGAATTTTTCGCCGGGCTTGTATTCCGACAAGTCCACCAGCCGAATCATCAGAAAACCCGCCACCACATCGCGGATATTTTCGGGTGTTTTGTATACTTTTTTCAGGAAGAACTTATTGGTTTGAAAATTCTTTCGCCACACTTCGGCTTTCTTCTGCGAAGCTTTGAAATAAGTCCATTCGTCCAGCTTGTATTTCCCTTCGCGAATGCTCCGAAAGGCTTTTTGAGTAGTAAAAGAATGAATGTCTATATACGATACCCAGCGATCGTTCAGGTAAAAAAGACTGGCCAGCCCGTTGGTAGTGCCCGCCAACTGGATTTTGCAACAGGTAGAGCTACCCAGTTTATACAACTTCCGGTCCGATTTGGTACTGGCTGTGCCAATGGTGAGCACCCCCCATTTAGCCTTGTAATTAAAGGTCTCGCCCAGCCACAGTCGCTGTATGTCCACCACCGCTTTGCGCTGCCCGGCAACGTTACCCGACAGTAGTAGCAAAAGCATTAGTATAGATAGATTTCTTTTCAACACACAAAAACAGTTTAATTTTTATTCTAATATCCTTTGTAAGCCATACAAAACCACGGCCAATGGTTGATGGCCAATTTGTATGACCTACAAATCCCCCATCAATCGTTTTTCACCCATTTGTATGCCATACAAATCCTCCATCAATCGTTTTTTGCCAATTTGTAAGGCATACAAATCCTCCGTAAACGGTTTTTTGCCCGTTTGTATGCCCTACAAATGAGCGATGTCGCCAACATGGAGCATTTTCCTTGCTCCGAAAGCGCTATGTCACCAACATGAAGCATTTTCTTTGCTCCGAAAGGGCCAGGTCTTCAACATAGAGTATCTTCCTCACGGTAAAATCATATTTCGAACAATTAGCACAGCTATTACCTTATATGTATTGACAAAGGGCAATACAAAGCCAAAGCTGCAAAGTAGAAAAAAGCCTGCCAATTGGCAATTCGAGCGCTTTCACATCAGGTTTCAACTTACACCGAAAAGAGACACAGCGCATTTTGAAATGAAAATTACTGCTTTGCAAAGATACAATAATACTATATAGTAGAACGACCAAAAACATCGTCAACGATGGCCACATTGAGTAGGAAAACATATCTTTTCTGTAATTATTTCATTTTTCTACATGTTTTAAAACATAAAAATAAGATATCTAACTAACTATCAATACAAAGACACGAATCAAAATATCGAGCGTGCTAAAAACAATTCGATGTAGGATTTGTTGTTCATATAGAAATTTAATTTTTCAATGTAGTAATTAGAATTTCTTAATCATTATAAACACAATATAAATCTAAAAAATTGCTAGCAGAATGAGTGAACAACAAGAAAAGCCCAAAAAGAAATCAAGAAGGGAATTCTTACAAGATTTAGGTATTGTGGGAGTTGGTTCAATATTGGCTGGTTCTGCTATTTGGGCAGGAATCAATTATGACAAGCACAAAACCGCCAAACAACGTGCCAAAGTACTCACAGCTGAAAACAAATTGCTTGAAATAGAGCAAAGCGAAGGAACTAAAATTGTTACAGCTGATCCATCGTCGTTTACTTACCTGCAAAAACAGGGACGTGAAGGCATGGCAGGGCGTAGATTTGTGATGGTAATAGACTTGTCGAAATGCAGAAACGCCCAGAAATGTATGGCATCCTGCAATGAAGCTCACCACTTGCGTCCCGAACAACACCACATCAACGTACTTAAAATGCAGGAGTCGGCCGACACTCCTCCTTATTATATGCCCAAACCTTGTCAGCACTGCGACAATCCGCCCTGTACGGCTGTATGTCCGGTCGACGCCACTTTCAAACGTCAGGACGGTATCGTACTGATCGACAACGAACGCTGTATCGGTTGTCGTTTCTGTATTGCAGCCTGTCCGTACAGCGCCCGCGTATTCAACTGGAAAGAACCTCTTCATGCCGAAGAAGATAAAGATACTCCTTACAATGTAGAACTAAATGTTCCACAAAAGAAGGGTACTATTAGTAAATGTCTGTTCAGCGCCGACCGCCTGCGCGAGGGCAAATTACCATATTGCGTTTCGGCCTGTCCTAACGGGGTTTATTACTTTGGCGACGAAAATGAAGATGCAGTTACCAACGGTACTACCAAAGAAACAGTGCGCTTCCGCAAATTGCTGGAAGACAACGGTGGCTATACGCTGATGCCGGAATTGGGAACCAAACCGCGTGTATATTATCTACCTCCGAAGGGAAAATCATACCCGTTCCAGGACAAAGACAAAGAAGAAGCCCGGGAACATTTGATTTAAATCTCCCTCCACAGGGAACATATTCGATATTTTAATTCAGAATTAATAGAAACTTAGCAACTTACAGGGAAAAAATCCGTGTGGTTGATAATTAAAAACAAATATGTCAGATAAATTAAACGCAGAAAAAATTACATCGGATTTGCTTCGGTCTATCCGGTTGAACAAAAGTTTCGTCCTCTGGATGGGCTTTCTGGGCACCGCCTTATTGGTGTGTTTGTATGCATACTATCTTCAATTGCGCGACGGGCTTTCGGTAACAGGACTCGGCGATTACGTATCGTGGGGTATGTACCTTGCCAATTTTGTATTTTTTGTAGCTACCAGTCTTATCGGGATGCTTATTAGTGCTGCTCTTGGTCTTTCGGGGCAGAAATGGGCGGCACCGTTGGCACGTATTGCCGAAATTATAGCTCTGGCCTTTGCAGCCGTAGCCGGATTGGTGATTGTGATGGACATGGGACGTCCGGAACGACTATTAAACGTTTTTATTCATGGTCGAATTCAGTCGCCCATCGTGTGGGACGTTACAGTGGTTACGATTTATGTACTTATCAGCACCCTATTACTTTACATCCCGCTGATTCCCGATTTCAAAATCATTCATGATAAAAAGGAGGATTTACCTCCGTTTGCCCGAAACATCTATAAACTATTATCGCTCAACTGGTCAGGTACACACGAACAAGAAAAAATCCTGAAGAAATCAGTCAGAGCATTGTCCATTTTTGTTATTCCGGTGGCATTAGCCATTCATACAGTTACTTCATGGCTGTTTGCCAATACCTCCCGCGTAGGTTGGGATTCGTCGATCTTCGGTCCTTATTTCGTTACAGGTGCCTTTGTATCGGGAACTGCGGCTGTAATTATTGCCATGTATTTCTTCCGCGAAAACTACAAGTTGAAAGACTACATCACCGAGGAACATTTCAACAAAATGGGGCAGTTACTGGTATTTGTATCGCTCATTTATTTGTATTTCAACCTGAACGAATATATGGTTCCGGCATACAAAATGAAAAAGTTTGACGCTATGCACCTACACGAATTATTTGTAGGCCGTCATGCATTGCTTTTTTGGTCGGTACAAATTCTGGGGCTTGTGTTGCCTATCATTTTACTGGTATTTAAACCAATGCGCAAACCGGTGCCAATGGTGGTAATCGGTGCAATCGTTTTAATCGGCGCCTGGTTCAAACGCTACATCATTGTAGTGCCTACCATGGAGCATCCCTACCTGCCTATTCAAAATGTGCCAGACAGCTTTAAAGTGTACACTCCTACATTTACCGAAATACTTGTAACAATAGCACCTCTTATTTTGGTACTGATCATTGTCACTGTATTGTCTAAGGTAATACCAGTAATACCCGTTCAGGAAACGATAGAAGAACTTGAGGAAGAAACAAAATAACGGAAGAAATTATGCTTAGAAATTTTAAACATATACACACTGCTTTAGCTCTTACTCTGGCACTTGCAATTGGAGTGAAAGCCAGCGCTAACACATGGAATGTACCTGCCGACAAGAAATCCAGAAACAGCTACATCAAATTCGATGCAAGTACAGCCACTCAGGGCGAAGCCATTTATACCAAGAACTGCGTTTCGTGCCACGGCAATCCGGGCAAAAACAATGCCTTGAAATCACTCACCCCTATCCCACCCGATTTAGCTTCGGCAGGCAGTTTGTCGCTAACGGATGGTGAATTATTCTATATTCTTAGTACCGGACGTGGAGTAATGCCTTCGTTCCAAAATGTATTATCGGAAGAAGAACGCTGGAAAGTCATTTCTTATCTTCGCAGTTTTGACAAAGGATACGTTCAAACCGTTTCGAAATTTGATCCCAACAAAAGCAAACTGGTAAAAACCGACATTGTTTACGATGCAGCTTCAGGCAAAGTAACCGTGAAAGTGTATGCAAACGAGAAAACAGGTAAAATAGCCCTTAAAGGTGCTGAACTTGGATTGTTTGCAAAACGTTATTTTGGTAACCTGCAAGTTGAGAAATCTGTAAAAACAGATGACAACGGTTCAGCCACATTTACTTTCCCCAAAGACCTACCGGGCGATAAAGCCGGCAATGTGGAACTGGTGGTGAAACTGAACGACGAGAATTATGGTGAGATTGAACATTCGAAGAAATTCAAATTAGGCATCCCAACCGACAAACCTGCCCTGACAGCTCAAAGAGCCATTTGGGGAGTGTTGGCAAAAGCACCATTTTGGATTATTGGATTGTATAGTTTTGGCATTCTGTGTTTTCTTGCAATTGTAGCACTAATTTTTAAGAACTTACGCGATATCTATAACTCAGGTAATAACCACTAAAAAATTTAAAGATCATGAAAAATCTCGCAATTCTCGGACGTATTCTTTTTGCATTACCATTTGGTTTGATGGGATTAAATCATTTCCTGATGACGAATACTTTTCTAGGTATGATGTCTTCATTCGTTCCGGCAGGGGCTTACACCATTCTGCTTGTAGGCGCGATGATGATAGCCGCCAGTATCAGTATCATTCTAAACAAATACATTCGGCTTACATGCTTTAGTTTGGCCGGTTTGCTGTTGATTTTCATTCTTTCCATTCATATTCCGGGGTTGTTTACCGACAATTGGCAATTGGCTCTGGTAGAGTTGCTCAAAGACACAAGCATTATGGGTGGAGCTATTTTATTTGGTATTTATTCTGAAACATCTTGCTACAAACCTCAAGAACAAAAGTAAAATGAGAACCCTATTATTCACACTAATCACATTATTTACATTTTCTTTCAGTACAAAAGCTCAGGTAGATCAATCACCCGAAGTAGGCGTAATTGAACATCTGGGAAAAAAGATACCACTGGATTTGAAGTTTGTAAATGATAAATCCGACACGGTTACACTGGCTCAGGTTATCGACAAGCCAACCATATTATCGTTTGTATATTTCGATTGTCCGGGACTTTGTAGTCCTTTGCTCGAAGGAGTGGGCACTGTTATTTCCAAAACAGATCTGACTCTTGGAAAAGATTATCAAGTGATCACCATTAGTTTCAACTACAGGGATACCCCTGAAAAGGCAAAGGAAAAAAAGAACCGATTCATAGAAAAATACTCGAAAGGGAAAGGCGATGGTTGGATGTTTCTGACAACCGACAGCCTTACCATCAAGAAAATAACCAATTCAACAGGCTTCATGACCAAAGCAGTGGGTTTGGACTTTGTTCACCCATCAGCCATTATAGCCATCAGTCCCGAAGGAAAAATAACCCGCTATTTGTATGGTTTAACCTTCAACCCTACTGATTTCAAAATGGCGATTATCGAAGCCAACAAGGAGCAGGCGCGCCCTACCATCCAACGCATTATGCAGGTTTGCTACAGTTACGATCAGGACTCGCAACGATATGCACTGGATGTAACCAAAATTGCAGGAATACTCATCGTATTCTTCTTATTGGTATTCGCAATTGCATTCCTATTAAAACCAAAGAAAAAACAAAAACAATAAAAAACGTATGATTACCGGAACTGACAAAACTGAACATGTGAGTTATCTCGACCATCAGGGAAAATACAAAGGTATTTTTGCATGGATATTTGCAACCGATCACAAAAGAATTGGTTTGCTTTATATGTATGCCATCGTCGCCTTTTTCTTTGTGGGAGTAATTTTAGGTTTACTTATGCGCATCGAGCTTTTTGCTCCGGGCGAAACCATAATGAAACCTCAAACCTATAATGGTGTATTTACTGTACACGGCGTTATCATGATTTTCATGGTAGTAATCCCCGGATTGTCTGCCGTGTTTGGAAACTTCTTCCTGCCCATTCATATTGGTGCCAAGGACGTTTCATTTCCAAAACTTAACCGCTTTTCGTGGTGGTTGTTTATGATTGGTAGCGTAATGGCCGTGCTTTCACAATTCCTGCGAAACGGCCCTCCCGATACTGGTTGGACATTTTATGCACCTTATAGTACTACTACTGGTACCAATGTGATTATGGCTACAGCAGCAGCCTTTGTATTAGGATTCTCATCGATCCTTACCGGGCTTAACTTTATCGTAACCATCCATCGCCTGCGTGCGCCGGGTATGAAGTTTTTCAACATGCCACTTTTCCCGTGGTCGCTTTACGCTACAGCCTGGATTCAGCTTTTGGCAACACCTATCGTGGGTATCACCCTTGTAATGTTGATTGCTGAACGTTTATTCAAGATTGGCTTCTTTGATCCCAATCTGGGTGGCGATCCCTTGTTGTACCAACACCTGTTTTGGATTTACTCCCACCCCGCTGTGTATGTGATGATTTTACCAGCCATGGGCGTTATTTCAGAGATTATCCCAACTTTTTGTCAACGTAAAATTTATGGATACAAAGCCATCGCTCTTTCCAGTTTGGCAATTGCTGGCGTAGGGTTTCTGGTGTGGGGACACCACATGTACACTTCAGGTATGAGCGAAAATGCACGCTGGTTTTTCTCCTTGCTTACGTTCATTGTGGCAGTACCAAGTGCAATCAAAGTATTCAACTGGATATCTACCATGTACAAAGGCTCTATTGACGTAAAACCGCCATTCTTATTTGCACTGGCATTTATATTCCTGTTTATCATTGGCGGAACCACAGGTCTTATATTAGGCTCTGTTGCTACCGACGTTCAGGTTCACGACACTGCCTTTGTGGTTGCCCACTTCCACTACATTATTTTTGGGGGAATGGGATATGCATTCTTTGCAGCAATCCATTACTGGGCACCTAAAATCTACGGACGCATGTACAATTTCAAACGTGCCTACTGGGCCTGGGGAATTATGTTTGTAGGCTTCAACCTGCTCTATTTCCCTCAGTTTATCATTGGCATACAGGGAATGCCTCGTCGATATTTCGATTATTTACCTCAGTTTCAGCCGGCTCAAATCCTTTCTACCTTTGGTGGTTTTATTCTGGCTACAGGATTGGTTATGATGGTGTACAATTTAGTGCAGGGCGCACGCAAAGGCGAACCAGCTCCTGCTAACCCCTGGGGTGGAACCACGCTGGAATGGTCACTACCATCTCCTCCGTCGGTTGAAAACTTTGATGAACCATTTGAGGTAAAAGAAAATCCATACGATTACAAATAATTAAAAACTGATCAGCTATTAACTACAGCTCCCGTCCCACAAGGATGTGAGCTGTACTAATCAACTAGAATTATTATGAGCGAAAAACACAATCATGTAGACGAGCACAGAGACGACGAAGGCGATAAACTGGGAATGTGGCTCTTTATATTTACCGAATTACTGCTGTTTGGTGGTTTATTTCTTGTATACTCAATTTATAGAACCGATTATGCCAAGAATTTCTACGAAGCTAGTTTAGAGCTTAATGTAACGATTGGTGTTGTGAATACCATTGCGCTTTTGTTTAGTAGTATGACCATTGCGATGGCGCTAACAGCGATTCAACGCCGCGAAACCAAACGGACGTTGATGCTTATTGGGGTTACAATTTTGATGGCATTGGTGTTTCTGGTAAATAAATATTTTGAGTGGGGACATAAATTTGAACACGGGTTGTATCCGGGTTCCGAACTGATGGCATTACTTGACAGAGGTCATTTACTATACTTTAGCCTATACTTCTTCATGACTGGTCTGCACGCATTTCACATCATTGTGGGTATGATTTTGCTTACCATCTGTCTGATTAAAGTTAAAAAAGGCACCATCAATGACGATCAGTTTGTACTACTGGAAAACAGTGCGCTTTATTGGCACCTTGTTGACCTTATATGGATTTTCCTTTTCCCATTGTTGTACTTAATATCATAAAGCTCAGAATATATGGATCATAAAGCATCACATCACATAACCGATTACAGAACATTGGGCAAGATCTTGTTAGTACTTATGTTCTTAACTTTAATGACAATTTTGGTTACATCTTTTGAACTAGGTGCATTTACTGTAACAGTTGCCTTGCTAATAGCCAGCGTAAAAGTATTTTTAGTATTATCCTACTTCATGCACCTGAAATATGAATCACTTTTATTACGAATACTCGTAGGAATGGTCTTCTTATTATTTGCACTGATAATAGTCATTACGTTTATCGACTATGCATTCAGATAAGCGCTTGTAAAACTAAGATTAATTGTCATTAAGAAAAAAATAAAGATATGTTTAATAACGCTTCAAATTTTGTTCACGGTGTAGATACCGCATTTCTGATTATCATTGGAACTTCAATATTCTTTTTGGTAGCTCTTACCACACTGATGATCTACTTCGTAATCAAATACAACAGAAAAAGACATGCTAAAGCCATTCAGGTGCAGGATAGTACCTGGTTGGAGGTAACATGGACAACAATTCCGTTAATTCTTGTTCTCATCATGTTTTATTACGGATGGAAGGGATTTATACCAATGCGTCAGGCTCCGGATGATGCTATGAACATTAAATGCATTGGAAAAATGTGGAAATGGACATTTGAATATCCTGGAAATAAATCCATAGATGACACACTTATAGTCCCCATCAACAAACCAGTAAAATTAGATTTAATATCTACTGATGTATTGCATGGATTCTCAGTACCGGCATTTAGAATAAAAGAGGACGTGGTTCCTTATAAAAAGAATTATTCATGGTTCATACCCGGTGAAGTTGGAGACTATGATATTTTTTGTACAGTATATTGCGGTTTGAACCATTCATACATGTATGCTGTTTTACGCGTGGTACCGCAGGAACAATATGACAAATGGTTGGCAAAACTACCAGTACGTAAAGCGCAGGATTCAAATTTGGGCTACAAAACACTTGAGAAAAATGGCTGTTTGGCCTGTCACTCTCTGAATGGAACCAAACTAGTCGGACCGAGCTTAAAAGGTATCTATGGCACTACCATTGATGTAACTTCAGGTGGTGCGAGCCGTAAAGTAAAGGTTGACGATGAATATATCAAAAACTCTATTTATAGTCCTGATAAAGATATTCATGCAGGGTATGCAGGTGGAGTGATGAAATCGTATAAAGGTGTAATTTCTGACAAAGATGTAGAAGAAATCTCCAAATACATGAAAGACCTGAAATAATTACAAACCGAATGATAAACTCAAAAAACATATTATCGCTGATCAAATACCGTGTATCTATCGCAGTAACTTTTACTGCGATTACCGGATACATCGTATACACTCACAGTTTTGGTTGGAGCCTTATACCGCTAATGCTTGGCGTATTTCTGCTTGCAAGCGGTTCAAGCGCACTAAATGAATATCAGGAAAGTGAGTATGATGCAAAAATGGAGAGAACTCAGGACAGACCTATCCCCTCGGGCGCAATGTCTCCACAAACAGGCTTGTTGGTATCTTTGGGGTTTTTAATGAGTGGATTATTGATGCTGTATACTTTTCTGCCAGTGTGGGCATCCATTTTGGGATTTATCAACGTAATATGGTACAACGGCATTTACACCACACTTAAAAGAATTACTGCATTCGCTGTAGTTCCTGGCTCATTAGTTGGAGCCATTCCGGCAATGATCGGCTGGACGGGTGGTGGTGGATACGTGTTGGATCCAACCATTGTACTGATTGGCTTTTTTCTATTTATCTGGCAGGTACCTCACTTTTGGTTACTGATGTTGAAATATGGAAAGCAATATGAAAATGCGGGTTTTCCTACCATCAACCAAACGATGAGTGCCGATAATCTGAAAACCATCATCTTTGTTTGGGTAATAGCCACTTCCATTTCGTCGGTAATGATACCTTTATTTTTGAAAGATATTTCACTGGCTTTTTTCCTTAGCATTTTTGTACTGAATCTTGTGTTTGTAAGTTTCTTTGTAAAGATGGCTTTTGGAAATATGGTTGAGCTGAATTTCCGAAAATCATTTATCAGTATCAATATTTACATGATGTTGTTTATGCTGGCATTAATAGTATATCATTTAGTATAAAACCCATCAACCATAAAAACAAGCAAGGAGCTCTCTACGGGCTCCTTGCTTGTTTCTTATAAAGTCATTATATGTTCGTCGGTAATTGGTTGGTAGGGTCCTTGTTTTACTTCAAAAATCACAGTTCCTGTTTCCAATACCTCCAGTGTATGCCACTGCCCGGCTTTTATATCAATGCCGAATTTTCCTAGTTGCGGCTTAAGAATTTCTTCCAAAATTACATTCTTACTATCATCATACAGAATCACTTTTATTCCTCCTCGCACCACAATATAGGCTTCATCAGTTTCAATATGTCTGTGAATAGGCACTTCAGTACCCGGCTCCATCGCATTCAGTAACTTTTGTACATTGTCGTCGAGGTTCGCATGAAAGTTATAGTTTTTCCTTTTTCTGGTCGATACTTTTGCTAATTCCGACACAGAATCGAGCAAGTCATTATCAATAATCATAGGCATTCCGGGTTATCGTCTGATTCGTATTTGGATTGCATTTTCCACAGAAGTTTCGCTAAACAGAATCAGGTAACCTCCCCCTCCTGCCCCACTAAGTTTCCATCCTAATGCTTGCTCTTTGTACTGATCAATTTGCTCCATCACGCCTGGCGTCACCATATTGGGGAACATAGCTATTTGGGCTTCAAAACTTTCTGTCATAGCTTTACCCACCAGCATAGCGTCTTTAGCCATCAACGCTGCCCAGCATTGGGCGGCAGCCAAACTTAGCCTTTGTGCTCCGGCTTCATCTATCTGTTTATTATCTAACACATCATAACTATCAACCCGTGGATACAACGGAATCATCCAAATGCGTTCTTCAATCCAGCTCAAAAGCTCAGCATCGTTATTCGCAGTTAGTTTTGACGGCCAAAACTGACCTTCGTAATAGAAATTATTTAAGCCGGGCATTACGATTCCCAATGAATCCTGCGAACCGCTAACATATTTACTTCCGGGAGGATTTTCAAAGCAAAACAACGTTTTAGCCAGTTTCTCCTTATCTCCATCAGGTATATCGGTTTGCCAAAGTTCAATCGCTTTTTTGCGGCTGCTGGTGGACATTCCACTACGATCATTAAACTCATAATCCGGCTCGATGGATATAGTCAGCACCGAACCCGGATAATAGCAGCTTACATAAGGCTGATCTAACCAACCACCTGCTAAATCAATGCGATAAGGAATTTTGCACTCCTGACGCAAAGCTGTTGTAGAACGAGTCGGTAAATTACCGTGAGGAATACGTTTACTCACAACATATTCGATTCCTAAATCTTTACACAAAGCCTCCTTATCCGGCGAATGACCATCCGTATTTACAAAGAAAATATCAGGTTGAAGTCCTTTCAGCTCATCCAAAAAATCCATCAACCCACTTCCCTGATTAATCCAGGCATCTTTCACCACTTTCAGCGCCTTAACCATATAAAGCCGCTCAGCATCCGAATTAATCGTTTTTCGGGCTTTTAATTCATTAATTGTTTTATCCGAACCAATGCCCACATACAAATCGCCGTAGCGGGCGGCTTCTTCAAAAAACGCAACATGTCCGCTATGCAACATATCATAGCATCCACTCACAAATACTTTTTTACTCATAATAACAGATTTATTTAGTTATATGTAAATGAAAATATCTCTTTTTAATTACAATATAAACAACGGACAAGACGATTAATACCAATAGAATGTACCAATATTCATATCCTGAAAATAAAATAAAACCAATCGAAATCAATAACTGGAGTGCGCCATATACCAAAGAAACCACCAATTGTGGTATTTTCATTTCATTGGCCATTATCTGATACAGGTGTTTACGATGTGCTTCGAAGATATTCTCCTTCAACATCAACCGATGTACGATCGTAAGTATTGAATCAATGCCATAAACGGCGAGCAGACCTATATAGCTGAAATTTTCGGTAACAATGATCAGCTTGCCAATCAGAAACACAAGGACAAAGGCAATAGAAATTGCTCCCACATCACCTGCAAAACACTTGGCTTTTTTCCGGAAATTGAAAAAATTGAATACGAGTAATGAAATCAGTAAGATGTAAATCAAATTCGCATCTACAAAGTGCTGTACAAACTGATTGATATAAAGCAACGCCCCCAACACAACCATGCTGTAAAGTCCGGTAATGCCATTGATTCCATCCATAAAGTTATAAGCATTCAGCACTCCCGTACACAGTACAAAGGCAAGAATCGTATAATACCATGGCAGGCTAAACAAACCTAATTGATAAAACATCAAAGCCATTCCAGAGAAATGAAATACCAGGCGGTCCTTAAAGTCACGAGGCTTAATATCATCTGCAAAACTAATAATGGCAATCAGCAACAAGCCCAGCGTAAACCATATATCCGGCAGCTGATTGGTAACAAAATACAACAAGTAGCCGAATACAAAGACGATTCCACCACCCCTTAGGGTGATTTTGGTATGCGAACTCCGCTGATTGGGCTTATCAATGATATTGAAATGATCGGCTATACGGAAATAAAGAAGTTCGGAAAGGAACAATGCCAGAAGAAAGAGTAAATAGATCATGTGTTTTTAAAGCTTAAAATTGTTCTCGTCAGTCCATCAGCAGCCCTCACAGGAAGTTTATCCACCTGAAGCGCCATTTTTATTTTCTGATTTGATACAAC
>JBJOOU010000023.1:0-5087 GCA_046051105.1 Bacteroidota bacterium
CTTCTGTCACGGTGTAGTTGATCGTTCCACCTGTGGCGGAGCTGCTCCAGGTTCCCGTGGCGGCTAGTATACTATTGTTGATAATGAGTAAGAAAAATGCAAGGAATGATGTTGTGATGAATTTCATATAGATGTGAGCATTTAAGCTGAAAACGAAATAATAACGATTAAAGAATATTATCAGACGATAACTGTGCTCGTATTGTAATCAATTTTGGTGAAATAGAGTTATTCTCTCAAAATTTTCTCCATCGTTTTCCCTTTGGCCAGTTCGTCAATAAGTTTGTCCAGATAGCGGATTTGTTGCATCAGTTTGTCTTCAATGTCTTCCACGCGGTAGCCGCAAATCATGCCTGTAATCTTTCCGGTATTCGGATTCATTTGTGGAGCTTGTGCAAAAAAAGCCTCAAAGGTTCTTTGTTCCGATAATATCGCGCCAAGCGATTGCTCATCGTATCCGGTCAACCAATAAATAATCCGGTCGACTTCCGCTTTGGTGCGTCCTTTGCGTTCTGCTTTTTGGATGTAAAGTGGATACACTGCCGCAAAGGGCATGTTGAAAATTTTTATGTTGGTCATTGTAGGTGTTGAGTTGATTTTTCTGCAAACCTAATCAGATTTCATCGAATTTCCAATTTGCTCGATTATCCCAAACTAAAAATGGCCACACATTTTCGGTGTAGCCATTTTCGGTTGTCGGTATATTGATTGCGTGTTAGCGTAGTTTAGCGCCCAGTTTCGTTTCAAAGTTGCTGAGCAGCTTTTTCATGATGCCTTCAATCTGCGTATCGGTCAATGTTTTGGTTTCGTCTTGCAGAATAAAGCTCACCGCATAGGATTTTTTGCCTGCTTCCAGATTTTTTCCTTCGTACACGTCGAAAAGTGTAACGTTTTTCAACAGTTTGCGCTCTGTTTCGAAAGCTATTTTCTCTATTTCGGCAAAAGTTACTGCTTTGTCAAGCAGCAATGCCAGGTCGCGTTTCACTTCAGGGAACTTAGCCAACTCGCTGTACTGAACTTTGTGTTTGCCCAGTTCGGCCATAATCAGGTTCCAGTTCAGGTCGGCATAAAATACTTCCTGGTCGATGTCGATTGTTTTGCGGATTTTCGGACTCACGATACCATAAACGGCCAGTTTGTTTCCACGGCCACTGCACACGGTTAAGGCTTCGCTCAATAAATCGTCGCTGTATTCGCCGGTCACCAGTTTGCGCAGGTTAAAGCCCAAACGGCGGAAGATGTTTTCGATATAAGCTTTCAGTTCGTAAATGCTCGATTTTTGATCGGGTGTTGTCCACGATTGACCAAATTTATTGCCGGTCAACCACATGCCTAAATGCAAATCTTCGCTGTAAGCCGCCAGTGTTTCGCCTTCTTTTTTGTTTTCAGCATTGTAATAGTAGCAGTTACCAAATTCGTAGAATTTCAAATCGGCGTTTCTGCGGTTTACGTTACGGTTGATGTTTTCCAAACCACCGAACAACAAGGTTTGGCGCATTACGCTCAGGTCCGAACTCAATGCGTTGATGATTTTTACGCTGTTGGCTGCCGGAAACGATGTCAAATCAGTATAATAAGCTCCTTTTGTAAGCGAGTTGTTCAGAATTTCGTTGAATCCCTGTGCCGTCAATTGCTCAGCGATCATGTTTTGCAACTTGTAGCTGTCCGGTTTCGAACTGTAGCTCAAAGTTGAACGTAGCGATTCGCCAATTTCAATATTATTGTAACCGTAAATACGAAGAATATCTTCAATCACATCCACATCGCGTTGCACATCCACACGGTAAGCCGGAACGTGAAGGGTGTAACCTTCGGCAGTTTCGCTCACGATTTTCATTTCGAGTGCGCTCAATATAGTTTCGATATTCTCTTTACCGATTTCTTTACCAATCAGCGAATTGATTTTTTGCAGTGTAATTTCTACTTCGAATGGTTTTACTTCCTGCGGATAAATATCTACGATCTCGCTCGAAATAGTTCCGCCAGCCACTTCCTGAATCAGCAACGCACAACGTTTCAATACATAAATGGTATTGGTTGGGTCGCAACCACGCTCGTAACGGAACGAAGCATCGGTGTTCAAACCGTGGCGACGAGCTGTTTTGCGGATCGAAACCGGATTGAAGTAAGCGCTTTCCAGAAATACGTTTTGTGTGGTTTCGGTAACGCCCGAATCCTGTCCGCCAAACACACCACCGATACACATGGGTGCTTCGGCGTTGCAAATCATCAGGTCGGCCGGGTTTAGTTTGCGTTCCACGCCATCCAGGGTAGTAAATGGAGTGCCTTCAGCCAGCGTTTTCACGCGAACTTCACCCCCTTTAATTTTATCAGCATCAAATGCGTGCAAGGGTTGACCCAGTTCATGCAATACATAATTGGTTGCATCCACCACATTGTTGATCGGGCGCAAACCAATGATTAACAGTGTATTTTTCAACCATTCTGGCGATTCAGTTACGTTTACACCCGAAATGGTCACTGCCGAATAGCGCGGACAAGCATCGGTGTTTTCAACCGTTACCGGGATGCTGAGCTTGGTATTTTGTACAGCAAAAGCCTCTACCGATGGTTTGGTAAGTTTGATCGCCGGATTTTTAAGAGCAAAATAAGCCGCTAAGTCGCGAGCCACACCGTAGTGCGAAGCTGCATCCACGCGGTTAGGAGTGATGTCCACTTCCAATAAATAGTCGCTTTTGATACCGTAATAATCTTTGGCCAAAGTACCCGGAACAACATCCGCTGGCAATACAATAATGCCTTCGTGACTGGTGCCAATACCGATTTCGTCTTCGGCACAAATCATCCCGAACAATTCTACACCGCGAATTTTCGATCGTTTAATGCTGAAGCTTTCTTCGCCCGAATAAAGTTTAGTGCCCACTGTGGCCACAACTACTTTTTGTCCGGCAGCTACATTGGCAGCCCCACAAACAATTTGCAATGGCTCCTCAGCGCCAACATTTACGGTGGTTACGTGCAGGTGATCGGAGTTTTCGTGGTCGGCACAAGTAAGTACTTCGCCAATTACCAGGCCTTCCAATCCGCCTTTTACGGTTTGAACTTCTTCTACACCGCCAACTTCAAGTCCGATAGAAGTAAGCGCTTTCGATAATTCGTCCGGCGTTACATCAATATTAATGTACTGTTTCAGCCAGTTATACGATATATTCATAACTATAAGTGTGTGTATTTTTTTAAGGCCACAAAGATACGATTATTTTCAGAGTAATTTAAATGCCTCTTAATTAAAAATTCATATCGAATTCTACCGTCAATCCGATTGTTCATCATTGTATATTGATGAATTTTTTGCTCACTTTTTTCTGTAGTGTGTATTTATTCGTTATTTTTGCAGGCTAACTGAATTTTAAATACTTTTTTAATACCATTCAAATGATTCAGGAAAACTTTGTTCGTCTGTTCGAAGACGCTTTCCGCAACAATTGGGAACTGCCGGCTTATAGTAATTATGGCGAAGATTTGACTCTGACTTATGCTGATGTTGCGAAACGTGTTGCCCGCTTGCATATTCTTTTTGAACAATGCAAGCTGAAACCCAACGATAAAGTGTCGCTCATCGGACGAAATAATGCCAACTGGGCCATTACCTATCTGGCCACTGTAACGTATGGTGCTATAATTGTCCCAATTTTGCAGGATTTTAATCCGAATGATGTGCATCATATTGTGAATCACTCCGAATCGACGCTGCTTTTTGCCGGTGATAATATTTGGGAAAATCTGGAGGAAGAAAAGCTAACCACCGTAAAAGCGGTGTTTTCGCTGACCAATTTCAATTGTACAACGATTTTGAATAAAGTGCCCAAGCCCGAACTGGCCGAAAATGAGATCCACGAACAATTGGTGGCAAAATACTTGCAGCCTGATTACATCAATAGTCTTTTTCATGCGAAATACCCTCATGGCTTTTTTCGTGACCATGTGAGGTATATCGATAAGCCGAACTCGGAGATTGTTTCCATTAATTATACATCGGGTACAACCGGGTTTAGCAAAGGCGTATTGACGAGTGGTAATGCCCTGGCTGGAAATATTACCTTTGGGTTTCGCACTAAAATAGTGGCTCCCCGTTATGAGATCATTTCATTTCTTCCATTAGCGCATGCTTATGGTTGTGCATTCGAGTTTTTGACATCTACCTGTGCGGGATGTCATATTCACTTTATTGGCAAGGTGCCATCACCGAAGATTCTTCTGAATGCTTTTGCTGAGATTAAACCCAATGTGGTGTTTCTCGTGCCATTGATTGTTGAAAAGATCTATAAAAAGCAAATTCAACCTTTATTAGCCAAACCATCCATGCGATGGGTGTTGAGTATTCCATTTTTAGACCAACCTGTTTTGGCGCAAATCCGTAAGAAGCTGATGGATGCGTTTGGAGGTGAGTTTTCCCAAATTATTGTGGGTGGAGCGCCGTTGAATGCGGAAGTGGAAGAGTTTTTTGCCAAGATTAAGTTTCCATATACCGTAGGCTACGGAATGACAGAGTGTGCTCCGCTAATAAGCTATGTTCATAGTCAGGATTTTATTCCAAAATCAGCTGGAAAATTATTGGATATCATGGAAGCGAAGCTGGATAACCCCGATCCGGAAACCGGGGTGGGGGAGATTTGTGTTCGTGGCGAAAATCTGATGACTGGCTATTATAAAAATCCAGATGCAACCGCACAGATTATTGATCGTGAAGGGTGGTTGCATACTGGCGATTTGGGGTACATTGATGAAAATCAGAATATCTTTATTCGCGGGCGTAATAAAACGATGATTCTTGGAGCCAGTGGTCAGAATATCTACCCGGAGGAAATTGAGGCAAAACTCAATAATATGCCTTATGTGATGGAAAGTCTGGTGGTAGAGCGTGATGGAAAACTAATTGCGCTGGTATGTCCGGATTATGAAGCGGTAGATGCCGAAAAAGTGGATCATGATCAGTTGGAAGTATTGATGGAAGAAAATCGTAAAACGTTGAATGCCATGGTGGCTGCATACGAAGGCATTGCGCGAATTCAGCTCTATCCACATGAATTTGAGAAGACTCCAAAGAAGAGTATCAAGCGATATTT
>JBJOOU010000024.1:0-24803 GCA_046051105.1 Bacteroidota bacterium
GTAGATTCATGGAAGCATTAGCGGTAAAATATTTTTGTTCATGATTTTTGACATCAGGGCCAAAATGGAGAGCGGTATTCACGCGTTTTGCTGTATTTCCGGATTTTATTCCTTCCGCATCGCCCATTTCCATAATGTCTATTTCGCCGCATGCAGGCCATTCTTTGTTATTGTTGCCCATCAGCCAGAGGGCTGGCCACAGGCCATTGGCAGTTTTGGGTAGTTTTATGCTCGCTTCCAGTTTTCCGTATTTGAAACTTTTCTTCGATTTTGTATTTACCCTTCCCGACATAATTAAGCCATTTTTACGTTCGGCTGTCAGTATCAACACTGTTTTTTCACCATCTTTCCCAACGGTTACGTGAGCGGCATCGTATGATTGCAACTCTTGGTTGGTCCAGCCTGCAGCATGGGTTTCTTTAGTCCAAACCGAGCTGTTAAATGTGTTGAATTCATCCTGAAATACTACTACTTCATTTGATGATGGTGTAGGGGGAGATACAATAGGTTCGTCTTTATTGGACGAACAGGCGGCACACGTTCCCCAAGCGAAGGAGATAAGGAGTGTAGTGAATTTGTTCATTTGCTTACCAAAATAGCTTTAAAGTTAAACACAGTTGTAAAGCTACTGCTGATGTGTAGTCAGCAGACTTGGCGCAAAAATAGTAACCCATCGTTTCTCACGGGGTTTGATTGCCGACATTTAGGGTTTGATTGCTGTTATATTTTGTAAGATGTTATATAACAGTGGTTTTATAGTGCCTTCTGAGTTGGGCTACTGAAACAATGTGTCGGTTGTGGAGACTTTTCTGTGATGATACTTTATTCTTTTTTGATGAACTTGCTGGGCTGTACCCCAAATTGCTTTTTGAAAACGGTGCTGAAATATTTGGCATTAATAAAGCCTGTTGCTTCGGCAGCATCGGTCACAGACATTCCCTGACGCAACAAGTCGGCTGCCCGCTCAAGACAAAGAAGTCTGATGAATTCCTGAGGAGCTTTGCCTGTTAGCGATTTCAGTCGGCCATATAACAACGTTCGACTCATTGCCATTTCACGGCAGAGTATTTCGATAGTAAAGTTGGTATTGGCCATATTGCTGACAACAATTTCAGTGACTCTTTCCATAAATTTTCTGTCGCTGATCGATAATTCCGGCTCAATGCCTTTTTCTTCAGCAATGTGTAACGCGTCAGCTGTATTTTCGGAAGTAACCTTATTGACGGCTTGTTTGAGCAAATAATTGCGTAAGCGATTTCGGTTTTCAATGGCTCCCTGAACTTTTAGTTTCAGAATTTCTGTACTGAACGGCTTGGCAATATAATCGTCGGCGCCTTTCCTGAGTCCGGTTACGATGGCGTCATGACCGGCTTTGGCGGTGAGAAGTATCACGGGAATGCCCGCTGTTTCTGGGTTGTTTTTTACTGCACTGCAAAAATCATCGCCCTGAGTTCCGGGCATCATTACGTCGGAGACAATCAGGTCCGGGTATTCGTCCGACAGGTAGGACAGCGCATCGTCTGCCGTAGGCATTAATACAACATTATATTCTGCCGAAAAGGTGTTTCCAAGGTATTGGCGTAAATCGTCATTATCTTCTACAATAAGTATCGTTACATCTTTATTATGATCTGAATCAATGATTTTGCTTGGCGATGAGTAATTTGCATCGTCAGCTAAACTGTTGGCGGGAGTTTGCCTTGGCTGGGTTATTGCTTCTTCATAAACCCGTTTGAAGCTGACTGTAAAAGTGGTACCTTCTCCTTCTACCGACTTAAATTCTATAGTACCATGAAGTATTTTTACAATACGCTTTACTTGTATCAATCCAAATCCGGTGCCTATTTCTTGCGTTTCCAGTGCGTTTTGTGCCCTGAATACTTTTGAAAATGTATGTTTATGTTCACTTTGAGGAATCCCGATGCCACTATCAATTATTTCTGCTGTCACCTTGTTTTTGGTTGCACTCAGCACTACATGGATAGATCCACCTGCCTTGGTGTATTTACAAGCGTTTGATATCAGATTGTCAAATATCATCTCGAGCAAATGATTGTCGCCAAGAATACATGCCGGGAAATGTGGCAATGTGAGGGATAATTGTATGTTTTTTTTGTCGCACACATTTTGGAAACATCCGATTTCTTCTCGAAGTATATCTCTTACATCAATAACATCGAGATCTTGGTGATGATTGTCGGTATCGATTTTTTCAAATTCGAGTAGTCGTGTAGTTATATTATTCAGTTTGCGGATGTTTTGTCGAGCCATGTCGAGCAGATAAATAGCATTCGAAGAAAGATGTTCTTCTTTGCGGAGATCATCAAGAGGGGCCATTACCAGAGTGACCGGGGTTCGGATGTCATGGGCTGTATTCACAAAGAAGCGTATTTTGTCTTCGTTGTGTTGCTTTTGGAGCTGATACCATTTATAGCGAAAAATGAAGTATCCCGTCATTCCCAGAAGCGCAGCATAACCTATCCACGCCCACCACGAACTCCACCATGGATGCGAAACAACAATTTCTACCTTCTTCTGATTGATCAATTTGCCGTCGGATTTTCGCACGCTACATATTCTTAGCAGATATTTGCCCGGAGTTACATTTTTATAGGTAGCACTACCGGTTACAGAAATATCGCTCCAGCCTTTGTCGTAACCTTCCAAAATGTACCGATAGGCTATATCTTCCTGATAGCGCAGGTTAATGGATTCGAAATTTACGGTAAATGTATTTTGCTTGTAGGCAAGCGAAATTTGACCATTCTCCAGTCCCCGATGGATATAAAATATTAATTTGTCTCTTTTCGATTCGCTTATCCCGTCGATTGTAAATCCGGTGATTCGCAAAGGAGCAGTGTAATCTATCAGGTTGATCTCGGAGGGTGAAAACCGTACGGCTCCGGAGATGCCTCCGAAAATAAAATCGCCGCATTTCAAACGTATGGATGCCGACTTGTTATACTCTTTTTCTACGCCTTTGAGATAACTTAATGATAATACGGCAGAATCATTGATAATAGCAACCCCGTTGCCGGTACTTACCCACAAGCGTCCCTTCGAATCAGACTGTATGCTGTAAATATCATTCGAAGGCAATCCGTCGGACGATTTGTAACTACGTAGAATCTTTCTTGTTTTTACGTCATATAGATTTAGCCCACCTCCTTCTGTACCCAACCACACGGTTCCGTCTGCGTTGAATAACATCGGTATGATATAGGCGCTTATATTGTTATGTATCTGCTCTTGCGACGAGGCATACCGCTCTATAGAATGTTTGTTTTTATTGACAATGTAAAAGCCATCTACAGTAGCTGCGGCAATTCGGTTCTCGTCAATTACGGTGATTGAGAGTACCAGATTGACCGGGTATCGTTGTTTCAGTTTTCCATTCTCATCAAGATTCATTAGTTCTCCATCCAATGCTCCCACCCAATAATCACCGGAATGGTCTTTTTTTATTGAGAAAATGTAATTGGACGTCAGGTTGCCCGACTGTTTGTTCAGTAGCTTCACCGCCTTTCCGTTCTTGTCCAGAATAAAAATACCCTCGCCATAGGTGCCCAGTAGCATACTTCCGTTACCGGAGGGACATAAAGTTACGCCTACATATTTGTTCAGGGTGTGTGTCCATTGTCCTGAATTTTGAAATATACTTACGCCCCGATCAGTAGCATACCAAATATCACCATTTATATTTTCGGCTATGGAGTTTACATTGTCATTGGCCAACGAATTATTGTTTCCCCTTTCATGAGTTATTAGTCTGCAGGGGGAATCTGTAAGCGCAATGAGTGATACTCCACCGGTGTAGCTGCCGGCCCATAGGTTGCCTTGTCTGTCTTTAAGCAGTGCGTATATTCCGTTACCATGAAGACTAAAGCCTTTGTGGTCTTCGGTATTGATCAGCAATTCAACTTTGTTGTTTTGAATATCTACAGTGTAAATTCCGCTACCATCAATACCTATAACCATTGTGTTGGCACTGAGTTTCAGTATGGAACGTATCGGATTCGTGAAAATATCATTCTTTGAATTAACGTGTGATAGCTTCCTGGTTGAGGTGTCCAATATCCACAGCCCGTCATTGAATGTCCCGATCATTAGTTTGGCTGTTTCTTTGTCGTAATATAATGTCTGAATATTTCTACTTTCAAATGAAGGGAGCATGTACATTTTCCACTTATTTGTCAGCACTCCAAGCCCCGAACTTGTGGCAATAAACCATAAATTGCCTGCTTGAGTCATATCATTTACAACAACTCCTTTAATGATAGGTTGTAAGTGTCCTGACTTGTCTTTGATATACAGCCCTTTTGTTAGCCCAAACAACTGTTTCCCATCCTGCCCCCGGGTATATTTATTGAGCATGATGTTTTCATGGATAAATTCACCGAGCTTCATTTCTATATCGAAGCGGTCGTATATCGGGGAATATTTGTAAATTCGCCCGGTGTTGTCATACGCCCAAATATCTCCTTGTTTGCTCTGAAACAACTGAATAGTTCTTCCAGCCATATCTCCGAAATAAAAATCTCCGGTAAGTTTGTAGTTCTTTATAGAGTGACCGTTATACCGATCAACTCCTGCTTTGGTGCTTATCCATATTCCACCAAACTGATCTTCAATAATAGTAAAGACTCTGTGACTGCTCAGTCCATCGGAATGAGTCAAATATCTTACGTCAGTTATAGGTAATGCTGTAGCACAGCAGAATGGACTAAGCAGTAATATTAGTAAGGCTATTGTATGATGAATATTTCGTAACATTGTTTTGCTGTGTTTATTCTTACGATGCAATTCATGTTTTACGTGAACTAAGGATAGTGAATCAAATAATGTGATGAGGAGCTAAATCAAAAAGAATTAAAAGTTATTGTTAGCTATCCAAAGCGAATTTAGTCTCGTGACGACATCAAAAATACCAAAATATTTCGAATTTATCGGTTATTATATTGCAAGATCCTTTTAATAAACGAATAAGTTTGACCATTCTGTTTCTTCATTCTAATATAAACAGGAAATCTAATTGTTAGAAATTTGTAAATAACTATCTTTTGTTTCTGACTTGGCTGATAGTTTATTATTTTTGTGAAGATTTGACTCAAACACATTACTACAATGGCAATTCCAAAAACGATTTTCCAGACATTCAAAACAACTAAACTTCCATTGCTCACTCAATGGCATGTGTATCGATTGAAAAAGAAAAATCCTGATTATGAGTATGTCTTCTTTGATGATGAGATGATTAGTGATTTTATTTTAAAGGAATTCGGGCAGGAAGTGTTTGATGTTTACAGCAAAATAAACATCGGAGCAGTGAAGGCTGACTTTTTTCGGTATGCTGTTTTGTACAAGCGTGGCGGTGTGTATCTGGATATCGATAGTTTGATTGTAGATCAACTTGATCATTTTATCAGACCTGATGATAGTGCTGTGATTTCATTGGAAAGAAACGATCAGTTTTACATTCAATATGCATTGTTTTTCGAAGCAGGGCATCCGTTTCTGAAGCGAACCATCGAAATTGCCATCGACAATCTGAAAGCCAACCGTTACCCCCACAACGGACATCAAATGACGGGGCCAACTGTGTTTACTGCTGCCATTAAAGAATGCCTGGAAGGTGCGAATCCGCCTGCTTGCCGCGTAATGGGTTACGATTATGATGATAAAGTAAAATTCAGCTACAGAGGCAGTAAGACTGTTTTGTATGGTTTCTCGCGCAAAACCCATTGGAAGAAACAGATGAAAACGTCCTCGGTGATGAAGTAATCTTTCCCCCTTTGATAGATTCAGATGATTCTTCCGTCTTTCATTTCAATTACCCTATCGGATAAAGCTGCAAGTTCTTTATCATGAGTTACAATGACGATGGTCAGTCCGAATTTCTCGCGCAAATCAAAAAGGAGTTTGTGCAGTTCGTCGCGGTTTTTGGAGTCCAGGCTACCCGATGGCTCATCGGCCAGAATCAGCGAAGGAGCATTGATGAGTGCACGAGCCACCGCCACACGCTGTTTTTCACCGCCCGATAGTTCCGCTGGTTTGTGCTCCATACGCTCGCTGAGCTGAAGATAATTCAACAATTCTTTGGCGCGCGCAGTGGCTGTTTTCGTGTTTTGTCCTGCAATATAAGCCGGTATCAACACGTTTTCGAGTGCCGTAAATTCTGGCAGCAGTTGATGAAACTGAAAAATAAAGCCGATGTGCTTGTTGCGAAATGCCGCCAGTTGTTTCTCGCTGAGTTTATGAAAATCGGTGTCATTCACCAGCACTTCGCCTTCGTTGGCTTTGTCGAGTGTGCCCAATATTTGAAGCAAAGTAGTTTTGCCGGCACCACTCGGCCCGACTATGGATACAATTTCACCTTTAGCAATCGAAAGATCAACTCCTTTGAGCACTTCGAGCTCACCAAAGCTTTTACGGATATTTTTAGCAAGAATCATTTCTGTCTGTTTTCCTGATTTTTTCGCAAAGTTATTCGTTTCGAACGATAACGCCCAACTTTTGACACAAAAAATGTACCTTTGTGTTGTTTATAAACAGATTGTATGCTGACCGATCCGGAACTTGGAACCATTGAATTTACGCGCAACGAACGTTCGAAACACATTCGGGTGCGCATTCTGAGCAATGGCTTGCGGGTAACATTGCCCTACAGAGCTTCTGAGCAGGATGCCATTGCGTTTATCAACTCCATCCGGTCGAAAATTATCCAGAAACAACAAAAACTGGAAAAAGGACTGGAGCAACGCAATATTCTGATTGACGAAAAAAGCAGATTGCAGACACTTACCTTCAATGTGGAAGCCAGGCCGATGCCTCGAAAGAACATTTATTTTTCGCTGAAAGCAGGCACTCTGGCCATTGAATTTCCAACAGGAATTGATTGCACTACTTCCGAAAACCAGCAGTATTTCTGGAACGGCATCAGCTATTTTATGCGCAAGGAAGCCAAGCGACTTTTGCCCGGGCGTACTAAACAACTGGCCGAAAAATTTGGTTTTACTTTTTCGGAAGTAAAAATTCAATCGAGCAAAAGTCGCTGGGGGAGCTGCTCGGGTGCCAAAACGATTAATTTGTCGCTTTATCTGATGTTGTTGCCGGCCCATTTGGTGGATTACGTCATCCTCCACGAGCTGTGCCACACGAAGGAAATGAACCACAGCGACAAATTTTGGGCGTGGATGGACAAAGTGACCGACAATAAAAGCAAAGCGCTTCGAAAAGAATTAAAAAATTATCATATGCCACAATAGAAGAGTCGTTCTTGAAGTTAGAAAGTTCTAAAAGTTTATAAAGTAGAATAGAGCCAATTCTGATCTCAGGCAGATGTGTTGAATAATCAGGATGACATACAACTAATCATTGCTTTATGATCTTTGAAACTAAAAACTTCCCAATTTTACGAACTTTGTGACTTTATAAACTCATCAATGATCTGGAATCAATTATTATCGACCAAACGGTTTGGACAGGAGGATTATCACGTAAAACGGGACGATGATCGCAGCGAGTTTCAGCGCGATTACGACCGACTGATTTTTTCGGCTCCCTTTCGCCGCTTACAAAATAAAACACAGGTTTTTCCGCTGCCCGGAAGCGTATTTGTACACAACCGACTGACTCACAGCCTCGAGGTGGCCTGCGTAGGACGCTCGCTGGGTGTAACTGTTGCGCACAAACTGCGTGATAAAAAGCATATCGAAACGCCTTATCTCGAAGAAATTGGCTCCATCGTTTCAGCGGCCTGTCTGGCTCACGACATGGGTAATCCACCCTTCGGGCATTCGGGCGAAAAAGCGATTGCAACCTATTTTTCCGAAGGAAATGGTATGCATCTGGAACAGGAAATGACTGCGGAAGAATGGCGCGACATCATTTGTTACGAGGGGAATGCCAATGCACTCCGACTGCTTACTCATCAGTTTAAAGGTCGTCGACCGGGTGGTTTTGTGCTTACTTACAGCACATTGGCTTCTGTTATCAAATATCCATATGCTTCGGTTTTTTCCGACCCGAAGAAACAAAAGTTCGGCTTTTTTGCTTCGGAAAAGGATGCTTACGAAAAAATTGCCAACGAGTTAGGTATACCCCGTTCGCCTGAAAATCCCGATCGCTATGCCCGCCATCCGTTGGTGTTTTTGGTAGAAGCGGCCGACGACATTTGCTACCAAATTATGGACATTGAAGATGCGCACAAACTGCGCATTCTTACTTCGGAAGAAACCAAGGAGCTGCTGCTCAACTTCTTCAGCGATGCCCGCAAAGCCCGCCGCATGGACACAATGAATATGGTAACCGATGTAAATGAGCAAATTGCCTATCTTCGTTCGTCGGTGATTGGGCAGTTGATTGAAGAGTGCTCTACCGTTTTTGCTGAAAATGAAGAAGCTATTCTGGATGGAACATTTACCTCACCATTGATAAAAATGCTTCCTGAACAATCGGCATCAGCTTACAAAACCTGCTCAGAAACGGCCTTCAAAAAAATATATCGTTCGCAGGAAGTGCTGGATGTAGAGCTGGCCGGCTATAAAATCATTCTGACACTGTTGGAGCATCTGGTTGCAGCTGTGTTAAGTCCAGATAAAGCCTATTCCAAACAACTGCTGATGCGCATTCCCGAACAATACGAAACCGACAGTCCGTCGACTTATGCTAAAGTAATGGCTGTGTTGGATTACATTTCGGGTATGACGGATGTGTATGCGCTGGATTTGTACCGCAAAATAACGGGAATGAGTATTCCGAGTTTGTAATGACGAAACATTTTAGAATATAATGTGTTTTAATCTATCTGAAACAATAAAACAATGAGCTATATTCCTCCCAAACCCAATACCGAAGGCTTAATTCAGCTAAATGACATCAGCTTACGTGAACTGGTACCCTTTATTGATTGGGTATTTTTCTTTATGGCCTGGCGCATGCCGGGACGTTTCGAGGGTATCGAAACTGTTTGTGATTGTGCAGCTTGTAAAACGGGCTGGCTGCAAAAGTTTCCTCTGGAAGATCGCCCAAAAGCGGAAGAAGCGCTGAAATTATTTCGCGATGCTCAGGAAATATTGCGGCGGTTTCAGGATGAGAAAATCCTGACAATCAATGCTTCTTTTGGTATGTTCCCCGGCTGGGCTGAAGATGATGATATTTTTATCAAAAACGGCGGGCAAACGATCAAGCTGCCGATGCTTCGCCAGCAACACGAAGCTACTGATGGCTTTTGCTATTCGTTGGCCGACTTTGTGGCGCCCGAAAACGATTATGTAGGTGCGTTTGTAACGACTGTTATCGGAGGCGAAGCATTTGCTGAGTCGTTCGAAAAAGTAGACGATGTCTATCAATCGATACTGGTAAAAACGCTCTGCGACCGTATTGCCGAAGCCGTTGCCGAGTGGGTACACTGGAAAGTGCGCAAAGAATACTGGGGCTATGCTCCCGATGAATCGCTCAGTATCAAGGAGATTCTGAAAACCAAATACAGCGGCATTCGCCCGGCTGTAGGTTATCCGTCGCTTCCCGATCAATCCATTATCTTCGAGCTGGATCCGCTGTTACGATTCAATGAAATAGGCGTTACATTAACCGAGAATGGAGCCATGTTTCCCAATGCATCGGTATGCGGATTGTATTTTTCGCATCCTCAGTCGAAATACTTCATGGTTGGTAAAATTGACGAAGCACAATTTCTTGATTATGCGAAACGTTGTGGTAAAGATCCTAATGTGCTTCGTAAGTGGATGGCTCACAATCTCTAACGAAACAAATGATTGAATACTGAATTGGCAGGAGAGTTTTCTATCTGCCAATTTTTGTGTTTATACATTGGGTGTATCTTTCATTATCCGTGTAATTCCTTTATTTATAGCCTCTTCAGTGGCCTACATTGTCATTCTGATAGTTTTTTCGTAACTTTGCCGTCTCATTATCAAAGACAAAGAATGCGAATTGACATTATATCTGCTGTTCCTGAATTACTTGAAAGTCCTCTGAATCATTCAATTGTAAAACGAGCCCGCGATAAAGGCCTTGTAGAAGTGTGTGTGCACAATTTGCGCGACTATACTACCAACAAGCATCGCCGGGTGGATGATTATGCTTTCGGATTCAGTGCGGGTATGGTGCTTCAAATCGAACCAATTGATCGAATTATCAGCCAGTTGAAAAGCGAACGTTCTTACGATGAGGTGATCTACACATCGCCTGACGGAGAGAAATTCGATCAGAAAATGGCCAACCGACTTTCAATGTCGGGCAACCTGATTATTCTTTGCGGACACTACAAAGGTATCGACCATCGCATTCGCGAACATTTGATTACCAGAGAAATAACTATTGGCGATTATGTGCTTACCGGGGGCGAACTTCCGGCGGCCATCATGACGGATGCTATCGTCCGATTGATTCCCGGAGCCATTGGCGATGAGCAGTCGGCTTTGTCGGATTCCTTTCAGGACAATTTGCTGGCACCGCCGGTGTACACCCGCCCGGCTGAGTACAATGGATGGAAGGTGCCGGACATTCTGCTTTCGGGCCATCAGGCCAAAGTGGACGAATGGAATCATCAGCAAGCAGTGGAGCGAACAAAGCTTTTGCGACCAGATTTATTGGAATAAAAACATATTACTATGAACCTAAAAGTTTACTTCTGGATTTACCTGGCTGCGATCAACCTGATCAGTGGGCTATTTTTTGTTTACGACAAGATGCTGGCTTCGTGGAAGCGCGAAAGAATCAGAGAAAAGCTGCTTCATACCCTTGAAGCGATGGGTGGTGTGTATTCCATTTTGTTGCTGATGTATCTGATTCGGCATAAAAACAGAAAAGTGAAATACTACAAATGGACCTGGCTGATTTTCGTTTTATGGTTCTTCTTACTCTTGATCAGCATATCCTAATTACAAGAAAAAATAAATCATTCATATAATCATGACTAAAATTAAAGCAGGCGTAATAGGTGGAGCCGGATATACTGCCGGTGAGCTGCTACGCATTCTTATCAATCATCCCAACGTTGAAATCGTATTCGTAAACAGTAGCAGTAATGCCGGTAACCCGGTTGCCGATGTACACAGCGGTTTGATTGGCGAAACTGACCTGGTGTTTACTTCTGAATTGCCTTTCGATCAGGTAGATGCACTTTTCCTTTGCTCGGCTCACGGCGATAGCAAAAAGTTTATGGACGAAAACAACGTTCCAGCCAACCTGAAAGTGATCGACCTCTCCACCGACTACCGTCAGAAACGCGACGATCATGATTTTGTATACGGTTTGCCCGAAATGAACCGCGAAGTCATTCGTGCAGCTCAACATATTGCTAACCCGGGCTGTTTTGCAACGGCTATTCAGGTTGGTTTACTGCCATTGGCAGCTGCCGGATTGCTTACCGACGAAGTACACGTAAATGCCATTACAGGCTCTACAGGGGCAGGAGTGAAGCCTTCATCAACATCGCATTTCAGCTGGAGAAACAACAATATATCCATTTATAAAGCCTTTGAACATCAGCATTTGATGGAAATTGGACAGACGATGGTTCAACTACAGCCCGGCTTTGATAAGGAAATCAACTTTATTCCCGTTCGTGGAAACTTTGCCCGCGGTATTTACGCTACCAGCTACATCAATTGTTCGCTGAGTTTGGAAGAGGCAAAAGAGCTTTACAAAAACTACTACAAAGATGCCGCTTTCACCTTTGTGGTGGATAAAAACCCGGATATGAAGCAGGTAGTGAACACTAACAAAGCCATTGTGTATCTCGAAAAACACGGAAATAAATTGCTGATCGTTTCGATGATTGATAATCTGCTGAAAGGAGCTTCAGGGCAGGCGGTGCAAAACATGAATCTGATGTTTGGAATTGATGAAAAAGCGGGATTAGGATTAAAAGCCATTGGTTTTTAGATTTCCAATACTGAAAATATCATAAAGCCGGAATGAGTACAACTCTGTTCCGGCTTTATTTTTCTGCACAATAATGTCTTTTTTGTGCCAAATAGCCATTATATCAACTAAAAATTACTGATAATATTTTAAAATGTGTTATAAAACATATTTACATCGATATTTCCTGTCAAAATGCTTGCAAGTGTACAAAATACGCTTTACCTTTGCATCGTGATTTTTTCATAGTATTAGATTTAAGGTTAACAAAGATTGGTAGTAAGGCGTTACTACCTTTCGCGTTTTTAAGAGGGTACATTTACGCCAAAACATATGCGGGTTTCGAAGCAATGCTCCGAAACCCGCTTTTTTTATAATCTATTTTTCTGTAATTTTGTCTCCATATTGCTAACAAGCACAACCAACAACATATCAACAAATTATAATGGCTAAAAACCGTAGTTTACAAACCGAAATAGACGCCTGCTACCTCTACCGTAAGCTGGCCGCAAACGAAAAAGACAAAGCAGTGGCTCATGTTTTCGAACAAATGGCAGATATTGAATACAGTCATGCCGAAGCATTTGCAAAAAAGCTGAATCTGCCTATCGAAAATCTTATTGAGCCTTCCTGGCGCGCAAAAACCATCAATCGAATTGGTACAATATTCGGATACGATTATGTGTTGGGAGCACTGATGGATACCGAGAAAAGCCTCTCAAACGCCACCATTAAAGCAAAGGAGAAAAATAATATGGAGTTGACGGGTGGCGAAACCAACCACGTACGTATTTTGTGGACTATCCTCGAAAATGATAAGGAAATCAGTGGTGCACAGCATGCAAAATTCGAAAAACGGCATCGCTCGGTGGGCGGAAACGCTATTCGGGCAGCGGTGCTGGGTGGAAACGACGGTCTTGTGTCCAACTTCAGCCTGGTGATGGGGATTGCCGGTGCTACCGGTGGAAGTCAGGCGGTATTACTGGCGGGTATTGCCGGACTGTTGGCCGGAGCGCTTTCGATGGCGCTGGGCGAATGGATTTCGGTGAAGAGTTCGCAGGAACTGTACGAAAATCAGATGGCCGTGGAAATGGACGAGCTCGAAACCAATCCCGAAGGCGAACAGCGCGAATTGGCTCTGATCTATGTAGCCAAAGGCATTCCCGAAGAGCAGGCCAACCAAATGGCTGCCGAAATCATGCAGGATAAGGAAAAAGCCCATGCCGTATTGGTCAAAGAAGAGCTTGGCATTAATGCCGACGAGTTGGAAGGATCGGCCATCGAAGCTGCTCTGTATTCGTTCTTCTTATTTTCCATTGGAGCCATTATTCCTTTGGCACCCTTTATCTTCACTTCAGGTATGCATGCCATCGTTTTAAGTGTGGTTTCCAGTGCTTGCGGACTGTTCCTGATTGGTGGCGCTATTACGCTGTTTACAGGCAAAAGTGTTTGGTATTCGGGCTTCCGTCAGGTATTGTTCGGGCTGGCAGCAGCTGCTATTACTTTTGGCATCGGAAAAATGATAGGTGTATCGATCGGGTAGGAGTAAGGTGATATCAGGATTGTCTTTTTTGCCAAAGAAAGCCAGCATTGTTTTTTTACAAATGCTGGCTTTCTTTGTGGATAGAATCATAAAAATGACAGAGATGATTATTTTTTTCTATAAAAAAGAATTTTTGTGCGAACAAATAGTTACTTTTGAAAGTTAAACTAAGCAAATATATGATCATGAAGAAGTTTACTTATCTGATTGCCTCGCTCATGCTGAGTGCAACCGTCTCGGCTCAGTCGTCGGCCGCTTTATTCAACCGGGCTGTCCAAAAATACTACGATCAGGACTTTAAAGGTGCCGTGGAGGATTATACCAAAGTGATTGAACGCAACCCGCGCGATGCGAAAGCCTACCTAAGTCGGGGTATTGCTAAATATTATCTGCAGGATTTTGAGGCCGCGATAGCTGATCAGGACAAGGCAATTGAGATAAAACCAGATTATGCCGACGCTTATTTCAATAAAGGCGATTGCTATTACAATCTGCAGCGCTACAACGATGCCATTGCCATGTACACCAAAACTTTGGAAATAAAACCCAAGGATGCCATGGGGCTTGTAAGTCGCGGATTGACGAAGCAATATATTGAAAACTATCAGGGTGCTGTTGAGGACTTCAACCTTTGTGTAAAATATCATCCTCGTTTGGCCTGGGGGTATATTTATAGAGGGGTGGCCAAGTACTATCTGGGGCAACACAAAGAAGCGATTGTCGATTATAGCAAGGCAATTCGTATTCAGCCCCTTTCGGATGCGTATTTCAACAGAGCCAACTCCGAAATTGCTCTTAATGATCAGGCTGCAGGCATGAAGGATTATAATAAGGCGATTGGTATTAATCCGAAACATTACAAAGCTTTGCATAACAGAGGTTTGTTGAAAACGGTTCAGAATGATAACAAAGGTGCTGTTGAAGATTTTACAAGAGCGGTAGTGATCAATCCTCATTATGGCGATGCGTACTACAATCGTGGCGTGGCCAAGCTCAATCTCGGACAAAAAGACGGTGCGTGTACTGATTTTAAAAAAGCACGTGAGCTGGGACAGATAAAATCAAAAGCGGCCATCGAAAAGAATTGCGGAGGCGAATAACGAAAACGTACTTTTTTATAGCATATAACAGCCATTTACAGATGAATGTAAGTGGCTTTTTTTGTTTTCGATATAAATAGATTACATCATTGGGTAGTATGCTCTATGTTTATCATGTTAATGTATGTCAATATTTTAAATTACCTTCTCATGAAGGTATTACAAACTTTTATCTGCTTCGTCATGTTTAATGTATATTGCATTAAACTGAATTGGAATAAGGCTTTATATCGTTTTGTGTGTTACAAATAAATTAATTATAAATTTTCATCGCAAAATTTTATGAAAAAATCAATTACTTTTCTTTTAGGCTTACTTCTTTTATCAGGAGTAGCTACCAAAAGTTACGGGCAGGCTGCCGGTGACTATGTTTTTACTCAGGCTACTGATACCTTGTGGGCTACAGTAGGCAACTGGAGTGTGTCGGACGGTGCGGGAAACTTAACAGCAGCGCCTTCTACCCCAACAGCTACTACCAATGTCTGGATTCAGGCTGGTAAACGAATGGGAACTATGGGTGCAAACACTTCGGGTGCAACCACTCTGGTTTCTGGATCTACCAGTGCTACGCTTTCGGCAGCAAGTACTACTATAACAGCGGGTATGGCCATAAAGGGAAATGGAATTGCTCGCGGTACTTATGTAGCAGCAATTAATGGAACTGCTATTACATTATCTCAGGCTGCTACAGCTTCTGGTACTCCTTCTCTTTCTTATTATCCGGCTTGTAAAAATCTGTATGTGAATGGATTCATGCGTACTTCAGCTCAATTCGTTTCATTTGGAAACATCACTGTCAATACAGGTGGAACATTGACTCAAGGATCTGATTTGTATTGTTCTAATATTGTGAATTATGGTACTTTTAATGCGACTTCCGGGTATAGAAGTTCTAAAAGTCTGTATGTTGGATTTGAGGGAGCTATCCCCGGTAATGGTGATTATTCTATTACAAATGATGGTGTATTTGGCGACACTGCACCTAAAGTTCCTCAGGGAAATACCGGAGGGATTAAAGTACTTTACAGCAATCAGGCAAATAGTTTCACCGTTAAACCATCATCATCTTCGGTAACCGGATATGCTTTTAATATTGCTCAGCTACTTCCACATGCTAATATCAAAACAACAGCCAATACTTCGCTGAATATCAAAGAAACGATGTCATTGCTTATTCATAATGGTATTGGGCTTTCAATTCAAAATAATGACACCTGTACTGGTACTACCCGCGTTTGTACCATTGACCCGGGTGTGACGGTTTATGTAGGATATAATTTCCATGCTAACAGAAATGTAACAACCAATGATCAGGGCAATTTCACCTATAATGTGTATGGGACACTGGATTTAGGAACCTATGCTTCTGCCAGCAACAATACCACTGCCAGTGCGGCAAACACAAGCGACTTCGGGTTATGTATGACAAGTGTTGCAGGGAATGCGGGAACTTTGACTTTCAATTTAGGCGATGGTACTCAAGCAAACGCAGGAACATTGGTGTTAGGAAGTAATGTAAAACTGATCAAACAGAAAACTCAAACTCTGTCAGTTAATTTCAAAGACTATTCTACCGTAACTGTAACTGGTAATTACGGTCAGGCTATGAACTATCAACTGCTGAATGACAACAATCCTGCATTGTATTTGTTCCCTAGGAAATATTATAACCTGACATTGAATGGCGCGGGAGTAGTATTGCCTGTAGTGGCTGGTATTAAAGGTACAAAAACGTACACAACTGTAAATACCACTGCCAACTGGATTGCAGCAACCAGTGCGGCTCAGGGATCAATCCTTTATACCGGTTCAGCTTATTATTATGTTCCGGTGGTAAGAGGAACAAGTACTTATTTGACTCAAAACCCAATTGCGCTGGTTGCTGATACTGTGCTTCAGTACTTGAGAGCAGGCCAAACTGTTACTGGTAATAATATTCCTGCTGCAACAACTGTGTCTGCTATCTCAGGAAATAGTATCACATTGTCTGCTGCTCCAACTGCAACTGCAACACAGACAAATGTATTTGTAACATTTACCGGGAAATCCGATATCGCTACTGCTCCAACTGGTACCAGTACAAATCCGTTTAGTCCGGTTATGGACGGAACTCAGGGGCTTATTTACCTGGGTGACGCAACATTTGCTACAACATCTACCGTTCTTACTGCTGTAAATGCTCCTAACGCAGCTTCATCAACCTTGGTTTACTCCGATCAGAAAAACAGCATTGCAATCTCTAATGCAACAGCAGGTGATATTGCTAACGTTTATACCATAAGTGGTGTGAGAGTTGCTTCGGCCAGATTGATTAGCGATAAAGCGACTATAAGCATCGCCAGTGGCATTTACCTGGTAAAAGTAAACAACAGCGTTTCGAAAGTTGTGGTAAAATAATCATCTGATGATATAATCTCCCGAACGGGGTGCAGCGAAAGTTGCATCCTGTTTTTTTTGTGGCCTACTCAGGTAATGTATCTGATTTGGTATTATTGAAATAGAAGCTTGTAAATCAATAAATATTTTCAAGAACAGAATGGGAAATGGTGGGTGTATGCTCACCATTTTCTATTTCCAGCAAGTTCTCAAAATTCTTTGTCAATATAGGATGCCCCAAAAATGACAACAAGTAGACCTCCTTAGTTCGGCCAAGCGTCATCGCTTGGTCGTAGCTAAAAGCCGGCATTACCGATGATAAATCGGTATGTGCCACTTGCCGACAAGACCAAACAAAAGTCATCGATAATTTGTAAAAATCACGGTGGCTTTTATTTACAAAAAGACTGTATATTTGTATTGAATTATGCCGGCCAGAGGCCTGCTTCTACCTCGACCAAGCGAAGACGCTTGGCCGAACTACGAGGAGCAAGCTACATAGAACGGGGCACAAAACATAGAGATTGGATAATTTACAAGGATGGCAAAGATGTTGGACATTTTAAATTGGACTGGAAACCAAATTATAAAGATATAATAATGAAATACAATGAAGATAAGAAAAAGCAATAAAAGTTTTATAATGACTCTTTGGATCTTTTGTTTATTACAGACTATTAGTATACTATTCATGTCATGTAGACGAGAATCACCAAAAGTGAGTTTTTGTGATCAATGTGCAGATACAGCAAGGGTATTTTACAAAGAGTCACAAGATCAATTAACTACTAGTTTTTATCTAAACAAAACTCAGTTTAATAGATTGAGGTTTTTGTTACATTCAAACTGTAATGATTCATTTGTAAGTATGGCTGGATACCACATATTTTACAGCTATATAGTCAAAGATAGATTTTCAGAAAACAATAATCTAACTCTAACTAAATTGACTGATTCAGAAATTGAAGAGGCTTTATATGGGTTACAAAAGGCAAGTAAAATAAATATACCTTCTTGTAATTATATACTCGGAGTTTTCTATTTGAATGGATATGGCGTAAAAAAAAATAAAGAAAGAGGATTAAAACTATTGAATAAATGTAGGGATTTGGCGAGAATTGAAGAAGATATGGTTTTTCATTCTGTCAACACTAAAAACTTGGATTCATTGTATTATATTCCAAAAAAATACCGATTTAAATAGTGTGGTAATGTGTCAGACTTGGCGTTATATAGATAATGAATTGTAAATCAATAATGGTTTGCAAGAACCGAATGGGAAATGGTGGGCAGTATGCTCACCATTTTCTATTACAAACGTATGCTATAAAGAATCTTACAAAGATATATCCTTCTATCAGGAGCAGATATACCAAAAGCGACTATCTTTGCTTTAAGATAATCGTATGCGTCTTTCTATGTCCCTCGTTAAGCGAAGGTAAGCGCATTAGTTCGGCCTCGTTAAGCGAAGGATAGCGTATTTAGTTCGGCCAAGCGTCATCGCTTGGTCGTAGCTAGAAGTCGGCATCCTGCCGACAAGACCAAACAAAAAGCCATCGATAATTTATAAAAATTACGGGGGTTTTTATTTACAAAAAGACTGTATATTTGTATTGAATTATGCCGGCCAGAGGCCTGCTTCTACCTCGACCAAGCGATGACGCTTGGCCGAACTACGAGGAGCAAGCTACTTAGAACGGGGGTTAGGATATGTGGAGTTAAAAGATGGCCTAAAAGATTTCAATCCCAATACTGCACTTAAATATCTAGAGAACAATTTAAAAAAGAAATAATATGAAAAAATCAATAATAACATTTGCTTTTGTATTAGTTGCTGTATTAGGGTTGTTTTTCGGTTTCAGATGGGATCATTTACGGGAACTGAATAATTATAATAAACAAATAGAAATAAGAGACAGCCTCGTGATTGTGAAATATAAAGTACAAGTATATAAAAATATAGAACTTGGTAATATTTTAGTTTATCCAAACAATAGTAGATTTAATAATAGAAGGCTTCTTGATGAATTTGTTTTTAAAAAATATGGCTATTATATAAATCATGCAATATTTTCCATGAATGATAAAGAATCGTATGCTAAGACAATAATGGATAGTGTAATCTTTGAGAAATATGGCAAGGATTTTTATAACAAACTGCTTAGAGAATATAACAATATTGAAAAAGACATTCCTGAGAACAAGTCACTTGACGGTTATTACATTGTTGTGGATCATGATTATACGGATAACGAAAAGACAAAAGAATATATTCTTGGAATATTAAAAAAAAGAAAACTGATACCAATACAACAAAATGTAAACTATCCCAGAAAACTGATAATTGATTTTGTTGTTACAAAAACTGGTGATCTTACAAAAACTAGAATTCTTCTTAAGTTCAATTCCAAAATTGATAGCATTGTGGTTGATAACCTAAATAATTTACCATTTAAGTGGAAGCCTGGTAGTATTGATGGTGTAATTGTTGACTTTAAAAACGAGATAATATTTGAATTTGGTCCAGACCCATTTTATAAAAAAATAGATTGATCGGTAATGTCGGTAATGTGTCAGATTTGGCTCTATATAGATAATGAATTGTAAATCAATAATGGTTTGCAAGAACCGAATGGGAAATGGTGGGCAGTATGCTCACCATTTTCTATTTCCAGCAAGTTCTCAAAATACCTTGTCAGTATAGGATGAGTATAGGATCAGTGTACTATCAGTATAGGATGGCCAAAAAATGACAACAAGTAGACCCTCGTTGATCCAAGCTTCACGTGAAGATTGGTTGTTCGTCCTCTCGTTGAGCCAATCTTCAGAAAATGGCTGTTTTTTCCTTCAAAAACGAAGATAAGAATACGGCAACTTCCCCTGGTTTTTCGCTCTGAGCTGATTCGGTGCTCCCTCGGTGCTGCTTCGGTGCAATATGGGTGCAGAGCGAATCAAGCATCAGCGCCTGAAAAATGCGAAGAAGGGCTGTCTTCGATAAATGCATTAAAAGAGGCGGAACAGGAGGTGGGGTTAACGTCTATCGGCAAAGAACTACCTGTTTTATCTCCAAAAAATACCCTTTTTTGCCGATACCGGCAAGTTTTGCTTCGTAAATGCCGTTCTTCTCACAGTCCTAAAGTTTAAATGTTGTGGATAACTTCGCACATAGATTTTCATTCAGATTCATTTTAATGGCTATCTTTAGAACCGCAAAAAAACAGTTTGCGCATTATTGATAGAAATTTGAAAAACAAACACTTAACATGAGTTCATTTGTTCACCTTCATGTCCATTCACACTACTCGGTGCTGGATGGGATGTCCAACATTCCGAATCTGGTCGACAAGGCTGTGAAAAGCGGAATGCACGCTGTGGCACTTACCGATCACGGTAATATGTTCGGTGTGAAGGAATTTTACAACTACACCAAAAAGAAGAATGGCAAATACAAAGATATCATCAAGGGCCTCGAAAAAGAGCTGGCCCAAGAAGGCATTTCCGACGAGGAAAAGGCCCGACTGGAAGCCGAAATTGCCGATGCAAAATCGCACATCTTTAAGCCCATTTTGGGTTGTGAGGCCTATGTAGCCCGCCGTAGCCGAAATAAAAAAGAAATACAGGAAGACCGAAGCGGTTTTCACCTGGTACTGTTGGCCAAAAACAAAATTGGTTATCAGAACCTGTGCCGCCTGGTGTCGATGGGATGGATGGATGGATTCTATTACCGTCCGCGTATCGACCACGAAATTCTGGAAAAATACAGCGAAGGGCTGATCGCTTCTTCTGCGTGTCTCGGGGGCGAAATTCATAAATACGTGGAAAAAGGCGACCTGGACGGAGCCGAACAACGCATCCTTTGGTACAAAAAAGTATTTGGCGACGACTACTACATCGAGCTGCAACGCCACAAAACCGACAAGCCCAATGCTGACTACGAATGCTACAACAAGCAGATGCGTCAGAACGAGGACTTGATAAAACTCGCAAAAAAGACCAACACCAAACTGGTGGTGACCAACGATGTTCACTTCGTGGAAGAAGAACACGGCGAGGCGCACGAACGCTTGATTTGCCTCAGTACGGGGAAAGATCTGGACGATCCGAGCCGTATGCGTTACACCAAACAGGAGTGGTTGAAATCGCCCGAACAGATGTGGGAGATTTTTGCCGACATACCCGAAGCCCTCGAAAATACAGTAGAAATTGCCAACAAAGTAGAATTCTACGATATCGACTCGGCACCGATGATGCCCGTATTCCCGATTCCCGAAGATTTTGGAACGGAGGAGGCCTACCGTCAGAAATTCACCGAAGAGATGCTGATGGAAGAATTTGGCGATGGCTACAAACGCCTGGGTGGTTACGACAAAGTAGTACGTGTAAAACTGGAGGCCGATTACCTTGCCAAACTGGCTTTCGACGGTGCCCGGATGCGCTACGGCGAAGAGCTGAATGCTGAACAACAGGAACGTATCGACTTTGAGCTCAACGTCATGAAAACGATGGGTTTTCCCGGCTACTTCCTTATTGTGCAGGACTTCATCAGTGCAGCCCGTGGTATGGGCGTGTCGGTGGGACCGGGTCGTGGTTCGGCAGCCGGATCGGTGGTGGCGTATTGTCTCAAAATTACCGACATTGACCCACTAAAGTACGATTTGCTGTTTGAGCGTTTCCTGAACCCCGACCGTATCTCCATGCCCGATATCGATATCGACTTCGACGATGACGGGCGCGGACAGGTATTGCGTTGGGTAACCGAAAAGTACGGCAAGGAACGTGTGGCGCACATTATTACTTACGGAACCATGGCCACCAAATCGTCCATCAAGGACGTTGCGCGTGTACAACGCCTGCCATTGTCAGAAGCAGATCGACTCACGAAGCTGATTCCCGATAAATTTCCGGAAGATCCGGCATCGGGAAAAGCACCGAAAGTAAACATTGCCAACTGTCTGAAATACGTTCCTGAGCTGCAGCAAGCCCGCAATTCTTACGACCAAAACCTGGCGAACACGCTCCGCTATGCCGAGATGCTCGAAGGTACTGTGCGTCAAACAGGAGTTCATGCCTGCGGGGTAATCATTGGAGCTGCCGACCTGAAAGACCTGGTGCCGCTGAGTACCGCTACCGATAAAGAAACTTCCGAAGAAATGCTGGTGACCCAGTACGAAGGTTCGGTAATCGAGGAAATTGGGTTGATCAAGATGGACTTTTTGGGACTAAAAACCCTGTCCATTATCAAAGAAGCGCTCAGCAATATCCGAAAATCAAAAGGTGTAGAGGTAGATATTGATAAAATACCGATCGACGACGCAAAAACATACGAGCTGTTCAGTAAGGGTCTCACCGTTGCTACGTTCCAGTTCGAGTCCGCCGGGATGCAGAAGCACTTACAGGCGCTGCAGCCCACTCAGTTCGAGGACCTTATTGCGATGAATGCGCTCTATCGTCCGGGTCCAATGCAATACATTCCGCAGTTTGTCAACCGTAAACACGGTCGCGAAAAGATTGAATATCCCTTCCCGATCATGGAAAATCGTTTGAAAGATACCTATGGGATTACCGTGTATCAGGAACAGGTCATGCTTCTGAGTCGCGACTTAGCGGGCTTTACCCGTGGTCAGTCCGACGAGTTGCGTAAGGCGATGGGTAAAAAGCTCGTCGATAAAATGGAGGCGTTGAAGATCAAATTCCTTAGCGGTTGCGAGAAAAACGGTTACGGCCCCAAAGCCAAACTGGAACAAATCTGGGCCGACTGGGCAGAGTTTGCAAAATATGCCTTCAATAAATCGCACGCAACCTGTTACTCGTGGGTAGCTTACCAAACAGCTTATCTGAAAGCGCATTATCCTGCGGAGTACATGGCTGCCAACTTAACGCGAAGCCGTGATGATATTGCCGAGGTAGGTAAGTTTATGGACGAGTGTAAAAACCTGGGCATAAACGTACTCGGGCCGGACGTAAACGAGGCCGATTTGAACTTTACGGTAGACCGCGATGGCAATATTCGTTTCGGGCTGGGCGGTATCAAAGGAGTAGGTGAGGGTGCCGTAATGGCCATTATTGAAGAACGAAAAAAGAAACCTTTTACTGGCATTTTTGACTTTATCGAACGTGTCAATCTTTCGGCCTGCAACAAAAAAACGGTAGAAAGTTTGGCGCTGGCCGGTGCTTTCGACTGCTTTACCGACATCAAACGCGAGCAATTTTTTGTAGAAAACAGCAAAGGCGAATTGGTGCTCGAAAGCATTATTCGCTATGGCAATAAGTTCCAAAGCGATACCGCCATGAGCCAGAATTCGCTGTTTGGCGATGGCGATGCGGTGGAAATCACCAAGCCGGAGCTGCCTTACGCGCCCGAATGGTCGCCACTCGAAAAGCTGAACAAAGAGCGCGATTTGATTGGCATGTATCTTTCGGCACATCCGCTGGACGATTTTGAATTCGAAATCAGTTACGTATGTAACACCACCACTACAGACCTGAAAGACCTGAATGCGTTGCAGGGGAAACCCCTGCGCATCGGTGGAATGGTGACTAACTTCCGTCATGGTACTTCCAAGGCTGGAAATCCTTACGGAATATTTACGCTGGAAGATTATGCCGGAGCCTTTGAATTTCCATTGTTTGGGAAAAACTACATTGAGTTTGGAAAGTACATGATCAAGGATTTGTATTTGTACATCAATGCAGTGGTGCAGGAGCGTGGGGCCGATTTTAAATTCAAAAAGCCTGCTGCCAATCCCGATGCACCTAAAGAATTGGAATTAAAAATACAGAAGATAGAGGTGTTCAATGATATCAGAGATAAACTGGTAAGTTCGCTAACCTTAAATATCAAATTGCAGCAGCTCACCGAAGAGTTTGCTACTGATTTGAATGAAATGGTGTTGAAAAACAAGGGCAACGTCAATCTATACATCACCATGCTGGACGAGAATTCGCCCAACAAGGTAAAAATGTTTTCGCGCCAGCACCGGCTCACGATTACCAAAGATGTGTATCACAAGCTGAAACGCGCACAAACTGAGGACATACTCGATTTTCAGGTAAGCTGATAGATATTTTGTATAGGGATATTCATTTTTTCGTCGAGCAAAATTCAAGAAAACGATGTATATTTGCATCGTCTTAAACAAAAATAAAACATTTTAAAACTAATATATTATGGCATTAGAATTTACTGATGGAAACATCAAGGAAGCTATTAATAGTGGAAAACCTGTAGTTGTTGACTTTTGGGCAGAATGGTGTGGTCCATGTCGCATGGTAGGTCCAATCGTTGAAGAGTTGGCAAAAGAATACGACGGTAAAGTTGTAGTTGGTAAAATGGACGTTGACAACAACGTAGATACTCCAACCGAATTTGGTATCCGCAACATTCCAACGATTCTTTTCTTTAAAGATGGAAAACTGGTTGACAAACAAGTAGGAGCTGTTCAGAAAGCTGCCTTGGCTGCAAAAATTGACGCGCTACTATAATATAGGCCTTCAGCATAACTAAAACAGGTCGGTTGTCACGTACAACCGACCTGTTTACTTTTATCCCCCAGGGGATTACAGTTTCAAATAATAATCTTTAGCGAGCAGACTGAATTCAGGCGAATAGACATGCCTGTCTGTTTCGATAATCAATGACTCTTGATGAGTTTCGGTAACGCGAAAACTCAATTCAATCAAAAGTCTTTTTGCCTCAGCTGCTGGTTTTGGGAATACCTTTGTAAGTTTGTTGCAACACAAGCCTTTCGTTTGTGCATATTCAACACAACTCAAGCCCTCCTGAATAGGCAGAATCAGGCAAATACGCCCACCCTCTGTCAACTTCGGAATGCACTGATCTATTAACTCCTCGTGCGTCAAACTGTCGGTATGGCGCGCTGTAGTGCGTTGCTCGT
>JBJOOU010000025.1:0-3094 GCA_046051105.1 Bacteroidota bacterium
GGGGTTACAATCACACGAATTTAACGGGTTTAGAGAAGGTAAATGGTGAACACAGCTTAATTATGCTGGTTTACAACATCAAACGTGCAATGAATATTCTGGGAGTTCCTGATTTAATTGCCAAAATCAAGAACTGGAAGTCACCTTACAAAAGGAACGTCTTGTTTTTGCAAATAACGAAGCATTTTAAGCTGAAATCAGTCTTTGTTTTTGAAAAAATATTATTGGTTGCTTAATAATAAGGCGTCGTTAAAAGGCTTGTTTTACCTTGCAGCGTAATGAAAATAAAAGTTAAATAGGAAGAAAGTGAGTTTTTTCACAGCCTGACGTTTTGCAGCTTGGCGAAGTGGCGGATTTAGAAGCACTTACTTTCAATTTAGCACTAATGTTTATTTGAAAACCTAATGTTCAATTTAGCACTGAACCCGCCATTTTGCCAAACTGCTGTTGGCGGTTCGTTCTTGTTAATCCCAATTTAAAACATCTCTTATTTCATCACGAATTACAGATTTTGTAGTTCCTTCGGAAGTCATATATGGACTTTCTCCTGAACCCATTCCAAAACCGAAACCTCCTATCATATAAACCAAAATATGTCTATTGTAAGGTTCGTTTATTATCTGCATTATATTTTTAATTTCAGAATCATTTGTTGAAAAGTTAAATTTTTCTTTAATAAAACTAATTAATGTTGAAGGACTTACAGCACCACCATCAGAGTCAAAATCTTCTAATAAGTGCATAAGTAAACAATATGCGATTACTTTACTTTTATTATTGGGATTTAAATAATAAAGCTTTTTCAGTTGGTCAATACCTTTTTCATATTCGCCAATTTTAGTAAAGCATCTGCATAAATTTATTAATGCGTCATCGTTTGTTGGCATTATTTTTAGAGCTTGTTGAAATTTTTCAATAGCTAATTCTGTGTTTCCATTTTCATAAGCATCTGCACCTTGATTATTAAACAAATCCGTTTGCATAGCAATTTGCATTTTCTCTTGCATTGACATTGTACGAAATCTTTCAACAAAATTCTCAAAGCTATCGCTTTTCGAGAAGTTGTCTAACTTAGTTGATTGAGCTTTATTGTCTGCTTTTTCATATACTATATCAATACTTCTGTCGTGCATATGTAAAGTCACTTTATTAACAATATTATTCGATTTATGAAGTGTCAAACCATAGTCAGCGAATGAAGCACCCATTGCATCTGAACCAAATCCACGAAGAATAGTTTTTTCATTATTTTCTTCAATTACTTTCATTCTTTTTTCCGCTATTTGAATATTATCGCCCCAAACAGGATGATTTTCATTCATATTATACATAGTTACGAAGAAAGTCTGATTGTCAGATGTTTTTACTCTTATACCTCTCCAAGCCCCTTTATTGTTAGCGGTTGTTGGACGTCCATTTTCAATTCTTGTGTGGTCGTCAGAAAGAAATTTAAAGTCTGTCAAATCAATTGACGGTTTTTTGCTTTCGCCCGATTTAAAAAAGTCAAATAGTCCCATTCTATTTTGTTATATTTTATTACTTACTCTATTCGGTTTTCAGTTTCCCCGTTGTCGTTAGTACGGTCGTCGATAGAATGACCGCCAACGTCAGTCTGTGAAAAAACCTCCGTTTATTTTAATCAAAAATAGGTAAAAAATTTCAATAATTTGGGAAGAAATTCGTATATTTAATGATGCAACACATCACTGGGATCTCCCGCAATCAAATGGTTTTTACGAGTTTAGAAGATTCGATTTCGGAAGATAATCCGGTTCGCTTTATCGATGCTTTTGTGGAGAATATCGATTTGAAAGCCTTAGGTTTTGAACTTCGAACTCCGAAAACGGAAGGACGACCTAGTTTCAATACGCAAACATTTCTCAAAATCTATTTGTATGGCTATCTCAATGGACTTCGCAGTTCACGAAAACTCGAAAAAGAGAGTATTCGCAATATTGAATTGCAATGGCTTTTGTTCGGACTTACACCCAATTACCACAGTATTTCTTCCCGATAGCTATCGGGATTAGAAAAGACAATCCGTCGGGTTTAAAAAAGTTGTTCAAAGTATTCGTTTCTTTTTTGAAAGATGCAGATCTAATTGCTGGAGAAACAATCGCCATTGACGGAACTAAAAGTAGAGCGCACAACAGCAAAAAAGCCAATTTTAATCAAAAGAAAATAGATAAACACCTGGCTTATATTGAAGAGAAAACACAGCAATACCTGGATGAATTAGCTCAGAATGATGAGAAAGAAAATAGCGTGACAATCACTAAGATTCAAGAAAAGATTGAAAGATTAAAAAAAAATAAACTCCGCTACGAAGTCTTAGAAGAAAAACTAAAAGCGAGTGGCGAACCTCAAATCAGTACTACCGATGAGGATTCCAGAGCACTGTTGGTTCAGGGACAAGTGGTAGAAGTAAGTTATAATATTCAAGCCGCTGTTGATGCTCAATACAATTTGGTTGTGGCTACACACACCATTAATCGTAATGATAGAAATGCTTTAAGCGCAATTGCAATTGAAGCTAAGGGGAATTTAGGAGTTGAAACCTTCACTGCTTTAGTTGACAAAGGGTATCACAATGGTCGGGAAATCACCCGATGTAAAGAGGAAAACATCCGAACGATTGTGGCGCATCCCACCTTAGTAAACTCGAATGAAAACGGTACAACCAAAGATTATCTGGTGGCAAATTTTAAATATGACAGAGAAAGCGATTTCTACATTTGTCCGGCAAATCAAGTTTTAAAAACGACCGGAAAATGGCATAAGAAAACCCGCGATAGAGACAGTTACGAGTTCAAAAAATACCGAACTTCCGCTTGCAAAGAGTGTGCTGTAAAAACACTTTGTACGAGCCGAACAGGCGGTCGGGAAATCGATAGAAGCCAGTATGCGGATGCAGTGGAAGAAAACAATCAGCGTTATCGAGAAAATGGTCAATTGTACCGAAAAAGGCAGGAGATCAACGAGCATATCTTCGGAACCATCAAAAGGCAATGGGGTTACAATCACACGAATTTAACGGGTTTAGAGAAGGTAAATGGTGAACACAGCTTAATTATGCTGGTTTACAACATCAAAC
>JBJOOU010000026.1:0-39276 GCA_046051105.1 Bacteroidota bacterium
ATTCTATAAGTATCTCTACGATCTCTACACGGGCCTCTCTGCTCATTATAAGGCTATCTAGTACTGAATAATCAGTATGCAGTACGGAATAGAAGTATTTTGCCACTTCAGGAAGTATAAAGTGGTTGTGACTCGGCCTTTCTTGTAGAAATACTCCATTTATCAAATCAAAGTACTGAAACTCCCGACCATCATCATTTGGCGCGAAGCCCAGATACCTCGTGAGCTTCATCAGGAACACCAGATGGAAATTTGCCATTCCTCGTTCGCAATAATCCAATTGTTGAATAGAGTTCTCCAAAAACAGAAATAAACTTTCATCAACATCGTCCTGCTTTAATGTTCGGTAAAGTACCTCGGATAAAAACAGGGCCAAAGCGTTTTTTACTGGATGATAAGGTATCTCGGTAAATAAATGCACCATCTTTATTTCTTTTATCCTGTGTAAATCCCGCCCGGGGCTATGGGTTACTTCCATCTCCACGATAGATAAAGGCTGAAAAAAAGACGACCTAACTGATGATTTCTTCTTATGAGCCCCATATACTATATAAGAAACACGCCCAAAATCTTTCGTAAATACAGAAATTATGTTCGACGAATCCGAGTATTTTATCGCGTGAAGTACAATTCCCAATGTTTTTGCGTTCATAAAAGCCCGTTTAGAAGTGCAAATATAAGGCTAAATACTGTCATGCACTTATTCTGACCCCAAAAAGAATATTTTTTTTATTTGATCTGTGCTTGAAATACAGGTGGTTATAAAAAAGATGAAAATATTTCTCTCAAACCCCTTGCAGATTCAAAAAAGTGCTGTATCTTTGCACTCGCAATTGAGAAACAACACTACTTCTCTAAAGCAAACAAAACAAGCCTACAAGGCCCATTCGTCTATCGGTTAGGACGCAAGATTTTCATTCTTGAAAGAGGGGTTCGACTCCCCTATGGGCTACTAAAATTACCGATTAAAATATAACATTTGAGATGGCAAATCACAAATCTTCAATAAAGAGAATTCGTCAAACCGACAAAAAAAAATTGCACAACCGTTATTATGCTAAAACAGCTCGTAACGCTGTTCGTAAATTACGTGCAACATCTGATAAAGCTACTGCTACTGAAATGCTTCCAAAAATCAGTGCAATGCTTGACAAGTTGGCTAAACGCAACATCATTCATAAAAACAAAGCTGGCAATTTGAAATCAAAACTAGCTGTTTTTGTAAATAAACTGGCTTAATCAGCTTCTTGTAAAATATACAGAAGCCCTTTCCTTTGGAGAGGGCTTTTTCGTCGTTATATCTTATCTTGTTACAGAAGGTCTGCTTTGCACACAAGTTTTAGATGAATATCAATCCACTCGCTTACTTTAATCAAGCCCATCAAGGGGGATGGCGGTTCTAGACCGAAATCTTTTATCGAAAGCCTCTTCTCTCCATCGAGCACTAATTTATCCCCAATAGATGTAGCTACTACGTTCATTTGGTAGGTTTTGCTCACTCCTGTTATTGTGTAGGTGACATTCGCAACTCCTTTTTTCTTGTCCTGTTTCTCGCCGGATTTTATATCAATGTAGTTCAGTATAACCCTGATTTGAGGATATTCATTTGATTTTATCAACTTAAGAAAATCCCTTAATGCCATCGGGTTGTTCGATGTAAAATTCTTTACATTGATGTTTAGGGTGTTTTGAGAAAGTGTGTACTTGTTTTGATCAACGATTTTTACAACTAACTGGAACGCACGCTGAGGCACAAGATGGGCTGCATCCTGCTCAAGTACAAATGAAACAACATTTGTTCTGCCTTTTATCTGGAGCTGGCTGGAGGGGTCTATTTCTACACGCAGTTTGGTGTCCTGAGAATAACCGCTCATCATGACCGCTATAAATAATATACAAATTCCCAGTCTCATATTTTCAACCTCTTTATTTGAAAAGAGCCGATAAGAAATTACTTATCGGCTCATTCAGCATTAATTAATCATCAGAATGTAATGTTTATTGTATAACAAATCCACTATCTATTTTGTTGCTCACAAACACAATAATACATTCTGGTCAAATCATTTTTATTATCAGAATCCGACAACTGCTTGTGCTACAAAACCATCGAACTTTCCGTTTCTTCTTATATCATTATACAAGAATCCATTGTAATCCTGCTTTACGTATTCGACTTTTGCCATTACGTTTTTAGTTACAAACCATCCTGCACTGAATGCTAAGCGATTGATAGTTACATCATACATGCCTTTCGCTACAGCTTCAAATTTTACAGTTTGAGTACTGGTTGAGCCAGCAGGCACAGCAGTCACTGCTGCTAAATCAGTTGATTGATATTGTTCACATTTTAATGTATTATAACGTGCACCTATCCAGAAATTTTCTGAACATCCAAAACGATATACAAGATCAGCTGCTAGTTGAGTAGCTTTTCTGTCGCCAGTTATTTCAGTTCTTGAGCGTCCGGAGGCTTGTTCAAGGGTTGCAAATAATTCCAATCCTTTGTATTTTACAAATGCGTTACCCATTAATGCGCTGATTTTATCTGAGAAGCCTGGATTGTATCTTCCAGTCCATGCATTGGCAGTAGATGGAGCCGCATAATCCATAACTCCGAAATAACTCGATCCGGTACGATCGCCCCACATGAGTGTATTGCTCACAGCTCCTGCATTGTAATATGCTGATCCGGTTACACGTACACGCAGATCCTCCATTAATTGTTTATCGTACCCCAATTTTGCAATAAATGATGGGTTGTTTTTGCCCGCAGAAATTAATGTTTTAGGAGTGGTAGATGTGTCGAAAGTCGAATCTACAACGCTGATATTACCTTTCAATAAGCCGTTTGTGACAGAAGCCACCCCGATAAATCCATTGTAATTTACATCGGCCTCGATTCCAACCTCAGTGGCAAACTCGTCCATAATGTAGTTTTCAACAAATGGATTGTAAATTGCGTTGCCACCATCGGTTCTGCGGTAATGAGCATCTCCATAGTTTACTTCCATTTGGCCCACTTTGAGGGTGGTGTATTTCATGATATTATCGATAAGATCCAATTTGAGAAAAGGAGCCTTATCGAACTGAATATAGCCACCTCTTACCCAGGTTTCGTTGTGGTGACGAGCTGCCAGGTACAAATCCATCTTCAGTGCAATTCCATCCGCCAATTGAGTGTTGATGTAAAGGTTGGCAGATGCCAGATTAAAACCTGAACGTATTGGTGTTAATTTATTTTGGTCCACACCTGTTACGATTTTGGATACAGCTTCATTGCTATGGTTTAATGTTTGGAAGCCCTGAGTGAATCCACCACCCAGACTTACTTTCAGGCCATTAAACTGTGCTTCATTTTTGTGTTCAAACACATTAATACCTGTTTGATCGGTTGCGCGAAACTGACCAAACATTGCACTGCTCACTAAAAGAGCAGCCGACAAAGAAAGAATTGACTTTTTCATGATAATTGTTTTTTTAAGTTCAACAATATAAAGTTAGTATAGTGATCAATTTACGGGCTGACCTTCGAAAGTAGCTGTATATTTCAAGGTTACAGCATCGCCTACTTTCATAACGCCCAGCATAGCAGTTGGGGGCGACATTTTAAAATCGGTCATCTTCAGAGCAACCGAACCTTTAAATTCATAAATGCCTGGCTTAATTACCTTGCCAGTCGATTTGAGAGTCACCTTTTTAGTCACTCCATTGATGGTAAGATTGCCCAAGGCATTCACCGTAATATCCGAACCAGCTACTTGTAGTGAACTGGCATCAGTAAGTTTAAAAGTGATGATTGGGTTTTTGTCTGCGTTAAAAGCGCTGTAGGTTTTGGTATCCATCAATTTTTCATTGCTCTTGATACCTTTTACCGGGATTTCGATTGTCATCGATTGGGGTTTAGAGTTTGCAATTACCAGCTCACCTGAGGCCTGAGTAACCTTACTCTGGAAATCATGAACATTCGTTGTTCCAAAGATGGTCATACTAAAGGTTTTTGCGTTCAACTTCAGCGTTTGTGCATGCAGATTGAATGCAGACATAGCTACCAAACTTATTGATAGAAATGTGAATAGACGGAGTGTGTTTAGTTTAAACATAATAGAATTCAAGGATTTATACTTTAAAACAATAGAAAATTTCGAATCACGGCAATATTATATACTATATTAGTTATATATGCTATAACATTGATAGCATTATATCGTAAAAAAAATATAATATCAATACTATAACATTTGTAGCATTCGTAAATAAAAAAATAATCTATGATTATTTTCTTTTTCTTTTGAATACAACAACTCTAGCCTTCAGTTTGTTGAACCAGCATCCCCGGCTCCTGACATTCATAATAAGTTTCATTGATAATTTGTTCGAGGTTCTTTTTCAAAAGAATCTTCTCGAAATCATCTTTGAACTCGTGCCAATAATTGCGTCCCTTACAATCATGCATCGACCTGTCGCAATAACCAAGATTGTTGACACACTCAATAACAATAATTTGCTCAAAAGCTGTGTAGATATCGTGCATCGTAATATCTTTTGGTTCACGAGTTAACCGATAGCCACTTCCGCGTCCTTGGGACTTGGTGATCAGGCCTTTCAGCTTTAGTGCTGATATAATCGGGTCTAAATATTTTAATGAAATATGCTGGCTTTTGGCAATGTCTTTCTGCAAAACCCCATTCGGATCTTGTGAGCTTGCAATTTCAATCATTGTTCTTAAGCCGTATCGTATTTTTGTATTTACGCGCATATCTTTTAGTGAAATATTTCTGCAAATATATTCCATTTATTTGAATGCTATCATTGTAGTAGCATTCATTTTTATCAATTTATATTCATTCCAAAGAAGAAATTAAAATTATAGGGCTGTAAATAATTAATTTACAGCCCTATAATAATAGTAAAAATTCTCTCAGACCAATAGGAAAATATTCAAAATTGTCGGCAACCTATTGTTCTTCAATGATTAATGAGCTTCGAGCCAGTTTGCTCCCACGCCATAATCAGCGATTAGAGGTACCTGTAGCTGAATTGCCTGCTCCATTTCTGCTACTACCAAAGCTTTTGCTTGCTCAATTTCGGAAAGTGGTACAGTAAAGTTCAACTCGTCATGTACCTGCATCGTCATTCGGGTTTTCAGTCCTTCCTTGTCAATCCGGTTTTGGATTCTCACCATGGCAATCTTGATAATATCGGCTGCTGATCCCTGAATGGGAGCATTGATGGCATTGCGCTCAGCATATCCACGTACGATACTGTTCTGAGAATTGATGTCAGCCAGGAAGCGCTTCCGGCCGAAGATGGTCTCCACGAACCCATTTTCTTTTGCCCGCTGAATGGATTCGTCCATGTAGCGTTTCACGTCAGGATAAGTCGCAAAATAGCCATCGATCAACTCCTTTGCCTCGCCACGCGGAATGTTCAATCGCTCGGCCAACCCAAAGGTGGAAATGCCATAGATAATTCCGAAGTTAGCCGTCTTGGCTTTACGGCGCATATCTGAAGTCACATCAGTAAGATCAACTTTATATATTTTTGCAGCTGTAGCTGTATGGATATCATGCCCGCTATTAAATGCTTCCAGCATATTTTTATCGCCACTCAGGTGCGCCATAATCCGAAGCTCAATTTGTGAATAGTCGGCGCTCAGGAAGACGCTATCAGCATCAGGAATAAAGGCTTTTCGAATTTCTTTCCCCTGCGCATCGCGAATGGGAATATTCTGCAAGTTTGGATTGGTAGAGCTTAATCGACCGGTTGCAGCTACTGTTTGGTTATAGGAAGTATGTACTTTTCCTGTAACCGAGCTAATCAACTGAGGTAAAGCGTCGATATAGGTGCTGAGTAGTTTTTTTAGTCCCCGATAATCGAGAATCTTCCCGATGACCGGATGTTTGGAGCGAATTTTCTCCAGCACATCTTCCGAAGTGGAATACTGACCCGTTTTGGTTTTCTTGGCTTTATCATCGAGCTTAAGTCGATCGAAAAGCACTTCGCCTACCTGAGCTGGGGATGATACATTAAAATCATAACCCACCATTCCGTGAATTTCTTTTTCAATCGCAAATAACTCCTGTGTTAGAATTTCGGAGCTTTGCTTCAGCGCATCACTATCAATACGAACACCGTTGCGCTCCATCACAGCTAATACCCGCATCAACGGCATTTCTATATCGTAGAACAGCGATTCCAAAGCATTATCTTTCAATTCTTTTTCCAGAATTTGTTTCAGACGGAAAGTAATATCGGCATCTTCTGCAGCATAATCACAAAGTTTGTCAATGTCGACAAAGCGGATATCCATTTGGTTTTTACCTTTCGCCCCAACTAATTCTTCGTAGTGAATCGTTTTGTAGTTCAGGTAAATTTCAGCCAAATAATCCATTCCGTGACGTAGCTCTGGTTGTACCAGATAATGAGCAATCATCGTGTCAAACAATTTGCCCCTGAGTTGTATTCCATATTGAGTCAGCATCAGTAAATCGAACTTAATGTTCTGGCCAATCTTCTCGATTTGCTCACTTTCGAATATCACTTTAAATTCTTTGAGGACTTCAGCAATCTCGTCTTTTTCCGACGGCAATGTAACATAATAGGCTTCACCCTCAGTAAAACAGAAGGACAGTCCAACTATGTCAGATGTAAACATATCGAGGCCTGTAGTTTCGGTATCAAAGCAAATGGATTTTTGCATAAAGAGCTTAGATACCAATGCAGCCCGTTTTACCTTTGTGTCGACTAACTGATAGTTATGGGGAGTATTTTTTATCGTACGCATTCCGCCTTCCGCTTCGGGCTCCGTTGGTAATTCCGATTTGCTCGCCGACTTTACTGTCTTTGTTTTTGCCGGCTCATCTGCCTGTACTGTGTCATCAAAAAGCGACATTTGCCCCTTGGGTTGCGCCTTGGGTTTGGCGTAACCAATAGTGGTTGATGGCATATCGGGTGGTAGCGACGTAAATAGTTTGGCGGACATGGTGCGAAATTCGAGTTCGTCAAACAAAGCTTTCAGCTCGCTTTCGTTGCGGGGCTCCACTTCCAGGCTTTTTTCATCAAAATCAACAGGAACATCGACCTTGATTGTTGCCAGAAAACGCGAAAAGATAATCTGCTCTTTGTTTGCTTCCACCTTTGTTTTCAATGCGCCTTTTAGCTCTTCGGTCCGCTCAAGCAAAGAATCGATACTGCCGAACTCTTTCAGCAGCTTGACAGCCGTTTTTTCGCCCACGCCTGGGCAGCCAGGAATGTTATCCGCCGAATCGCCCATCAGTCCTAATAAATCAATCACCTGATTGTGACTATCAAGATCATATTTTGCTTTAACTTCATCTGGCCCCATCACTTCGAATCCACCCGTGTGCTTAGGACGATACATGAAGATGTGTTCGCTCACCAATTGTCCATAATCTTTATCGGGCGTTAACATAAACACATCAAACCCCTCTGCTTCGGCTTTCTTTGCAATAGTGCCAATTACATCATCGGCCTCGTAGCCGCTCACCTCAAGCACGGGTATGTTATATGCCTTTATGAGGTTTTTGATGATGGGTACAGAAATTCGGATATCCTCGGGAGTGGCTTCGCGCTGAGCTTTATACAATTCATAGGCCTCGTGGCGGAAAGTAGGCCCGGCGGGGTCGAAAGCAACGGCAATGTGCGTTGGCTTTTCGCGCTTCAATACATCTTCAAGCGTATTGATAAAACCAAAAACAGCTGATGTATTCAGTCCCTTCGAGTTGATACGAGGGTTGCGAATAAATGCATAATATGCCCGATAGATGATAGCATAAGCATCTATCAAAAAAAGTTTCTTCATATTTATTATTGAGGAGAAAAAAAGTAGTTGGAACTGTTTAATAACAACGACTATAGAATTTAGTGCAAAAATAGGCAAAGTTTTATCATTAGCACTAAATAAGCCAAAGGAAGGAGTGAGGTCAATACATTAAAAAACAGGATGTAAATTTAAAACGACCGTAAAAGTAATTAAAAAAAGTACAGATTTGTTCTGAATTCGTTAAACCATTGGCAAAATTGTTTACTTTTGTACAGCACAACAAAGAAGCAGCGCAATGAAGTTTATTGAAAGCATAAAAAGCCCCATTCTCGATGAAATGCAATTGTTTGCACAGACCTTTGCAGAAGCCCTCAAAACAGATAACCCTATGTTGGAGACTGTAAATGAGTACGTGCTTCAAAAAAGCGGCAAACAACTAAGACCTATGATGGCTGTACTCTCAGCCAAATTGTGTGGTGATGTGAATCAGAAAACAATTGATTCAGCGCTTTCGCTGGAATTGCTTCATACTGCAAGCCTTATTCACGACGATGTGGTGGATGATACCACTGAGAGGCGTGGTAAGCCATCTGTCAATGCCCGCTGGACCAATAAAATAGCCATTTTGTCCGGCGATTATATTCTTTCTAAAGCATTAAGTTGTGCTGTAAAAACAAACAATCTTCTTATTCTTAAATGCATTGCCAATATCGGGATGCAGCTTTCGGACGGTGAGCTACTGCAACTGGTGAACTCGAAAATAACCGAAGCCTCGGAAGAAAACTACTACACAATTATCCGCAAAAAGACAGCGTTGCTGTTTTCGACCTGTACCGAAGTGGGTGGTCTGTCAGTTGATGCTACGGATGAGCAATTGCAACATCTTCGTAAATTTGGCGAATATGTAGGAATTTGTTTTCAGATTAAAGATGATATTTTTGATTATCAGAGTGATATTGAGATTGGAAAGCCAACAGGCAACGATATACGCGATGGGAAAGTGACTCTCCCTCTGATCTTTGCAGTTCTTAACAGCAAAGATATGGCTGAACGGGCAAAAGTAGAAGAGTGGTTGACGAACAAAGATTTTAGTCCGGAAAATATTGAGTACATCACCGATTTTACGTACCGAAATGGAGGAATCGACTATGCCATTGAGCGGATGGAAACATTCAAAAACAATGCGATTGCAGAGCTGAATGATTTTCCTGAAGGTGTGGTGAAGGAAGCGCTGATTTTGTGTGCCGAATATGCTACCAAGCGGGAGTTTTAATTTCAATATAATATGTACAAAAAAAAGGATTGCCATTTCTGACAATCCTTTTTTTATTTAGAAATACTTCACTTCTTTGCCCTCGATGGAGCTGAGCAAGTTATTGGCCAGTCGGCTGGCTCCGAATCTGAATAGTTTATTGTTCAACCACTCGTCGCCCAACACGGCTTTTACTATCGTATAGTGTTTTACCGCATCTTCGGTAGTCACGATGCCACCGGCGGGTTTGTAGCCTACTTTTACGCCCGTCTTTTCGTACCATTCTTTGATGGCTTTACACATCACGTATGTAGCTTCGGGGGTAGCAGCAACTGGAATTTTACCTGTAGACGTCTTGATGAAGTCGGCACCGGCAGCCATTGCCAGAATTGAGGCTTTTTTTACGTTTGAAGCAGTTTGCAGAGCACCTGTTTCCAGAATTACTTTGAGATGGGCTTCGCGACAAGCGGATTTGATTTCGCTCAGTTCTTCGTGAACCTCTTCAATTTTACCTTCCAGGAATTTGCCAATTGAAATGACCACATCAATCTCTGTAGCCCCTTCCATTACAGCCATGGAGGTTTCGGCGATTTTAATCTCGATAAAGGTTTGCGAAGCAGGAAAACCAGCTGCAACAGACGCAATACCAATATCTTCTTTCAGATATTCTTTTACCACAGGCACCATGGCCGGAAAAACACAAATGGCACCTACATTAGGCAGAGCAGGGAAATTGGCCTTGAAATTATTTACTTTATTGACCATCGCCAGGATTTCGGCATCTGTATCGGTGCCGTTAAGCGAAGTCAAGTCGATTTGATTCAAACACTGCTTGTACACAGCTACATTGTCATTCGCAGCAAAATTATCAGCAAGTATTTTTTCGATATCTTGTTGGACGCTTTCGTCGCTTACATTGCAATCATATTGCTTGAAAAGATCATCAAATTTACTCATATTGTATTGATTGTTATACGACTGCCTACTTTATACACAACAACAGTCGAAGTTTTACGAAGTAGTTTATCAATAAAAGAAGTCGACTAATGAGGATCAGTCGACTTTAATTTTTCGTTTTCGAGATGGCGGGTATTATCACGACTGGTTTTCTTCTGCATATTCCGCTCGAAAGCTTCGGTCAGATTTACTCCGGTTTGATTGGCCAGGCAGATAAGCACCCACATTACATCGGCCATTTCGTCGGCCAGATTATATTCTTTGTCTGATTTTTTGAACGATTGCTCGCCGTAGGTGCGGGAAATTACCCGAGCCAATTCGCCCACTTCCTCTGTCAGAATGGCCATATTGGTAAGTTCGCCAAAGTAGCGTACTCCATAGGTTTTGATCCATTCGTCCACCTGCTGCTGTGCCTGTTCAATCGTCATTTAATCTTCGTTTAAGCGGGCGATAATAGTTTCGTTACCGGTAGTAGACTCGCCTACCTGAACGAATATTTCAGTACCAAGCGGAAAGTACAAATCCATACGCGAGCCAAATTTAATAAAACCCATGTGTTCATTTAAGTGGCATTTTTTTCCGGCATGTGCATAAGTTACCACGCGACGTGCCAATGCACCAGCAATCTGACGAACCAGAATTTGTGTTTTGCCTTCCGACTCAATTACCACCGTAGAACGTTCGTTCTCTGTGCTTGATTTAGGAAGAAAGGCAGCCATGTGGCGACCATTGTGATGAACAGATTTTATTACTGATCCTTTGATAGGATACCAGTTAGCGTGAACGCTGAACACATTCATAAAAATAGATACCTGAATACGACGGTCGCCAAAATATTCTAATTCATCGGTTTCCTCCACCACTACCACCGTACCATCAGCAGGAGCAACGACCAAACTAGGATCGTCGATATATACTTTGCGGGGCGGATTGTGGAAGAAATAAGCAAAGAAAAACAGCAACATAGAAGAGATTATTATGTTGATTATCGGCCATATACCCATAAAGTGAGTGTATACATACAGGTTCATAATGATAAGGATAAATGCCAATGAACCTAAAATTAAACGACCTTCTTTGTGGATTCTGACGTATCTCATAAAATTCTTACTTTCAACACTCTGACATGACAGAGATTAAATGGGTTAGTGTGTGTTGTTTACTGTTTATTTTGAAACAAAAGTAGCGAAAAAGCAGCAGTATTGCAAGCGCAGTTTTCAAACTTTTATAATCCGGCGGAATTCATTACCTTTGCAGCCTGTTTTAAAAGGAGATATGCACGGCTGAATACAACCTAAATCACAGTATTTATATCTCTGATTATCAAGGAAAATATAAAAACAAAATAAACACAATGGAATTATCAATTCTTTCTGCCATTTCACCTGTTGATGGACGTTACCGCAACAAGACCAAATCTTATGCAGCTTATTTCTCGGAGTATGCGTTGATTCGCTACCGTGTGTTAGTTGAAATCGAATATTTTATTGCGCTTTGCGAGATACCTTTGAAGCAACTGGAGCAGGTACCTGCCTCGGTTTACCCAAAGTTGCGTGCTGTTTACACTGAATTTAACGAAGCTGACGCTTTGAAAATCAAGGAAATTGAAAGCGTAACCAATCATGATGTGAAGGCAGTTGAATACTTCATAAAAGAAAAATTTGATCAACTGGGTCTGGAATCATTCAAAGAATTTATCCATTTCGGATTAACCTCTCAGGATATCAACAACACGGCAGTGCCTCGTACCATCAAAGACGCATTGAACGAAGTGTACTTCCCCGAAATGGAAGAAGTGATGAAAGAACTTACCCGCATTGTGGACGAATGGCGTGATGTATCAATGTTGGCTAAAACCCACGGACAGCCTGCTTCTCCTACCCGCCTTGGCAAGGAAATGATGGTGTTTGTGAACCGTTTGAATCAGCAAATTGCTACCTTGAAACAAACTCCTAACTCTGCAAAATTTGGTGGAGCTACGGGTAACTTCAATGCACATATGGTAGCATATCCATCCATCGACTGGAAGGGCTTTGGTAACAAATTCCTGAGCGACAAATTAGGGCTAGATCGTGAGCAATGGACTACCCAGATCTCGAACTACGATAATCTGGCTGCCCAGTTTGATGCCATGAAACGTATCAACACGATTTTGATTGACTTCTGTCGTGACATCTGGACCTATGTTTCGATGGAATATTTCAAGCAAAAAATCAAAGCTGGCGAGGTGGGTTCATCGGCCATGCCTCACAAGGTAAACCCTATCGACTTTGAAAATGCCGAAGGTAACCTGGCCATTGCCAATGCATCGCTGGAATTTTTGGCTGGCAAATTGCCTATCTCGCGTCTGCAACGTGACCTCACCGACAGCACTGTGCTTCGTAATGTGGGTGTGCCTTTTGCTCACACGCTTATTGCAACGCAAAGTATTCTGAAAGGTTTGAATAAATTATTGCTGAACGAAACGGCTATTTATCGCGATCTGGATAATACCTGGGCTGTAGTAGCAGAAGGTATCCAAACCATCCTTCGTCGCGAAGCTTACCCATCGCCATACGAGGCACTGAAAGCGCTGACACGTACCAACGAAGAAATCAACGAACGTTCGATTCGCGAATTTATCGACACGCTAAACGTGGATCAATCGGTGAAAGAAGAGCTGAAACGCATCACTCCACGCAACTATACAGGAGTGTAAAAAAACACAAGTACGAAGTTTGTAGTTGGTAGCAGGTAGTAGGTCGGTGATATTGATAGCATCCTCCCTTCTTTATTTAGCGACTAGCTACAAACTACGCACTACAAACTACCTACTAGAAATTACCCAACTCCCTCTCTGCTCATGTTCAATTTCATCACTCTTTTAAAGAGATTTGTTCCTCCCTATAAAAAGTACGTCTTTCTGAGTTTACTTTTTAATCTGCTGACAATGATTTTCAGCATTTTCTCGTTTGCGGCAGTCATACCGGTATTACAACTATTGTTCGGACTGCAAAAAGCAGACAAAGTGTATCAGGCATGGACATGGGCGAACTCATGGAAAGAGATTGGCGAAGCGGTGAAGAACAATGCTACCTGGCATATCCAACAACTGATCATTGAAGCAGGTCCCAGCAATGCATTGCTGTATATTGGTGCATTTCTGGTGATTATGACTGCACTGAAAGTGGGAACTGCCTTTATGGGGGCTTATTATATCATCCCTATCCGCACAGGAGTACTTCGCGACCTTCGCAACCAGTTGTACAAAAAAATTCTCAGCCTACCGATTGGTTTTTTTACGGAAGAACGAAAAGGAGATATCATGTCGCGCATGACGGGCGATGTAGGTGAAGTGGAAGCCTCCATTATGAGTTCGCTCGATATGGTATTCAAAAATCCTATCCTGATTATTGGTTATTTGAGTTTTATGTTCTACCTGAGCTGGAAACTCACTCTTTTTGTATTGATACTTTTACCCTTTAGTGGTTCGCTGATAGGAAGAATTGGCAAATCGCTGAAACGAAGATCCACCACCGGGCAGGAGCAAACCGGAGAATTGCTATCGCAAATTGAGGAAACACTGGGGGGATTACGCGTAGTAAAAGCTTTCAACGCCGAGCACAAACTGGAAGCTCGCTTCAGCAATCTGAACGAAAGAATACGCAAGACTTTCAACCGGATTAACCGACGCTACAACCTCGCACATCCGGTTAGCGAATTGCTCGGCACTATCGTTATTGCCATCTTGCTATGGTTTGGCGGTAAACTGATTCTCAGCAACAATAGCGACATTACAGCAGAGGCATTTATATTTTATATATTGATATTCTACAGCATAATTGCTCCTGCCAAAGATCTTTCGAAAGCAACCTATAGCATACAGAAAGGAATGGCCTCACTGGAGCGTGTGGACAAAATTCTGCAAACTGAGAGCAGCATACAAGACCCTCAGCAACCAGCTGCAATACGACCTTTCGCAGATAAAATTGAATACCGCAATCTTAGCTTTAAGTACAATCAGGACTGGGTATTGCGCGACATCAATCTTACCCTTCCGAAGGGAAAGACTGTGGCATTGGTGGGACAGTCGGGGTCGGGAAAATCTACGCTTGTGGATCTTTTGCCCCGTTACTACGATCCCGTAGAAGGCGAAATCATCCTTGACGGTATCAATATTAAAGATTACAGCACCCATGATTTGCGTTCGTTGATGGGCAATGTGAATCAGGAAGCGATTTTGTTCAATGATACATTCTTCAACAATATTGCTTTCGGGGTAGAAAATGCCACTTTGGAACAGGTGATAGAAGCGGCCAAAATTGCCAACGCACACGACTTTATTATGGCTACCGAAAATGGGTACGAATCGACCATTGGCGACCGTGGCAGCAAGCTTTCGGGGGGGCAGCGTCAGCGTGTGAGTATCGCACGGGCCATTCTGAAAAACCCGCCGATCCTGATTCTGGACGAAGCTACTTCGGCTCTGGATACCGAATCGGAAAAAATGGTACAGGAAGCGTTGGAAAATCTGATGAAAAACCGCACCACCCTGGTAGTGGCTCACCGCTTATCCACCATCAAAAGAGCCGACGAGATATGCGTGATGAACGAAGGGCGCATTGTGGAACGTGGCAAACACGAAGAACTGATTGCGCTGGATGGGTATTACAAGAAGCTTTGCGATATGCAATCCTTCTAATCGCCGAAAGAATAAGTATACAAAAACGACACATTCGGAATTCATTTTCCGGATGTGTCGTTTTTGTTTTTGGGCTTGTTTCGTCCTGTTTACTTTATCAAAGTTGCCAGCAAATCAGTCATGCGCTTAAATTCCTCTTCGGTATACAGGCGGGTGAGCATCACAATTTTCCCCTCTTTATCAATGATCACGTTGCGGGTGACTCCGGCCTCGCGATCGGCGTAGAGCGCAAAAATATTCGCTTTCGGATCCAACCCGATAGGGTAAGTGATCGGAATTGACGAAGCAAACTTTTTCACTACCGGCAGGGGCTCGTCGCGGTCGATAGCTATCAGGCTAAAGTCAGCCCTGTCTTTGTATTTCGCCCAGATATCCCGCTCGATAAAAGGCATCTCTTTGCGGCATACGCTGCACCAACTAGCGGTAAATTGTAGCATCACTGTTTTCCCCTTTAACGACGATAGTTGAATGGACTTACCATCCGTCATTTTGATGCTAAAGTCGGGAGCCATGTCACCCACCTTCACTTTGTATCCTCTCTCGTCGATGGTTTGAGCACTTACGCTGATGCCCAGCAATATCATACATACTAATAGAATTCGTTTCATTTTAATTTCATATACGTTATTAATCATATTTTGAGTTCACGCGCTGTATTCGCTCTAAAACGGTACAAATATACTAAAAGAACTCATTCTCTTTTGATACACCCCGTCAGATTTTATACAGTATAATGATTAGTTGAGCAAGGTGGAAGATCAATCAATTATGCTTCTGAGCGTAGGATAGCGTATGTTCGGATATTGCGTAAGCTACGAAGGGGCGGGGGTAGATTTTGTAGTGAGATACTTGGAAATCCTGGTTCATAAGTACGATTTCCTTGTCTGGAAGTAGGAATTTGTAGTCCGGGTCTAGGAAATCCTTGTTTTCAACTACCATTATCCTGGTTCATAAGTACGATTTCCATGTCTGGAAGTAGGAATTTGTAGTCCGGGTCTAGGAAATCCTCGTTTTAAAGTACTCAAGTTCTCGGACAATACTGAATAAAATGTCACTGTTGTTTCTTATAAAAAACCATAGTGGCTTTATATCTTAAATAAGTGTATATTTGTATTGAATTTTGCCGGCCAGAGGCCTGCTTTTTAGCTGCGACCAAGGCAGAGTCCTGGCTGAACTGCCAGAGCAAAAGCTGCGGGAAATGGGGGATGTTTGCCAAATATATACCTCGTATTTTTATTCATTACTATTTAGATAACAAGAATACTTATGCACAAACAGACTTGTTTTTTGATTTTGCTTATTTATATTGCATATTCCTGTAATATCAAAGCCACGAATAAAGTCACCATAACATCAGTAGTTGTAGCCATAGATAGTACTGGCAGAAATATTAAGGGACATAGAATGTACAATATTGAGCTTGAGTTGAAAAATGAGACTAACACACCTGCATTTTTTTGGTCTTGGCATAATAGGTGGTATGAGAACATACTATCTAATCAAAATGATTATTACTTTACCAACTTTATCAGTGATGCTCCAATTTGTATAATGTTATTGCCACAATTGAAAATGAAATACAAAAGTCGGTTTTATTATCGTAATGATTCCTGGATGAATCAGCCAGAGAGTCTTTTCTGCGCTTTCTTATATTTTGATGCGATTAAATATTCAGAAGAAATCTACATAAAGAGTCGCTATTTTCTAAGCTCTGGTAATAAGCAAATTTTTGCAGATACTATTCGTGCAGATTCCCGCTGGTGCAGATATTCAACAAAGATTGATTTAAAATACCCCTTTAGATTGTAATTTAGCGCACATGTTCGGCCAGATTTTATCGTGGCTGTTGCATAACTAGGAACTACAAAGCCATAGAATCGGCGTAGAAAAACGCTTATTCTATGGCTTTGGCATTGTAAGCAAGCAAGAGAAAAATTGTTTTCTTCGAAATGAATATCTCCAGAGAATGGGATGCCTGCTCCGCTTCTTTATTTCTTGGTCTCCACCGCACTCCATGCAGGAGGAATGATGCCCATGATGTTTTTTACAAAGAAATCATAGCGTTTGTGTTCGCCATATTCTTCGCCCATGGTGTGACCAACGCCCGGAAGTACCACTAATTCGAAGTCTTTTTTGGCTTTGATCAACGCATTGCAAACCTGAAAGGTAGTGGATGGATCTACATTGTCGTCCATTTCGCCTACCACCAGCATCAGCGGACGGCTCAGTTTAGGGGCGTTCACCACATTGGAGCATTCCTCGTACGATTTGTCGATTGGGTAGCTCATCCATTGTTCGTTCCACCAAATTTTGTCCATCCGGTTGTCGTGACAGCCGCATGACGAGTAAGCCGCTTTGTAATGTTCGGGGTGAAACAGAACAGCACCCATGGCTTCCTGACCTCCCGCCGAAGCACCGTAGATGCCAATGCGGGTAGTGTCGAGATAGCTGTATTTCTCGCCCAGGGCTTTTGTCCATGCAATGCGGTCGGGGAAGCCGGCGTCTTTCAGGTTTTTGTAGCATACTTCTTCGAATGCTTTCGAGCGGAAAGAAGTACCCATGCCGTCCAACTGAATCACTACAAAGCCCAGTTCGGCAATCGGATTCAGGTAGCGATTGCTGCTGAAGAACGATTTGGGTGTGTACTGACTACCGGGGCCTGCGTAGATATATTCCAATACCGGGTATTTTTTAGCTGGGTCGAAATTGGTGGGGCGCACAATAATCCCCCAGATATCGGTTTTGCCATCGCGACCTTTAGCCACGAACGGTTCGGGCATTTGCCAGCCGGTTTTGAGTAGTTCAGTGATGTCGGCTTTTTCCAATGGCATCACCACTTTTCCATTTGCTGCATTGCGCAACACGGCCACCGGCGCTTTGTTGACCATGGAATATACATCCACAAGATATTTCCTGTCGTCGGAGAACCAGGCCTGATGATTGCCCTCTTCGGGAGTAAGGCAAGTCAGTCCGCTGCCATCCATTTTGATTTTATAGTAGCGCAACAAGTACGGATCTTCGTTCGGCACCATGCCGTTGGCCGAGAAGGTGATTTCGCGCGTTTTCTCATCCACGTTCAGCACTTCGCGCACGTACCATTCGCCTTTGGTGATTTGCTTTTTTACCTTTCCGCTCAGGCGATCGTAGAGATACAAATGATTCCAATTATCGCGTTCGCTCATCCAGATAATTTCGTTGGTTTTTGCCAGATTCAGGCGGTACTGACGGCTGTAATTGACAAAGGTGTTCGATTTTTCTTCTATCACAGTGCGTACTTTTCCGGTCTCGGCCGAAGCTTCCAGAATACGATATACTTTATGGCCGCGCTCGTTGTATTCAAACATTACCGACTTGCTGTCGGATGCCCATTCGTAGCCTTTCAGGTCCATTTGCGAAGCGCACAGATCGATCGGAAGCACTTTTTTATCCAGTGTTTGTACATCAAAAATTACAGGGGTGCGGGTAGGAAGTGTGTCGCCCGGCTTTACGTAGTCGCGGGTATGGAGCTTGGGTTGCAATTGGTCGGCTGGCGACGATTCAATCATGGTTAGAATGCGCGTTTTCGCAGCCTGAATGCGCGATACCACCAGCTTTTTCGAATCGGGCGACCAGAACGGATAGGCCGAATAGTAATTATCAAGCGTGCCATCGGTGCTCAAAGCCGTCACTTTGCCGGTGGCTGTTTCTTTTACGAAAATATTATGGTCTTTTACAAAGGCAATGCGCTTTTTGTCGGGCGAAGGAATGCTGTCGCCCGTACGTTCGTTGTCCACCGTTCCCCAATATTGCCATTTCGGGTAAGTTTGTTTGCCGTTAGAGCTCAACTTGTCGCTGCTTTGCACGTACATCCATTTGGTTTCGTTCAGCACAAAACGCAAGGTGTCCAGATTGTCGGACACTTTGAGCGAGGGAAGCGATAATTGCGTTAGCTCCACTTTTTTCTTGGTCGATTCCGAAAGTTTTTCGGCCAGTTTGATGTGGTCGAAAAGCACTGTTTTGGTTTTGTTTTTGGCATCCACCAGCAGGTAGGTTTTTCCATCCGGCGTATAGTTGATGTACCAGAATTTGTTTGATTTGCCAATCCATTGAGGCGTTACGTTGGAATGAAATACTTTGTCTTTCATCCGGTCGGGGTAGGAGAAGGCTCTTTTGTAGTCCTCCGCAGTGCCTTGTGCCGATGCACTGAAGGCGGCAGCCAGGAGGGTGGCCGATAATAGTATTTTCTTCATCATAAAAAATGTCTTATTTATAATGCAAAGATAACGGTAGCCATCCTGAGGATAGTATAAAAAAAGTGCAGATTGCACGACATTTATGGAAATATAGTCCAAAAACGATGTCGAACAATCTGCACTAAAGAGATATTGTAGCCGGAATCTTATAATTTGATTACATACACATTGAATGATTTAGGAGCTAACTCAGCTTTCAATGTATTGCCCGAAACGGTGATGTCTCTCGTTGAAGGCTTAACGGCTTCCGGGTTTTCAAGCGTATTTTCCTGATCCAGATTATCCGATTTCAGAAGAATATGCATCCCTTTGCGCTCGCCGGCTTTCAATCCATCAAAAGTATAATTGATGGTTTTTACAGCATCCGAAGTATTGGCAATTTTCAGGTAAATTTCTTTTTTGTTCTTGTCAATACAAGATGTGGCGTAGATTCCGTCCTGACCAGTAAGCGGCGTTTTGTTTTCGCTGGTGGTCAATACGTTTGTTCCAACGTAGGTACCATACAATTGCTGAACGTAGTAGTTCACCGAGCGAACACTCTTCAGATTGTCGAACCAGATCAGGTCCGGACGCCATTGCCAGCCTTGTACGTGAGCAAACAACGGTGCATATGTACATTGATACACCACATCAGCATTACGCTCGAAACCAGTCATGAAAGCAGCTTCGCAAAGTGCCGATTCGAAATTGTTCTTGCGGTTTTTAGGGTGACAAGCATACTCGCCGGCAAATACTTTAGGACCTTTTCGATCGTATTTGTCATAACGCGCTGCACCATCCAGGAACCATTTTTCGGAACGATAGAAATGTTCGTCTACCAAATCTACTTTCAGTTTTTTCATTTCAGGCCATAGATATTCAAATTTATCACCTTCCGAATCTGGTCCTGAAGTTCCAATGATTTTGAAAGTAGGATATTTTGCACGGATGGCTTTGATGAATGGCGCAAGGTGCTCAGGATAAAGTGTACCCCATTGTTCGTTGCCTACAGCCATCATTTTCAAATTGAACGGAGCAGGGTGACCCATGTCGGCACGGAGTTTTCCCCATTTGGTAGTTACATCGCCGTTGGCAAATTCGATCAAATCCAATGCATCCTGGATGTATGGTTCAAGATCTTTTACTGCTACGTGGTCTTTGTCGCTATGATTTTGGAACTGACAAGAAAGTCCGCAACTAATAACTGGAAGTGGTTCCGCACCGATATCTTCCGACAATTGGAAGAATTCAAAGAAGCCCATGCCGTAGGTTTGATAATAATCGGGGAAGAAACGGTGAGGGAAAGTGTATTGCCAGCGGTTCTCGTTCAGTTTGCGGTTTTCCACCTGACCTACTGAGTTTTTCCATTGGTAGCGGGTTTCAAGGTCAGTTCCTTCTACAATACATCCACCTGGGAAGCGGAATACGCCCGGATGAAGATCGTACAATGCCTGAGCCAGGTCTTTGCGCAAACCGTTTTCGCGACCTTTCCAGGTGTCGGATGGGAATACTGATACATGTTCCAGATCCAATGAGGTTTTTGAAGTCAGGAAAATACGCAGCTTCCCTTTTGCTTCAGTTTTATTCGCTTTAATAGTGATGCTGTATTTTTTCCATTCTTTCGAGTCGATGGTCAGTTTTTCTGATCCGATGACTGCGCTGTTGGGATCAATAAACTCCACACGAATGCTTGATTTGTCACCTTGAGGAAGTCGTGCCCAAACCGAGAATTTGTAAGTCTCCTTTTCTTTTACAGCCACACCAAAGAAACCTTCGTTGTCAAGACCAGTTTGTTTGTCGGTATGTCCGGCATAAGCCAAACGTACGTAATGTGGATTGTTTGGAAATGGAGCGCCATCGGTACGTACTTCCACTTTTCCAAAAGAAGTCCAACCCAGCAGACTTTGAGGAAAATCAAAAGAGCGGTTCTTTACCATTTCGGCGTACAGACCACCGTCAGCACCATAATTGATGTCTTCGAAAAAGATGCCATACATCGTTTTTTGTATGGGCGAAGCAGGCTTCTTTACATTCACCTGAATGTTGTGAGATTGTGCCAGACCCATTTGAGTGCCCATAGCCAAAGCCAGAAGCGACAGGGCCAGCGTTTTTGTTTTTTTCATGTCTTGTCTCTTGAGATTTATTTCTATACAAAATTAATTATTTTATTGTCTTGTCAGGGAGATGATTTTTTCGTTTTAGAGGAAAAACAAACACAAATCAGATTATCCGCCCGTTTGTTCGAGAAATGCACTGGGCTGAATACCAAAATGCTTGGTGAAACAGCGGGTGAAATATTTCGGATCGTTGAAGCCCACCTCGTAAGCAATTTCAGAAATATTCAACGAGTGTGAAGTTCTGTTTTTGATGATGATTTCGCGCGCCATATTCAGTCGGTAGATGCGGATGAAACGGCTGGCGGACTGTCCGGCCAGAGTCGTCAGCTTTTTATGAAGCAAGCTCCTGCTGATGCCCATCCCTTCGATAAATTCAGTGACGTCAAACTCCGGATTGGTGTAGTTTTCCTTGAGAATACTCAGGGCCTTGTCCATGAATTTTTTATCCAATGATTCGTTGTCGAAGTTCAATGCTTCGGTATCCATGTTTTCCGAGAAACTCATCTGGATGCGTTGCTTCTTTTCGCTCAGATTGCGAATCATCGCCTTGAGAAGTTCTTCTTCAAATGGTTTTACCAGAAATGCATCTGCTCCAATATGGAAACTTTCTATCTGAGTGTCGGTGCCCGATTTAGCTGTGAGCAGAATCACCGGAATGTGCGATGTGCTAAAGTTTGTTTTTACCCGTTTGCAGAATTCCATTCCATCCATTTCGGGCATCATAATGTCGCTAATGATGAGGTCAGGCTGGTAACGATTAGTGATTTCAATGCCCACCACACCATTGGGTGCTTCCAGTACGTTGAAGTCCTCGCTCAGGAATGAACGGATGTAATGACGCATGTCGGCGTTGTCTTCCACAATTAGCAGTACAGGTTTACCTTTGGTAATTTTGCTGTTGATGTTGTCCTGTTCAGTGACTTCTGTGGCCACCATCATTTCCATTTGTTTACCATCTACTGATACGAAAGTAGTTAGTCGGCGCTCAATTGGTATAATAAAACGGAAGGTAGCGCCACCGCTCTGACGGTTGAGGGCTTCAATTTTACCATTGTGCAATTCGATGATACGTTTGCAAAGGAACAATCCAATGCCGGTACCACTTTGGCCGTAGCCGGAATAGGATTGGTTTTGTTTGGACTGATAGAAACGTTCGAAGATTCTCTCGCGGTCCTCGTCAGGTAACCCATTTCCTGTGTCTTTGATGGCAACGTACAAACGTTCCTGGCGGTCGTTGCGGTCGGTATAGGTACTGGCTATCACCGATATGCTTCCATGGTCGGGCGTGAATTTGATCGCATTCGAAAGCAGGTTGCTGATTACCTTTTGCATATTGTCCTTGTCGAACATAAATTCGGGAGGATTGATGCGATATTCTTTTTGGAACACGATGCCCCGCTCTTTTACCAGATCTTCGAATGGCAGAATAATATCGTCGAGAAATTCAATGAAATTCAGATTGGTTTTTACCAGTTCCATCTTGCCCGATTCTACTTTGCGGAAGTCCATCAGCTGATTGATGAGCGATAGCAGCAGGCGCGAATTTCGTTTTACAATATCCAGTTGTTCCAATACCTTCGGATTGGTACTTAACTTCAAAGCACGTTCTACGGGGCCCAAAATCAATGTAATCGGGGTGCGGAATTCGTGAGTGATGTTGGTGAAGAAGGATATTTTATCAAAAGTAGCTTCTTCTACTTTTTTCGACAGTTCTTCCAATTCTTCTTTCTGGCGGGTGATTTTCTGGTTCTGCTCCACCAGCATTTCGTTTTGACGCGATACTTCTTCCTGATGCTCAATCAGCATCCTTACGTTGTTCTGGAGTTGTTCGGCCTGGTTTTTAAGCTGTTCCTTTTGTATCTCAATTTCGTTGGTGCGCTTGTTTACCAGCTCGCGCAAATGATTTTCCTGGCGGCGCAGCAAATTAATGCGGTAAATAGAATACCGATAGATGGCATAGGCCACCAGTCCGATCAGGATGATGATGAACCACCATGTTTTATAAATAGGAGGCACAACGCTGATTTGCAGTGTGCTGATTTGGTCGGACCAGCTACCATCCGGGTTGGTACATTTTACTTCCAGCAGATAATCTCCGTGCTTAATGTTGGTAAAGCTGGCAAAACGTCGGTCGGAGTTTACTTCTGTCCAGTTGTTGTCAAATCCCTTCAGGCGGTAGGCGTAGCGTATTTTGTCGCTTTGGTAATAATTGAGTGCCGAAAACTCGATACTAAACACCTTGTCCGATTCATGCAGTTGAATACCGGTCAGTTTCAATCCTTCGAATTCGAGAAAATCTTCTGGGTTTTTGACTTTCGATGGGTAAATGTCGTCGTTCAGTATTTTGATTCGGGTGATGGTGGCTGTGTTTTTGAGCGAACTCGAGTTGGACTTCAGGGGGTCAAATACGGTAATACCCGCAATGCTACCAAAATACATTTTGCCATCGCGGCCTTTGCAATAAGCATCCCAATAGAACTGATTGGAGATCAATCCGTCCGATTTTGTATAGCTGCGAATCAAGTTGCGACTGGCGTTGTAGGCGCAAAGTCCTTTATCGGTACTCAGCCAAAGTGTTCCTGCTTCGTCTTCCAGCATACCATACACCACATTGTCCAGCAATCCGTTTTTCTCATCAAAGTTGACAAAACTGAAACGATCGTCTTTTTCCTGCAATTTGTAAATGCCGTTGCCGTTGCTGCCAAACCAGATGGTTTTGTCTTTAGTTTCGAGTATGCAGTTTATTTTTTCGTACACCAGCGAGTGCGGATTGGTGAGCTGGTATCTGTATAGTTTGAATTTGATTTTATTGCGTTGAAGCGATGTTTCGTTGAGGTATATGCAGAGCAATCCGTAGTTGGTTCCCACCCAAAGGCGACGCTTGGAGTCGATTTGCATACCGGTCACGAAATGTATTTGCTGGTCTTTAGGCAGGTAGTTGAGTACGTGGCGAAATTTTCCGGTGTTTACGTCCAGAAAGTCCAATCCTTCGCGGGTACCTACCCATACCCCTTTGTTAGGTGCGTCAGGAGTCATGGCGGCCACAAAGTTGCTACAAATATTGCCTTGTTTGCCGGCGTTGTAAAACTGGATAAACGACGGATTGTATTTGTCTTTGTGCTTCAGTTTGTTGATTCCGTAGCCCCAGGTGCCAATCCAGTAGTCGCCATTGAAGTCCTGACAAATGCAACTCACCGAGTTATGACTGAGCGAGGTGGTTTTGCCTGCCTGAAAATAGGCATGAATAAAATCGGTACTTCCGGCTTTACGGATGTTTAAACCGCCTTCTACAGTTCCGGCCAGTAAGTCGCCGTCTTTGTCCTGATAGATGGCGTTGACCGGGTTTTTCGATAAACTCGCCGGACTGTCTGTGTGCCCTATGTGCTGAAAGAAACTTTGGTCGGGGCTTAGTAAATTAGCTCCACCAATGTCAGTTCCGACCCAAATCAGGTTGTTGTCGGCCAGCAGGCAGTTGATAAAGTTGTTGGAAAGTGCCACTCCGTCTTTACTCGAATCGGAAGTAATGCCCGTAAAAGAGTCGTTGTGGTAATCGTAAATATTCAAACCAATTAAGGTTCCGATGAGCAGCTGGCCGTCTTTGTTCTTTTTCAGGTCTGAGATGTAGCTGGATGTCAGGTGAGTTGTGCCTCCCAAACCTGCCGAATATTTGAATATCGTTTCGGCTGACAAGTCGTATTTGTATAGTCCGTTGCCGGTGCCAATCCACAACAGCCCGTTGTCGAAAAGCATTGCATTGACAATTCCGCTTAAGTTCTTGAGTTTGCTATCAGTGCTGATGGGTTTGTATTTACCATCATTGGTTTTAATCAGACGTAATACTTCGTTGTCGCGACTAATCAGGATGTTGCCATTGTAAAAAACACACCCGCTTACTCCCGATTGAGAATGAAAGATTTCTACTTCTGTAATTTCGCTGCCATTGAAACTGATCTTGGAAAGTCCCGCGTTGTGGCCAATCCACAGGTTGTTTTGGTCGTCCTTGCTGATGAAGATAATTTGATGGTTGGCAAATCCCGGACGTAATCCCAGTTTTTTGCTGATGTTGAGAATCTCGCCGGTTTTGTATTTCATCAGGAACAGACCATTTTCGGTACCAATCCATATATCGCCATTGCTGTCCTCTTCGATGCAATGGACATTGTCGTTGGGTAAATTGTTGATCAGATTTCGACTGTCGAAATGTACAAATTCGTAGCCATCGTAGCGATCGATCCCTTTGCTGGTACCGAACCAGATAAAGCCGCGCGAATCTTTAAAGATGCAATCCACCAGGTTGCGCGAAAGTCCGTTGTCAGCAGTCAGATAGCTGATTTTGTAGGGAACGGCCTGAGTGAACAGATTCAGGCTTAGTCCCAGAAATATGTAAATGAGGCGTTTTTTCATGGGTGTAATATCTCTGGTTACGAAATTAGAAAAAAATAATCGTTCACAAAGAGGATAGGTTGCTATTCAAGGTGGATATTTTTGAATAGATTACTGATGTGGTAGTCGATTGTGGTAGATTTGTTTGGATTGTTGACTATTCGCTTGTGAAATAAATGAGTGATCTGTTCGTTTGTTAGTAGGAAGTTTTAAAATTTGATCTAACAGATGTCTTTCGGCGTGTAGTCTTTAAGGAGTTGATATCACTGTGATTAATACAGTTATATTGTTCTTCAAATCGGATTTGTATTGTTTTGGCAGAATTTACTCCGAAATGAATAAATGTAAAAGAAATAGTGTGCTGTCATATAATTGTAGTATCTTTGCAAACTTCAGAATTAGCATTATTCCGGATACAGCTGTTTGTGAGGAACAGTTCTTGTGAGTTGATTGTCAGTTGTGTCTTCCTATATACTTGTTTAGCAAATGTCGATAAAATCCAGATTCCATTTTTACGCAGCTGAGAAAATAACCATCGCTTATATTCTTATTACATGGCTGATATTGCTGTGTATGCGCTTTGAGTCTTATCCTGTTCAAAAACTGATCCATGCCAGGACCCTTATTTTGTGTGTGATTTTTGGTCTGACATATTTGAGCTCTAAATTTAATCTGAAGTTTATTCGATTTGTACGCTTTCTTTTTGTAGGTGCCCTTCTGTCGTATTGGTATCCTGAAACGTATGAGTTTAATCGCCATTTGCCTAATTGTGATCATATTCTTTCGGTGTGGGAGCAGTATGTGTTTGGTTGTCAGCCAGCCATCCTGTTTGCAAAAACTTTCCCTCAGGCCTGGTTGTGCGAGATATTCAATTTGGGTTACTTTTCTTATTATCCGTTGATTATTGGCAGCAGTCTTATTTTTCTGTTCAAAGAGCGATTTTATTTTGAAAAGTTTTTTTTTAAGCTCATGTTTTCGTTCTTTGTGTTTTATCTAATCTATATTCTCTTCCCAACTTCCGGCCCTCAATATTATTTTACCGTTATTGGCGAAAAGGCGGCAATGTCAGGTGTGTTTCCACGTATTGGTGACTATTTCAATAATCACTCGGTGAGTATTGAAAACTGTAACGTATCCGGAATTTTTCAGCAAATGGTAGAGTATACACAAAAGGTAGGCGAACGGCCTACGGCGGCATTCCCAAGTTCGCATGTGGGTATTTCTACGCTGATAATGATCATGCTTTTTGATAAACGAAAATATATTGCAGGCTTTATGATTTTGCCGCTTTATATCGCACTGGTGTTTGCTACAGTATACATTCAGGCTCACTTCGTGATCGATGTTATTGCCGGATTTGTTTGCGCTTTCGTGCTTAACTTTGTGAGTTCAAAAGCCTATGACATGTTTGTGGTTAGGCAAGGTACGCACTTGCTTTTTAGCCATCCGGTGAACCGAAAATAAAATCAATTGAAGTTCATATGGTGGCTAAAAAGTGAGAAATATCCACTTGCATTCTGTTTTTGTCCACTTGCCTGATGATTTTCATGTATATCTTTGTATCGTAAAGCCATCAATAGATCAATCAGACTATTGATGCACAGATATAATTCATGAAAAAATCAGCATCCATTCTCTTGGTCTTTTTTGCTTGCACACTGATGCAAGCGCTCGTTGCACAAAATAGCCTGATTGTTCGGGCTACAGATGCTACTACCAGCTCGGTTGCGCTGAGCCAAATCAGTCGCATCACTTTCAGTTCGGGAAATATGCAGGTGAAGAAAACAGATCTCTCGCAGGTCGTTTTTGCTGTAGCCAATATCCAGAAAATGAGTTTTGGCATTCTTTCCGCGTCACCCTCCGTTTATGATCGATCATCCGATGTTCAGTTTTATCCCAATCCGGCTGTTTCTCAGATTCGATTTCGCAACTTAGCCGAGTCGCAGAGCTACCGGGTGGTGGTTAGTTCATTGGATGGGAAAGTGCTCATCCAGCAAAAACTCAGCGATACAAACGATGCGGTAGATGTACAAAGTTTATCCAAAGGTATCTATTTGGTAATGATTAATGGAAGTGTATTAAAGTTGATACGTGAATGAAAAAGAAAACACTCATCTCCCTGACGGCGCTGGTTTGCCTGGTTGCACTCTTTGCGCAAGACAAGATTTATATTTACCGCACCAACGGATCGTTGTTGGGCTATCTCACTTCGGCGGTGGATAGTATAAAGTTAGGCAATAGTAATACAAATCTTACTATTTATCAGTCGGATGCCACTACAACCACCGTTACTGTGGCATCGGTTGATAGCATGAAATTTGCATCAGAAACGACGCCATCGTATACCGCGCCAACTTATGCTGATGATTATTCTTCTATTTCAAGTTATGCCAACCGCCTGAAATGGAACCTGGCTAATGTGCATGACCCCAGTATTGTAAAGTGTGGCAACACCTGGTATATGTACGGAACCGATGCCTCTTACGGCAATGCATTAAGTGGGTACGGGCATTTCCCCTATAAATTTTCTACCGATTTGGTGAATTGGTATTATGCCGGCAGCGCCATGAGCCAGACTCCTCCCACCTGGATCAAAGACTCGGTGAATGCCATTCGTGCCCGTTTGGGACTCACAGCTATTACCACTCCCTATTATGGCTATTGGGCTCCCTGTGTGCGGAAAGTAGGGAATATTTATCGCATGTATTATAGCGTGATTCTTGATAATTTTATTGGTAACGGTTTGCAAAATACATCAGCCAATTTTGACAATACCTGGACCGAGCGTGCTTTTATCGGTATGATGGAGTGTTCTGATTTGGCTACTAATAAATGGGTAGATAAAGGGTATGTGGTAAGTTCCGTCAGTGATAAAACTACTGGTACGCCGCCCTGGTACCGGTCGAGTTATACCACCGACTGGAGTGCTTATTTTAAATGGAATGCTATTGATCCCACTTATATTGTAACGCCCGAAAGGCAACATTGGCTCATTTATGGTTCATGGCATTGCGGTGTGGTGGAGCTTCAACTTGATTCGGCCACCGGAAAGCCGATGAATAAACTGACAAGTCTGGCTAATTACGGCACCCTTATTGCGCGAAGAGCTAACAGTACCGCCAATCGCTGGCAAGGGCAGGAAGGACCGGAAATAATATACAATGCACAAACCGGCTATTATTATTTGTTTTTGGCCTACGATGAATTGTCGGTGAGATACAACACGCGGGTATGTCGTTCGCGATCAATTACAGGACCATTTGTCGGTTATAATGGTACCAATATTACCACCGGAGGCGAATGTTTCCCGATAATAACCCATCCCTATAAGTTTAATAATCATTCCGGGTGGGTTGGATTTTCGCATTGCTGTGTGTATCAGGATGAAGCAACAGGGCAATGGTATTATACTTCGCAGGCGCGACTTCCGGCCAATACAAATGGAAATGCCTATAGCAATGCCATTATGATGGGGCATGTGCGTAAAATTGTGTGGACGGATGATGGATGGCCGGTGGTATTGCCCGAGCGGTACGCTAATGTACCACAAGCTCAGATATGTGATAATGATTTGGTGGGTAACTGGGAACATATTGTGTTGACTTATAGTGCTGGAACACAACAAACGTCAACTACTTTAACGCTTGCCGCAAATTATGTTGCTTCAGGTGCTATTACAGGTACCTGGAGGTTTAACGCCAGTACCAATACGCTTACCATTGGCGCATACAAAGTAAAGGTGCAACGTGAGCTTGACTGGGAGGCCTCGCCACGTGTAGCTACCATAGTTTATTCCGGGCTAAATTCGAGCGGACTTTCTATTTGGGGGAAGAAAAGTCAATAGGATAGAAGTGAAGTTTTTTCGTAAGATTAACCGTAATGTGTTTTAAAACATCTTATTGGAACAGGCTGGGGGATGTGTATTTTTTTGTCCACCCAGTTTGATGAAATGTCCACTTTTTCGGATATTTTATGGAAAGAATATGCATCTTCTATGCTTTATCTTTGCTGCATCCAAAGTTTGTATGTTTTGTTTTTATGTGTAATAATTACACTTAAAGAAAATTGAACTATAAACTCCGAAACTTGTTTTTTTAAAGGAATCATTTTGGAACATTGGATATGATTCATTAGTATTTATTCTTAAATTATTTTTGTATGAAGAAATCTTACTTTTTCTTATGCATGCTGATGGCATTAAGCATAAGCGGACGTTCGGTAGCACAGGAGAATCCTGGTATTACTAACCTGACGCATCAGTGGACTTTTGATGATGGTACTGCTAATGACATTGTAGCGGGTGCCAACGGTACCTTAATGGGCGGTGCCACTGTGTCGAACAATGCGTTGAACACAACAGCTGGTGGTTATCTCGATTTGCCTGCTGCAACTATCGGAATTAATACCTATCCTGAAGTAACATTTGAAACCTGGTTTACCTCAAAAGGAGGAAATTCGGGTTGTAATATGTTGAACTATTTTGGTAACACAACCGGTACAATGGGAACCGACTATGTGTTTGTAACTCCGGCCGGATGTTCGTCAACCCGCGCTGCCATCTCATGTGGTAATACTTCGAAGCCTTGGGAAGCTGAGAATGGTATCGATCGCGCAGCCGGAAAAGTGGATGATACGAACCCACACCAGCTTGTATTGACAATGACTGCAACCGGAATGACTCTGTATGTAGACGGAGCGGTTGTTGGAACTGCAACCTACACCGGATCTAACGGAATAGCAGCTTTGGGTACGCAGTTTGCGTATTTGTGTAAAGGTGGTTATACCGGTGACCCCACCTGGAAAGGTGCAATTCATAAATTCAGTATTTATAATAAAGCATTGACTGATGCTAATATCTTGTATCTTTACAACAAAGGACCAGAACAATTAGCCGTCATCAATCCATCTACAACTTCATTTGTTTTTGATTCGCACTATCCGGCTGAACAATTTTCGGTTAGTAGTTTGAATCTTTCAAGCGATATTAAAGTAACAGCACCAGCAGGTATAACTGTAAGCCCTACTACTATTGCAGCTAACTCTATTGTGCCTGTAACCGTAATTTACAGTGGTTCTTCTCCGGTAAATGATTCGATTACTTTGGCTAGCGGAACTACAAAAGTGAAACTGGCTGTAAAAACAGCAGATGATAGCCAATGCTTTCAACCATTGTATGATGGTATATATGATAATATGATTTCAGAGCCAGGTTTGACTACTCTTGCTGCCTTTGGAGGTTGGGGTACCAGAAACTTGCAAACGATCTTTAATCATCCTGAAAATGTATATTGTGGTGCAGCATCTATGGCTGTAGGTAATGGTACTTCTACCGGTAGCGGTTCGTTGGATTATATACTTACTGGTTTATTGCAACCTAATACAACTTACCGCGTAAAAGCAATGGTGAAAACCATTGAAGGTACCTGTCAGATTGGTGTTTGGGGGTATGATTCTTCAAAAGGTGACTTGAATAATGTGATTGATACCAAAGGAGAGTGGATGCCGCTTAACTTTACCTTTACGACCGGCCCTACCCTTGGTACAACACAAGGTATGTTCTTCAATAACTATGGTTGTAGTGCAAAATTAGGTTATATTGATAACTGGGAAATGTATCTTGCCATCGACCAGATAATTACGACTACAGCAACTGAATTCTCTTTTGACAAAGACTGTGCGAACAAACAAACATTCTCTGTTACTGCCGCAAATCTTACTTCTCCAATCGTAGTAACCGCTCCTGCTGGTATTACCATGTCAAAAGCAACGTTGCCGGAAGCAGCGGCTGCAGACACTATTACCCTGACCTGGGATGGTACAACTGCAGTAAACGGTAAAATTACCCTGGCAAGTGGTGATGCCAAAGTAGAAATGCCTGTTAGAACATTGACTACCTCCAGCAAAGCATGTTTCACTCCTCTTTATACAGATCGTGTAAACATCGTTCCGGATCCATATATGAATGACCTTAGTGTGTTTGGTGGTTGGGGAACTAAGTCTTCTTATCAAAATGTAGACTCTGCTTATTGTGGTGCACGTAGTGGTTTGATTGATGCATCGGGTTCAATTGATGTTCCTCTTCTTGGAAAATTAGTTGTGAATACAAAATATCGTGCCCGTGCCATGGTAAAAACATTGTCTGGCAACTTCCAGATGGGTGTGTTTGGTATTGGCACTGCTGATATTGTAGACACCGTAAATACCTTAGGTGTATGGAAAGAAATGAACTTCGAGTTTAATACCGGAGCAACATTGAGTTCAAATTATGGTTTGTACTTTAATAACTATGCGTTGAAGGGTAAAAGAGGTTATATCGACAACTGGGAACTTTATCGTGTAGATACAATTTCGGCAGTAGTTCCGGTACACGATATGTTTAAAAATCTGTATGTGCAGAACAACCAGATTGTAGCTGAATTTGATGCTCAAACAGAAACGGGTGCTCAGCTTGCAGTGTATAGCATGCAAGGAGCTATGATTTCAAACGAGAGATTTACTTCAATTGCTGGTAGAAATCGTAAAGTAATGGCCGCTACATTACCTGCAGGTATGTACGTAGTGCGTATAACTGTTGATGGAAAAACAGGTTATCGGAAAATTGTGAAATAGCCCTTCGAACTCTCAATACTTCATACAGAGGCTGCGCTCTGGCAGCCTCTGTATATTTCTCTGTAAATTATTTCTATCCATTTTTTATTAGATATTCTATGACTAATGCCAGCGCATGGTCTTGAGATCGTTCAGGATAGTTCTCACATATATTATCATCTGAGTTTTTGCAAACATGTAGATGGCATGTGAGGTTCATGTTTTTTATAAAAAGTAATTAGCCTTAAAAGAATTGCATACTAAATCAACTACTATTTTTAGTAGCAGAATATGAATGAAAAAACACACTACTTCCATCTTTCAGATTCCTGAATGATGACATATTACCAGCAGTACTTTTTTTTGCATTGTTGGTTTCCGCTTTTTTGTTCAATACATGTTCAGTGTTTAAAAGATACTGGAGTATATGAAACGCTATTGTGTTTCAGCCCCAAAATTGAAAATACATAAAATTTATATATAATGAAGATTCTGACAAAGAGAATGTTTTACCGTTGTATCAGGTTGTTCCTGGGTATCGTGGTTGGTGGCTTTCTTTTCGTGTCCTGTGATACCTACACGCTGGATAATGAGGAGCCTGATTGGTTAGGTGCGAGCATTTATAATTATTTGAAAACAGATGGTCATTTTACAAACTATACAAAATTGGTGGAAGAACTTGATTATACTGAAGTGCTTAGCAAAACCGGTAGCAAGACATTGTTTGTAGCCAACGATTCGGCTTTTAATGAATTCTATAAGAACAACCCCTGGGGAGTAAAAAGTTATGATCAGTTCACGCTTGCTCAAAAGAAGCTGATTATGAACTTTGGAATGATAAATAATGCTTACCTGGTGGGCATGCTTTCAAGTTATTACAACGGAGGACTTAAAGAAGGAGCCGCCTTCAGACGGGAAACTGCTGTTTCGGTATTGGATTCTGTACCATACGAATATGGAGATAGGTTACCCAATACAGCTTATTGGCAGTTTTATAAAACGAAAGGTATCCATTTGCTAAAAGACAACACAGCACTTACGATGATGTGTTTTACCCAAAAGCATATGGACCAGTCTCAAATTACGGATCAAGATTTTGAAATTCTTACCGGAAAAACCCGTGTGGAAGACGATGCACATATTTTTCAAAACAAAATCATTAAACGTGATATCACTTGTAAAAATGGTTATTTGAATCTGTTGGGAAGTGTTCTTACTCCACCAATGAATATGGCGGATTATATTTTCAATAGTAAGCAAAGTAGCATTTTCTCTTCCCTTTTGGAGCGTTTTAGCGTGCCAGCTTATGATAATGCGTATACAACACTGTATCGAATATCGCATCCGGAGTTTACCGACTCGATTTTTATAAAAAGGTATTTTGCGAAATTAGGTGGAACTGGAGGCGCATACATGACTACACCTAATAAACAGGCTTTGACTCCTGATATGTTACTGCCTTTTGATCCGGGATGGAATAGTTATACTCGTACTTCTAGTGGAAATGCGCTTGAATCGGATATGGCAGCTTTTTTTGTGCCAACAAATGAGGCTATGCAGGCCTATTTCAATTCTTCCATCGGAGCAGTTCTTAAAGATCGATTTGGAAGCTGGGATAATGTACCTTTCGAAGTATTACCCTTGTTTATCAAGCATCATATGCGTACTTCTTTGATTGAATCGGTGCCAAGTAAGTTTTCGACAATGGCTGACGAGGACAACTCGCCGGTTCCGGTAGTGAAGGACGATATTGTGAAAACCTATATGGGAACCAATGGAGTTGTTTACGAAACCAATAAGGTATATCCTCCTGATGATTTTGTGTCGGTTTACGGACCTGTGCTGTTGAGTGGTAATGATGTGGCGACTGAAAATAAAACCAAAATTTGGAAATGGGCTATTCTTCAGAATGATTTCCGCCTTTATCTCAACTCTATGGTAAGCCGCTATAGCTTTTTTGTGCCAACAGACGAGTTCTTTGAAAAATATATCGACCCGATTTCTCTGGCAAAAGATGTCCCTGGTGCTCTCAAGTTTTGGTATGATACCAAATCGTCGAGTGTGCAAGCTACTGTATACCGGTATAATAAAACAACTAATCAGTTGAGCGATTCGGTTGGATTTATTAAGAGTTCTTCTTTTATTGTGAATCGTATGCTCGACTTACTAAACAACCATGTTGTAGTAGGCAATGTAGAGTCGGGAAGACAATATTATATAACTAAGGGGAATGTTGCACTGAAAGTAGAAGGTGTAGGCAAGGATATGAAAATTCAGGGAGGTGGCAACATGTCTATGAACGAAAAAGCGAATGTTACTAAAGCATACACACAGTCCAACGGTACTACTTATTTTATCGATAAGCCGATACAATCGCCGGTTAAGTCCGTTTATAAAGTACTGAGCGAAACGCCAGAATTCAGTTCGTTCTTTCAACTGATGCTAGGCTTCCCACCTACCAGTTCATCTGTAATGTTCGTAAACAAACAGAACTATTACGGTATTGATTATAATGTGAAATTCTTCAATACTTTCAATTATACTGTATATGTGCCTACTAACGAAGCGATTGATAAAGCTATCCAATCGGGAGTTATTGCGTCGTGGGATATGATAAATGCGATGACAGATGCGACAGCAAGAGCTAATGCTATTGCCAATCTTGAGCGATTTGTGCGCTACCATTTTCAGGATAATTCTGTATTTGTGGATAATCAAACCAGTAATGCCGTTTACCAATCGGCAACTATGAAAAAAGATGATGTTGTAACCCATTTTGGAACATTTAAAAATAAGTACTATAAAATTGGAGTAGATTGTACACCGGGTGGAATTACTCTTACCACGGAAGCCAATCACAAAGTAAATATACTTACTGTCAATGGTTTGTATAATATCCTTACACGCGATTATGTGTTTAATAATAAACCATCAACCTATAAGAATATTGATGGCACCGGCTCAGGTACTGATTACTCAAACTCACTTATTTATACCTCGTCTACTGCTGTTATTCATCAGATAGATAAAGTGCTGGATTTTCAATAATAACAGAATTGTTTTAGATTAAAAATAAATAGTTTTCGTATGAGACTACACAAACTAATAATACTCATTGCTTGCTTTAGCTGTGTTGCAAGTGGCATAAAAGCGCAGAAATCAGGCGATGTAGTTGTTCAGGGTACTGTTACGTCTAAATCAGACGGTGCGCTTATTGGTGTAAATGTAAAAGAAATTGATCCCACCAACAGAGTTGTAACCGTAACGATCACCGATATTAACGGACATTACATCATAAAAGTAAAAAATCCTGCCAATAAACTTACTTTTACTTATACCGGCTATATCAGCCAGTCGCGAAAAATTGACACACAACGGAAAATTGATGTTTTGCTGGCTGAGAATAGCCAGAACCTGAACGAACTGGTTGTGACGGCCACAAAGAAACATAGCGAAGGTGGTTTTAGTATCCCCAAACGCGAAATTGCAACAGCCATACAATCCATCGATATGAAAGAGATGGAAGGGCTTCAGGTTTCTTCAGTCGATGAAGCATTGCAGGGACGTATTGCCGGTTTGGATATTGTAGCCAACTCAGGCGACGCAGGTAGTGGTTCGTCAATGCGTATACGAGGAGCAAGTTCTATCAACGGAAATAACCAGCCTTTGATTGTTTTGAACGGTGTTCCCTACGAAATGCAGGTGTCTCAAAATTTCGATTATGCCAACTCTAATACTGAGCAATTTGCCAATATGCTAAGCATTAACCCTGATGATATTCAGGAAATCAGCGTATTGAAAGATGCTGCAGCGTCCGCTGTATGGGGATCTAAAGGGGCTAACGGTGTGATTATGATTACCACAAAAAAAGGATATACAGGACCCACCAAGGTGGAATATTCGTACAGATACACAGGTACGATACAGCCCAAGGGGATGAATATGCTTAATGGCGATGATTATACCATGTTGATGAAGCAGGCGTACTTTAATCCCGCTCAGAATCAAAATGCAGGCAACTTTGATGAGTACAATTACAACAAATCATTCAGTGAATTCGAGCAGTTTAATAATAATACCGACTGGGTGAAGGCAGTAACCCAAGTTGGGAATATCAACGACCATTATCTTACTTTATCGGGCGGTGGCGAACGGGCAACTTATCGTATTTCAGGTGGCTTTTTAAATCAAAATGGAACGATTATCGGTCAGCAATATCGTAGATTATCGTCAAGAGCTTATTGGGAATATCGTGTGTCCGACCGATTGAAATTTATTACCGAGATGTCCTATACCTATTCAAAGAATAATAAGAATTACGTATATGATTTCACTGGCGGTAATACGCCGGGAAGGGGCGACTCGCCAAACGAAGATATGTCGATACTGGGCATCGCTTATGGTAAAATGCCTAACCTGAGTATCTATAAGCAAGATTCGGAAGGTGCTAATACTTCTGCGTTTTATACAATCCCAAGCTCATCCAACATTAGCGGCGATCAGAGGCTTTTGGTCAATCCGGTTGAACTGGCTTTGCGTGCAAAAAATATTCAATCGAACTACAGAATATTGCCTACTTTCAGATTGCAGTATGACCTTATGGATCCTAACGAACAAATGCTGAAATATAATATGTATGTGTCGTTTGATATCAACAATGATAAAACAACGATGTTTTTGCCAGCCGATTTGACCAGCATGTCTGCGGGAGATATCCATTTCAATAATCTGAAGGGGTATGATAACGAGCAGGTTACTATCCAGACAGACAATAATATTTCATGGGAGCCTAAGTTTGAGAATAAAGACCATTACCTGTTACTCTACGGTTCATTTCAGTCTACCGAAGGCCGTTCTTCCGATCAGTATTTAAACACTTATAATAGTCCCTCAGCTTATGCAGCAGATCCCTCTAATCCAGGCTATCTGACCAGAGGTGATACCTATAGAGCTCACTGGACTTCATTAGGGCTTTTGGCACGTGCACATTATTCTTATAAATCTAAGTATATAATTTCCACTACTTTACGTCGTGATGGGAGTACCAAATTTGGAAATGGAAAGAAGTGGGGTAATTTTCCTGGTATATCGTTGAAGTGGATTGCCTCTGATGAGGACTTTATGAAAGGTACAAAAAAATGGTTAAGTATGCTGGCCTTCCGTCCGGGATGGGGGATAGCAGGTAATCAGCCCAGCTATGAATATCTACATTTTAGCCGATATGGTGACTTTGGACGGTACATCGACTTACCATCGACAAGACCTTTGTCGTTACAGTTGCAAAACCTGAGTTGGGAAAAAACTTCATCGTTTAACTACGGATGTGATGTTGGTTTATTTGATGACAGAATCCAGTTGGATTTGAACTTTTATACCAAACGTACCACTGATCAGTTGTTTAAAGATGTTCGTATTCCGAACTCATCTGGTTATTCAGTTTTGACCTATCAAAACTCAGGAACGATGGACAATAAAGGCTGGGAAGTGAATATTTACGCGAATAAACTGTACCATTCAAAGACATTGACTATCGATTTCAGATTTAATATTGCCAACTCAGTCAATCAAATAGTACATCTGGAAGACAATATCTTGAAGATGTTTAATGAAGAATATGATTATCAGAATGGAACTTATCTTACTCATTTACAGAATGGTAATTCTTATGGTGCGATCTATGGTTTCAGATACAAAGGAGTATATCAATACGATAAATACAAGGCTGGTTCGCATGATGATGCACCGGTTGCACGAAATGCAGCAGGAAAAGTAATTCTGGACGAAAAAGGAGAACCCAAACGAATGATGTTTGCTTATGGTAAAACCAACGAATATGCATTCAGAGGGGGAGATGCTAAGTACGAAGATGTAAATCACGATGGTAACATTGATGAGCTGGATATTGTATATTTAGGCAATTCCAATCCATTGTTTAATGGAGGTTTTGGGCCTACTTTCAGGTACTTGAATTTCTCTTGTACAATGTTCTTTAATTTCCGTGTGGGTAATAAAATTGTAAATGCAGCCCGAATGAATGCCGAGAATATGTACACCGCCAGCAACCAAAGTGTGGCTGTTAACTGGCGTTGGAGGAAAGATGGTGATGTTACCACTATACCACGTGCTTTGTACGGATATGGTTACAATTGGCTGGGAAGTGACAGATACGTTGAAGACGGTTCTTTCCTTCGCTTCAAGTACCTGACTTTTGCATATAACGTACCGAAAAAACCGTTGAAAAAGCTTCATTTAGATCGTGTAAGTGCTTATATGACATTGAATAACCTGCTTGTGTTGACAAAATATACAGGTGTGGATCCGGAAGTTGGGTATGGCTCTTTTGGGGTTAGTAAGGACTATGGGCAAACTCCTCGTGCCCGGGAGATGACTTTTGGTTTAACTGTTGGATTGTAATATTTGGATAGCAATGAAAAAGAAATTAATATATCTATTGGTGGCCTTGTTTGCTTTAACCGGGCTTCAGAGTTGCTCAGGTTTTTTGGATATAAGACCTGAAAATGAGATGGTGTTGGAAGACTACTGGCAAACAGAAGCACAGGCTACAGCCGTTTTGTCGTCGTGTTACCGGTCACTTAGCCTCGATGATAATGTCAATCGAATGATCGTGTGGGGAGAAGTCCGCTCTGACGAAGTAGTTCAGGGTAATGTTTCAGGCGCTGACCTTGATTTAGTCCGTATGCTTAATGTGGCTATTACTCCAACGAATGTTTGGGCTAACTGGGGTTCATTTTATAGCGTAATAAATTATTGCAATACTTTTCTGCATTATGCTCCCGGAGTAGTCGATAAGGATCCAAAATTCTCAATCAGCAAACTACATAGTATGGAGGCCGAGGCGAAAGCGATCCGTGCACTGTGTTACTTTTATCTGGTAAGAACTTTCAGGGATGTGCCTTTGGTGGTGGAACCAAGCATTAGCGATGGACAAAACTATTTTGTGGGTAAAGCCACAGAACGTCAGGTGCTTGATCAAATTATTGCCGATCTGCTATATGCCAAACAATATATTCGTGCGGACTACAACCGTGGGGCTTACAATAAGGGAAGATTTACAATGAATGGAGTAAATGCACTTTTGGCTGATGTTTATCTTTGGGATCAACAGTACCAGCAGTGTGCAGATGTTTGTTCGGAGGTATTGGCGGATAATAAATTGAAACTGGTGTCGTCCGAGAATTACCTTGCGGATGTATTCTATACGGGCAATTCTACCGAAAGTATTTTTGAATTACAGTTTGATAAAGATATTCAAAATAGTGGTGCAGTTAATGACTTCCTGG
>JBJOOU010000027.1:0-3357 GCA_046051105.1 Bacteroidota bacterium
ATTCCAGCATCAGTTATAAGTTCTTTTATCTCAGGTATTCATGGTGATGAAAAAACAATAAAGCTTAGTACAAACGAAGCTACCCCAGGTAACCTCTCCATTTCAACTAAAAACACCACAGGAACGATTAAAACAATGCCACCTGATGAGTTCCCTAATATTCCTAAAATTATCGACGGCAAGAGTTTTACGGCCACTGCAGATGAATTTACAAAAGGTTTAAAAGCTGTTTGGTACAGCGCATCTGTTTCTGGAATAAAACCCGAACTTTCAAGTGTGTATATTTATTGTGAAGGTCAATATATTGTTTTTGCAGCGACAGACTCATTCCGCCTTGCCGAAAAGAAGGTATTGGTTAAAAAAGATAAGGATTTTGGCCAGATCCTCATACCTTTTAAGAATATACCTGAAATTATAAAAATACTTGATGGAGTTCGAGAAGAGATAACTGTAGAACTCAATAAAAACCAAATTTCATTTAATTTTCACGGGGTTCACCTTATTTCACGCGTGATAGATGGTGTATTTCCGGATTACGGACAAATCATTCCGAAAGATTTTAAAACAGAAGTTGTAGTTCTCAAGCAAGACTTCATAAACAGCCTAAAACTTTCACATATTTTTTCAGATAAATTTAATCAAGTTAACTTCAAGATCCTTCCTTCGAAGAAGATGTTTGAAATAAAAACAAAAAATAACGACATTGGAGAAACCGTTCAAAAAATAGATGCCGCAATAACAGGGGACGACGTCGAGATAAATTTTAACTATCGCTATATCGTTGATTGTTTCCAATCAATAGACGCAGACAGTATCTCCCTTCATTTCAGTGGCCTTAATAGACCTCTTATTATTCGTCCAGTATCAGATTCAAGCTTCACCTACCTCGTAATGCCAATGAACCGATAGGTTATGTTTAATATAGGTAATTTTTTCGATAAGTTTAAAAATGTAGCACTTAAAGAGTTTGTTGTACGTGAAAAGATAGTTAATGCGATAAAAGAACATACTGGAGCAACTATCGATCTAAAAGATATTGAATTTCTTAATAAAATAATCCGAATAAAAGGAAGCCCATCCCTTAAAAGCCAGATATTTATAAAGAAAACAGCAATACTCGACACGCTTCGGGGAAGTATGCCTGGTATGATTATTACTGACGTACAGTAAGGTCTACTGTCGCAATTCCTTTATTGAGAACGGAATCATATACCACTATTTTAATGATGGCGTCAGAGTCTATTCCTCCAACGTCGCTCGGAACAAAGTTAATCACACCTGAATTTGAAGAGTCAGTTGAAATGTATTTATTATTTACATAGAGTTCTGCTTTTTGAAGGGGATATTTTCCTTTTGTTGAATATTGAATGGTTACACGGTCATTGATTCCTACAGTATCACCGTCTTTTGCATTCACTATTGTTATTTGTGGGCTGTTTTCAAGGGTGTGAACATCGTCCGTCGCAGTCGGTATCACCATTTGATCAGGGGTTACTTCTTTAAAATTAGGATGCGTCTTTTGCCATTCAGTAAACCACGCTCGGACACCGTATTCCCAATAAGTGTATTGAGAATCATTTTCAGGGTGTTGTGGAACCGGTCCTAATGGATTTGTTTTATCTACCCAATTTAGAATGGAATGAACACTTGGAAATACAACCTCCTTTTGAAGTTCTTGCGGTGTGTATTGTGTTGCGACTTTACCTGACACTGTATCGGTTTTATAAGAAACACCTCCTTGCCAGACACCCCTTAATACAGGTTTTGCATCAAATGGAGTTGGGTCGGGAGCGGGGAAGCGTTCTACAGGAAGTGTTGGAAGCGCTTTACTCATAAACGCACCCCAGAGCGGAGCAATAATGAGTCCGGCAACTTTCTTTTCCATAGGAGTGTTATTGTTTCGTCCTGCCCACGCACCGACGACGAGGTTTGGAGTGTATCCGATAGCCCACACATCTCTATAGTCGTTTGTAGTACCTGTTTTAATAGCCACAGGGCGGCCCATTGGCTGTATGAGCTGTGCAAGGCTCGCCATTCTCACGTTTGGATTTGTATCGGAAAGAATGTCATTTATTTGACGTGCATTTTTTGAAGGAATTGCTTGGATTGATGATGTTGCTGCTTGCTCGAGAATGTTTCCCGCCTTGTCCTGCACTTGAAGTATTGAACGATATGGATTTCGGACCCCATCATTTGCAAATACACCATACGCACTTGTCATTTCAAGTAAAGAAACTTCTCCACCACCAAGAACGAGTGTAAGGCCGTATCGATTCGGATCATTGAGGCTAGTAATACCCATTGCTTCTGCGGTTCGTATAGAATCAGAAATACCAGCTAAATAGAGCGCTTTTACAGCAGGTATGTTTCGTGATTGTGCGAGAGCGGTTCGTATACTAAGCGGTCCCTCAAAGATATCATCGTAATCATTTGGGGAATAGCATATTGATGTCGAAGCGGTGACATCTTTTGGTTTTCCTTCAGGGGTACATTCCGTAGAGAACTCCGTTTTTACATCAAAAAGAACGGTATCCGGAGTAAATCCTTTTTCAAAAAGTGTTGCGTACACGAAAGGTTTAAATGTGGAGCCTGGCTGGCGATACGCAGTGGCAATATTAAAATTTCCATCAATTGCGTTGTTGTAGTAATCACGAGAGCCAACGAGTGCAAGTAAGTCACCTGTCTTCGGGTCGATACCCACCATTGCAGTATTGCTCGCACCAAACTGGTCTGCGATGCGGGGGCCAAAATCAGAAACCACTGACTCCATTTTTTGCTGCAAGTCGTAGTTAAGGGTCGTAATAACCTTAAGCCCTCCATTAAGCACCGTCTCTTCTCCGTATTTTTGTTCAAGATAGTTTCGGACGTATAAAGAGAAGTGGGGAGCACGAATATTTGATGTGTTTTTTGCAAGGAATGTTATTTTTTCGGCAATTGCAGTGGTGTATTCGTCTTGAGAAATAAGCTTATTTTCAAGCATTCGTCTCAAAACTAACTTTTGCCGCGCATCAAGGAGTTTTTTATTTTGTCCGTACGGAGAATAGAGACTCGGTGCCTGGGGAAGGGCGGCAATATATGCTGATTCGCCGAGCGTGAGGTCTTTTGCATCTTTTCCAAAAAAAGCTTTAGAAGCTTCTTCGACGCCGAAAATATTTCCTCCATAAGACGTCTCGTTTAAGTAAATTGAAAGAATCTCGTCTTTAGTAAGGATCCGTTCGAGCTTAATGGCAAGTACCCACTCTTTTAATTTTCGGGTGATCGTTTTATCCGTCGTCAATACGGAATTTTTTATTACCTGCTGGGTTATTGTTGACCCACCTTGGTCATATCCTCGTGTAAAAATATCGGCGAGGATTG
>JBJOOU010000028.1:0-49808 GCA_046051105.1 Bacteroidota bacterium
GAAACAGTGTCGCAAAGCAACTTAGGTATAGATGTGGGATTATTGGATAGCCGTTTAAACTTGTCTATTGATTATTATAAGAAAGTCACAGACAATATGTTGCAGAAAGATATTGACTTACCAAGCAGCACCGGTTTTGGCAAAGTAAAATATTACAACTCAGGTAAAATGAGCAATCAGGGCTGGGAGTTCAGTGCCGATGCAAATGTATTTAAATCAAAAGACTGGAAACTGAGTCTGAATTTCAACATCTCGCAAAACCGCAACGAGATTCTCGAACTTCCTGAGAACAAACTGGATATGAACTATACGTTTGATAACAAATCCTATGCATATAAATTAAGCACAGGGGAACCTTTAGGATCATTCTACGGATACAAATGCCTTGGTGTATATCAAAATATAGCTGAAACATATGCTAAAGACGGCAATGGAAAAACGATCAACGACATTAACGGCAACCCCGTGGTAATGAAAAACGGAACAGTAAAAGTGTATCCCGGTGATGCTAAATATGCTGACATGAATCATGACGGAGTTATCAATAAATACGATATTGTATATATTGGCAACTCAAACCCTCTATTCATTGGTGGATTTGGTTTTAACCTTACCTATAAAAACGTAGGATTAGTTGCCAGCTTCCATGGTCGTGCAGGTCAAAAAGTGATCAATGCAGTACGCATGAACAATGAATTCATGTACGGCAATGATAACCAGAGTACTGCTGTATTGGGACGTTGGAGAAAAGAAGGCGACCCTACAGTGATTCCAAGAGCACTTTACAAACGTGGCTACAACGATCTCGGATCTGACCGCTTCCTGGAAGACGCTTCCTTTTTACGTTTGAAAACGCTAACCGTGAAGTATGATTTACCCAAACAAATAGCCAATAAAATGCACATCAAACGCTTGCAAATATATGCGACAGGCTACGATTTACTAACATTTACAAAATATCAGGGGCAAGATCCTGAAATATCACAAACGATGGTAAACGGACTTTATCCGATGTATATCGATAATGCAGCAACTCCTAAACCAATGCGTTTTGCGATGGGTCTCAATGTTAATCTTTAATACAATACTGAAATGAAAATCTATCATTATATAGCATCATTGCTCATTATTGCCTGTACTGCATCATCGTGCGATCTTACTGTATTGCCCGAAAACAACCAAAGTACAGCACAATACTGGAAAACAAAAGAAGATGTAGAGGCTGTACTGGGAGCCGGATACATAAAAATGCGGGATGCACAGGAATATCTGATGTTGTGGGGCGAAGCACGTGGAAATGGACTTTACTTCAGTACTACCGGAACTACCGGTCAATTAGCGGCTCAAAAATTACGTCAGTTTGATATTCTTTCAACCAACTCATTGGCTCAATGGGATAAATTGTATGCCATCATCAATATGGCCAACTCGGTAATCAAATATGCTCCTACCGTAAACGATGCTTCGTTCAACGTGAATGTAATGCATTCGTATTTATCGGAAGCATATTTCCAGCGCGCACTGGCTTATTTCTATCTTGTGCGCATCTGGAAAGATGTACCTTATGTAACATCTCCCTATGTTGACGATTCAGCCCCCTACTCTATTGCAAAATCCGACGGCAACGAGATTCTGAAAAACTGCCTTTCGGATCTGAACTTTGCATTAGAATCAGCAAAAACAAAATTTCCTGAAAACAGTTACGACAACCCGATCAACACAAAAGGGCGGGCAACAAGATGGGCAATCTACTCGCTTATATCCGACATTAACCTGTGGATGGGAAAATACGATGAATGTATTGCTGCATCGGAAGCAGTGATTAATTCAGGCCAGGTTGGGTTGATAGGTGGTGCAAACTGGTTTAGCAACTTTTACCCCGGCAACAGCAACGAAAGCATTTTCGAAATTCAATACAGTTATTCGTTGGGGCAAACCAATTCAATGCTCAGCTGGTTCTCCACCAACAAATACTACTACATTTCACCATATATGCAATCTGTATTCGAGATGGAGCCTACCGATATTCGTGGCAACAAAGCATCATACACTACTGCCGATAGTAAAATTTGGAAATACATCGGCGTAGCAGCTGATGGAGCTACCGCCCGTAACTCATCAACGCAAACTGACCAGCACTGGATCATTTATCGACTAGCGGATATTTACCTGATGGAAGCCGAAGCCTATGCCATGAAGGGCGATTCGGCAAGTATGGCCAAAAGCACCGAATTGGTAAATGTAATTCGGAAACGCGCCGGGCTGACTGTATCAGCCGGAGCAGCCGAAAAACTGGATATGGTGAAAATTATCATGCTCGAACGTCAGCGCGAATTCTTTTGCGAAGGCAAAAACTGGTTTGATCTGATGCGTGTAGGCGGACGCCCCGAGGCGGGATTCAAAGACTACTTTATTGATCAGGTGCTACAGGTAGCCTCGGCAAGTACCAGCTCTATGATCCGTGCCATCCTACAAGACAATAATGCATGGTATATGCCCATCGCTGCTGATGAACTAACTGCTAACAGGCTTTTAGTACAAAATCCGTATTATGCCAACTTAGGCAACTAAAAGAAAGGAGAATATAAAAATGAAAAAAATCATATATATAATCATTATTGCTGTCAGCACACTTTACGCATGTAAAGATCCATATGCTGCCGACTCTACATTTTTACAGGATACGAGTGCCCTTCCGGCAGCCTCATATATGGAAAATACCGATTCGCTCAACGTGTCCACCTGGGTAGAATTACTGAAATACACCGATTTATACAACACTCTTAATCTGGCAGCCAACTATACCTGCTTTGTGCCCGACAATAATGCTATGCAATCTTATCTTGCAAAGAAGGGTGTCAGCAAAGTAAGCGAACTGAGTATGGACGATGCCAAAATTCTTGTTAAGTACCATATCATCAAAGGAGCTTTGTATAGTGCAGTTAGTTTCGAAGAAGGTATGATTGCAGACACTACAGCCACTGGCGACTACCTTTCCACATCGTTTGAAGAAATTGGAGGTGCCGTACGTATTAACATGGAATCGACAATTAAAAAAACGATCAAAACCAACAATGCGTATATCCACGTTATCAACACAACGCTTACACCCGTTACCGAAACAATTTGGGGAAAACTACAATCTCCGGAGTATAGCATTTTCAAGCAAGCGGTGGAAGCTACAGGTTACAAGGATATGTTGAACACAATTTCATCAGTTGTAAACAATATAACATACAAATATCATTATACGCTTTTTGCGGTACCCGACAGTGTGTACAAGGCCAACAAAATCAATGACTTCAACACCCTCAAAGATTCGCTTAAAGCCGGCAGCGACTTTACTTCGGCTACCAACAAGTTGAACCTATATATTGGTTATCACCTGCTCAACCAACAGGTATCGTATGCATCAATGGCCTATTTCACTGCCACCACTGATGCGAAACGTACCAAAAACTACAGCACGATGGCAACTGATCAGCTTCTGAACATATCTGAGTTGAACAAAGTACTATATGCCAACTACAATACCACCACCAAAACCGGAGTAAAATTTTTGGCCGTAAACCGAAATTGCAAAAACGGTGTGGTACATGTGGTAGATGGTGTGATGCCGGTTAAAATACCAAAAGCAACTACCGTTACCTGGGAATTTACTGATTATTCAATTTTAGCATCATTACTACCTAAATACAGAGTATCGGGTTCATCTACTTCTACTACGTTTACATTTATAAGTCATGATGCATTCTCATGTTATAAATGGCAATCAGTACCCGAATCCCGCTTAGGATTATCCTACTACACCGCCAGCAAAAACGATGCAACTATTTACAAAGCAACCAATTACGACTACCTTATATTGAATCTGGGTACATACGGATGGGTAGAAATGACAACACCTACTATCATTGCCGGAACCTACAAAATCACTTTGGGGCACTACAACCCATTGGCAGCGCAGGCACAGGCAAAACTTTCGTTTATTGTTGATGGTAATTATTTGGGTAGCCAGGTAGCCACTCAAGGAGCTTCGAAAACGGCAAATCAATACCTAACTTCATCTGTAGTAGGCACGGTTACGTTTGCGACTTCCACTAAACACACAATCAGAATTTTGGCTGTGGATAACTATTCATCATATCTGGATTGTCTGATTTTCACTCCACAGTAATTCATCCGAAAATGGAAAAAATTATCAAAACGAAAAAAGCAGAAAAAATGAGAAAGATATATTATATACTGGTCATAATGATTATCGTAATGAGTTCCTGCAATTCGAAATGGGACGATTATTACTTCGGTACATCCAATACCGAAGAAAATATGGATATGACGATAGCTCAATACCTCGCATCACATCCGGAGTATTCGAAGTTTAACGAAATGCTGACTAAAACCGGCCTAACACAAGAACTTGGTAAAGAGCAACAAATCACCTTGTGGGTGCCCAACAATACCGCCATGGATGCTTCAGGCATCAGCGAGAATGATACCTCACGAATGAAATATCACATGAATCATTTACCGTTCCTACGCACCGACCTGAAAAATGGATTGCGCGTATTATCCCTGAATGGTATCTATTTTCAGATTACAACCAAGCATGACAGTGTATTTACCAACGACTCTCAGGTACTGAAATCTATTCGCCTGAAAGATGGTGTAATTCACGAAATCAGCAAACTCATGAAATCAAGGGTAAATATATATACTTATCTGAAAAGCCTGAGCGACGATTACTCAATGATCCGCGATTCAATATTTAAATACAATGAAGTCCGATTCGATAAATCGAACTCTGTGCCAATTGGGGTAGATAAAACCGGTAATACTGTATATGACTCTGTCTTCTACATTTACAACCCAATTTTCAGCACCGTAAAATTCGACTCAGAATTTGAACAGTTCACTGTTATGTTGCCCAGCAACAAAGTGATCAACGACTGCTTCAACACCCTGCAATCAACCTATGCCAATATGGGCAAAACCGTAGCTAAAGCCGACTCTACACTAGCCTGGACATGGATAAAGCAAGCAATGTTCTTTAGAGGCGAACTCAAAGATGATGCGCTGAAGGCGAAGGATATCAGTTCGGCTTACGGGCGTGTGTGGCGCACCACAGTACAGCAAATTGACCCGACTGTAATGTACATGAGTAACGGAGTGGTCTACAATGTAACAAAAATAAAAATTCCGAACAACGTGATTATATCCCGCATCAAATCGTTAGTAGAATACTGGCAGTACCAGGATGCGGATAAAATTTATCCGGGCACTGACGATCTCTACACTTTTACAGGAATAGTAGGTAGTCCATCAGTATTTGTTGCCGATGCCACTCCCAAACCCACCGTATTACCCAATTATAATGTATTACAAATAACTGGAGATGCAAACAGCACTGATGAGTTTTCGGTAGAATTTCCACCTTTGGAAAAATATTACAGTTCCGTAGATGGTAAATATCATTGCCGGGTAATGAAAGTACCTACGGGGGAATACAATCTGTATATGGGCTTCCAAAGCACTGGTCATCCCTATGTATTTGTATACTTTAACGGCAAACAGGCTGGTAATGAAATTCAAGCAAGCCTTTCAAGCCCATGGAACTATGACCGTGTAACCGAGACCGAAAAAGATCTGAATCCAACCAATGGTACCGCCAAGTGGGATGGACTGGGAGGTTCGGTAGGCATCGTAAATGTTACCAATGAAGATGGGACTGACGGAATGGCTTCATTCAAAATAAAAGTAAAATACTCAAAAAATGAAGCTTCAGGTACCAAACGCATGCGTATTTACCATTGGGCACTAAAACCTACTGCTAACAATTATTAATCGACACAAAACTCAATACGATATGAATAAGATAAAAATATCAACACTCTTTATTGCATTGATCCTGGGCATTGTAGGGGCTGTAGCTCAAACAAGTGGCTGGAGTCTGGAAGGCACCGTATTGGAACCCTACAATAACCGCCCGGTAGAAGGCGCGGTAGTTACCATTACAGGACTAAAATCCTCTGTAAAAACGGATAAAAACGGGAAATTTCAAGTTAAAACGGGATCTTCAAAAGGAGAAATCAGTGTTTGGTATCCGGGCTATTACACCAATGTTCAGCCCATTGCCAATCGCACCACCCTGAAAATAATACTGATACCCGAAGAAAAATCAGGTTATTCAGAAAATATGCTCTTACCATTCAGAGGGGCGACCAATAGCAGAGAAAAACAAACCAACCTTTTTGCCATTCAGAAAAAAGACATTAGCATCAACAAGACTGATGTAGAACAAATTCTGGCAAAAGTGCCCGGAATGCAAATAATAGGAAAAGGCGGAATGCCCGGCGAAGGTAGTTTTTTCAGCATTCGTGGAACCAACACTCTGTCTGCCAACTCATCGCCTCTCATTGTTGTGAACGGCATTCCTTATATGCCCGACATGAACGAATCGGGCATCATTGGCGGCTTCTCGAAAAGTGTACTTAACGCACTGAATCCACGCGACATTCAAAACATAACCGTTCTGAAAGGAGCTGATGCAGCTGTTTACGGATCATTGGGGTCCAACGGAGTGATCATGATTGAAACAGACAAAGCGGTGGACTTAGACACAAAAGTGGAATTCAGTTCACAGTTTGGCGTTGATGTGAATCAGTCGAAATTACCTGTTTTAGGTGTAAACGATTACAAAAACTATATAGGTAGCGTAGCACTCACCCGGTATTCGGATATGGCCAATGTGCTCAATCTTTTTCCATTCTTAGTGGATGATCAAAACTATTATTACAAATACCTTTACAACAACAATACTAACTGGCAAAACCTGATTTACAGTCCCGGATTAACCACGGATAATGTATTGAAAATTAAAGGGGGAGATGCAATTGCGAAATACGACGTTTCAGTTGGTTACAAAAATAAAAGTGGGCAAATGGATGGCACCAGCTATTCAAAATACTATGCCCGACTGAATTCCGACGTAAATTTAAGTCGCAAACTGACCTTCAATTCGTCCATTATGATGTCATATATGAATTATAATGCACAGGAACAGGGAATGTTGGAAGGTACAAACCCACTGTTGGCGGCATTGAAGAAAGGACCAATTTTCTCGGCTTATGAAAAAGATGCTGACAACAATCAGCTACCTGACTACGCAGCTATTCGAAACACCGATGGATCACTGATTACCAACAACATGATAAGCAACCCTTTGGCTCTGGTCAATACAATGACTGCCAGCGATCAGGATTATGATGTTCAAATCAACGCCGGATTGAATTACAAATTCAACAATAATTTCAGTCTGAACGGTATCATGGGCTTGTATTATTTCTTTAGCCGTCAAAATTGCTTTGTACCCGGCGTTACGGAACGGAGCATCATGCCTCTGAATAATCTACTTGCTACCAACACGGTACGTTCTGCCCAGGGCACTACCTTCAATACATATTTTAATGTAAATGCCAACTACAATAAAACCATTGAAGACATCCACTTGATAAAGGCATCAGTGGGAGTACAAACAGCAATGAACAACAATGAATACGATGCCGGAACAGGCTACAACACCGCAAATGACTTCTACAAAACACTGGGATACGTAACCTCAAGTAGTCGCAAATACTATGGATATGTAAATGCATGGAACTGGATCAATTACAATGCGAATGCGAATTACACCTTCAACCATCAGTTTTCTCTTGGTGCCAATGTGGCTTTAGATGCTTCGTCGTCAACCGGGCCAGATGCTTCTCTTTATCAGGTATATCCATCAGTAAATGCCAGTTGGATGGCCAAAAACTCTGTATTGAAAAATGTTGACGCCATCAACAAACTGAATGTACGCGCTGAATATTCAACAACCGGCAACAGTCGTTTTTCATCCAATCTGAGTAAATATTACTATATCAACAAAGTATACCGCGAATTGTCAGGTCTTACCCGCGCTGGTGTGCCCAATACAAAGATAACTCCTGAGCTGAGCCGGACTTTCAATTTGGGTACCGACATTTCGGTATTCAACAACCGCCTGGACTTGACGGCCGATGTATTCAGAGCAAACAACAGCAAACTAATAATGCCAGTTTCCATTTCGGCTGCTTATGGCACCGATTATATGTATGCCAATGCAGGCGAAGCTACCAATACCGGATTTGAAGTAGGGGCTCAGTTTGCAGCTATACAACAAAAAGATTTGAAATGGTACATTGGAGGAACTATATCATCAAGCAAAGTAAAGCTAACCTCACTGGGCGGGCAGGCGAATAAGATAATGAATATGGCCGATGGATCGGCTGTGATTTCAGAAATAGGACAATCGATGTATAGTTTCTACGGATTGAAAGTTGATCCAACTCAGCCCGTATTTGCAAGTACTGCTGATGCCGCTAAAGAGAACTTAAAAACAGCATCCGGTCTGGCTTACCAGGCAGGAGATGTACACTTTATTGATCAGAATAACGACGACATCATCGACGACCGCGACCGCGTGAATCTGGGCAATGCCAACCCCACTCTGTTTGGGACCTTCTACACTTCGGTTCAGTACAAAAATTTCGAGCTTTCTGCCAATTTTGGATACAGCGTAGGAAATAAGATGTACAACGCCGTACGTCGCAACCTGGAATCAATGAGTGACTTTGGCAATCAGTTGGTTACTGCAAACAATCGGTGGATGAGCGAAGGACAGGTTACCAACATGCCACGCGCCAACTATGGCGACCCATTGGGCAATAGCCAGTTTTCGGACAGATGGATTGAGGATGCCTCCTTCATAAAACTGAAAGAACTAACGCTCAGCTACAATTTCAAATTTATGAATGGAACAACTGTGTATGTGGCTGGCGAAAACCTGTTCACCGTCACTAAATATCTTGGCTTGGATCCTGAAACCATGTATTCGTACGATAGTTCGCTAAAGGGGTTCGACTATGCAAAAATTCCATTGGCACGTTCATTCAAAATCGGGTTCAACGTTAAATTATAATCGTAATGAAAAAGCTTAAATATTCAATACTCGCAGTTGCTATTGCTGCCACTTTCAGTAGCTGTTCGGATTTCTTCAACCCTGACACTTCCGAAATATTGTTGGAAAAAGACTATGTAGGCGACTATACCGAGTTGTATTCCGGTTATATGGGTCTTGCAGCAACTGTGCAGGATGTAGCCGATCAGGCCTCTTTTCTCGAAGGCCTCCGGGGCGATTTTATGGAACCAACTCCCAACGCTCCCCGCGAAATATGGGATGTATACAACCATCAGGATTTGGCAGGCAATAGCTTTGCCAGTCCTAAAGGGTATTACAACGTAATTATGAATGCCAACGACTATCTGTCGCATGTATTTGCCTACCGCCTTAAAGACTCCACGTCTGTTTCGGATGCCACCTTTAAAGGTCTGGTTGGTGGTGCCATTCGCTACAAAGTATGGGCATATCTTCAATTAGCTAAAATCTACGGGCAAGCTATTTATTTTGATGAGCCCATCACGGCTTATGGAGATATCAATAAATATCCGGTTATGGGATTCGATCAGCTCATCTCACAATGTGTCACCCTAATGGAAACCGGAGTAAATGGTATTGACGGAAAAGGCGATGTTATTTGGTCTACAGAATTATTTCCGGGGCAAGGCCAATCCGTTACATCTCTTTCGTGGGATCGTATTTGCCCTCCAAAAGAATGTCTGCTGGCCGAATTGTATTTGTATCAGAACAATTTCCAGAAAGTGAAAGATAACTGCATCGCTATCATCAAGCGTGGGGGCGAAAATGAAGCCTCCTACCAGCTCAACCTGAGCGAATACAATGGTGAATGGAAAACCTTTGGGTATTCATTTGTTCGTAAAGAGCACATCTGTACACAGTTCTACGATTATTCGTTGCACCAAACCAACCGATATGTACAGTATTATTCAAGCACTTACCCCAACAAATATTACGTACGCCCAAGTAGCGTGGGAGTAAAGCGATTTGATAACCAAACAATTGCAGGTGTAAAAGGTGACAAATACCGTGGAAGTGGAGTTTCTTACAAAATAGTGGGAAGTGACACTGTATTCTACAAATTTCTACAAGCCAATCTTACTTCGGATAAAATTTATACCAATGATGTACCTATTTGCTTGTATCGCGCCGCCGAGATTCATATGTTCCTGGTGGAAGCACTGATCGGTATGGGACATTTTCAGGAAGCATTGGCATTTCTCAACGATGGCATCGGTTCCTATTATAATTCTACATTGGGGAAATTTAATGCACCCTTTCAGGATTATCCGAGTTGCCTTTACCGCACCGCTACCACCAGCGAAATGGCCAACCGTGGTATTCGTGGTCGCGTAGGCCTGGATGCAGTAGGTTCATTTGCACTTGCATCGGCATCGGCCTTGGATACGCTGGTAAACATGCGTCGGCTCGACTCATTGGTAGTAGAAGAAGCCAGTCTGGAATTTGCAGGCGAAGGAAAAGCTTATTATGCAATGAACAGAATGGCGCGCCGCTGGAGTGCAGGCTCGGATCGTAGCTGGGCACAAAAGTGGATCACAAGTACCAACAGCAACGAAGCTCTGCAACTTTGGGGTTCAAAAGTTCAAAATGATTGGGCTGCAAAAATTGGCTCTAAATACAAAAACGGCAATGGTTCTCTGATCACCAACTCATTACAATCGAGTTTGGACAACTGGTTTATGAACTACAAAGTAACAGAATAATAAAATTTCAACTCATTGGGTTCGGTATTTTCACTATTTTTGGTGGAAATTCCGAACCCTTCTTTTTTCATCTATCACACCATGCGCATCTATTCCTTTTTTTTGCTACTGCTTCTCAGCTTTCTATACAGCACACAGGCCATGAGCCAAAATCAGGTGTGGGATCCGGAACTCAACCAATTTGTTGCAAAAAAGACAGATGTCAACCGTCGCACACTTCGTTATACACCAGACGGAGATGATTTTGTAATCCGTAATGGAAAAACAAAATTCAACAGAGCGCTTTACGGAACCAACTCTGGATTCAGGGTAGAAACCAGCGATGTTCCCGAATTTGCCCTGTACCTGCCTCGAATGGGAGGGAACCTCACATTTTCAGTAAAATACCAGGGGAAAACATTGGCACTAAACGATGCCAAAAATATCGAAAGTCGCTACAGGGCAGGCAGTCGGATTTATACCATCTCCGATCCCTTGCTTCATAGCGGAAAGCTACTTATCACCGCTTTAGCCATGGGCGATGCAGAAGGAATGATTCTGAAAATAGAAACAAAAGATATTACAAAAGGCACTCAACTCCATTGGACATTTGGTGGTGCGGCCGACAAACGCTTTAGTCGCGAGGGCGATCTGGGCGTCGACCCGGCAGATTGCTTCAACCTGAAGCCCGAATATTGCAAAGGCAATCAATACAAAATCAGCAAAAACTGCTTTCAACTCCAATTTGGAGCGAAACTGGATAAGAAATTAACGGGAATTTTTCCCACCCAAAGTAAGCTCAATGTAACAAGTGGAGAAGCTCCGGTTGTAGAGGGAAGCCTCGCTCTGAAAACATCCAATATCATCTATCTGGCCATCAAAGTCCCCACCGATAGCCTGCAACCCAACTATAGCCAGCTGGCAACCGTATTTGCGCAAGCTGAAAATGCCCGAAAGAAAGTAGCCTCCCAGATTACCATCAACACGCCCGACGCTTATCTCAACACGCTGGGCGGAGTAATTTCAACCGCTGCCGATGGCATCTGGAGTGGCGAAACCTGGCTTCACGGAGCTGTGGGATGGCGCATGCCGCTGAGTGGATGGCGGGCAGCGTATGCCGGCGATGCCCTGGGATGGCACGATCGGGCGAGACGTCATTTCGATGCTTATGCCGATTCGCAGGTAAAAGATATGACTCCTACCCTGCCCCATCCGGCTCAGGACAGCGCTTTGAATTTAGCCCGTGCGGCCAAAGTATGGGGAACGCCAATGTACAGCAATGGCTACATTTGCCGCAATCCTCACGAAAATAACAAGATGCACCACTACGATATGAACCTGTGTTACATCGACGAACTGCTCTGGCATTTGAAATGGACAGGTGATCTGGACTATGCCCGAAAAATATGGCCAACCATTGCCAGCAGTATTGCATGGGAAAAACGCAATTTCGACCCCGGCAACGATGGACTGTACGACGCGTATTGCTGCATCTGGGCCAGCGACGGACTCTATTACAATAGCGGCGCCGTAACTCACTCGTCGGCCTATAATTACCGTGCCAATAAGGTTGCGGCCGAAATTGCATCGAAGATAGGTATCGATCCTCAACCCTATCAAACCGAAGCTGAACGAATTCTGAAAGCAATGAACAGCCGGTTGTGGCTAAACAATAAAGGACATTGGGCCGAATTTCAGGATTTTATGGGCGAGAAGAAAACACACGAAAGTGCTGCATTGTGGACCATCTATCACGCCATCGATTCCGAAACGCAAGACGCATTTCAGGGCTATCAGGCCACCCGCTATGTCGATAACGAAATTCCACATATCCCCGTACAGGCTGATGGTTTAAAAAACGATGATTATTATACCCTTTCCAGTTCCAACTGGATGCCCTACTGCTGGTCGACCAACAATGTAGTAACAGCCGAAGTGCTGCACACCGCTTTGGCCTACTGGGAAGCCGGACGAAATGAAGAAGCTTCAAAAATATTCAAAAGCACCATTCTGGATGCTATGTATCTGGGCTCGAGTCCCGGCAACGTGAGCCAGATTAGCTTCTACGATGCAGCCCGTGGTGAGTGTTACCGCGATTTTGGCGACCCGATAGGCGTTCTTTCCCGCGCATTGGTACAAGGGATGTTTGGAATTATGCCCGATGCATTGAATAATCAACTTATATTGCAACCGGGCTTTCCCAAAAGCTGGGATCATGCCGCCATTTCTACTCCCGATCTTCGTTTTCAGTTCCAACGGCAAGGAAATAAAGAAACTTACCTGTTGGAACAACATTTTTCGAAACCACTTTCTACTGAACTGAAAGTAAAAATCTACAGAGATCAAATTAGCTCAGTATTAGTCGACGGGAAAGCAGTAGCATGGAAAAACACGGAAAATGCAGGTGATTTTCCGGTCATTGCAATTCCTGTTGGCATGGGAAAAAAGGTAGAAATTCAATTTGAAGGAAATGAAATCGAAGGCATTGCCAACGAAATAAAAACAGCAAAGGGACAAAACCTGACTCTTTCATTCAGCGGAGAAATTAGTAAAACATTCGATCCACAATCAGTCATTTCAAAAGCAGCAATCGGCAATCATCAGATCGTTGGTACAGTATCGGGAGCCGAAGGACACCGGACCTTGTTTGCGCTTAAAAAACAAGGACAAATGCAGTGGTGGCAACCCATTCATATAACTATCGAAAAAAACAAAGAGCAACAAGCGGGCTATTTCGAAGAGGTAAAAACAACCAACTGCGAACCGATAAACATCGATGCACAATTCAACGATTCGGTAAACCGTATTTTCGAGCATCGCTATTTATCGCCCCGTTCTCCCTACACAACGCTGCAAATACCCACACAGGGCATTGGCGAATGGTGTCATCCTACCCAAACGGCTAAGATTGACGATAGCGGGTTGCGCAAGCTGGTACAAAACAACCAACTTACAACCAGCCTGGGCGTACCATTCCGCACGCTTGCTAGCGGTAAAAACGTTGCATTCACCTCGTTGTGGAACAATTTCCCCCGAAAAACAACAGTGCAACTAACCGGAAAAGCCAGTCATGCTTATTTACTGTTAGCCGGCAGTACCAACCAAATGCAGTCGCGCTTTGTAAATGGTCGCATCGTGGCACTATACACCGATGGCAGTAACGACACACTCAATCTTGTAAACCCCGACAACTGGTGTCCTATTGAACAGGATTATTATGTGGATGGTAAAGCCTTTGCTATAGATGCTCCCCGCCCCTACCGCCTGCATTTTAAAAGTGGCTTGGTCAGCAATAATTTGGGACGCGATTTGAAGATTGAAGGCGTGTACGGGCGAAAAATTGAGGGAGGAGCCGGTGTGCTGCTGGACATGAAACTGAACCCGGTCAAAACGCTGAAAGCATTGGAAGTCGAAACCACCGCCAATGAAGTAATCATCGGGCTGATGGCACTTACTCTGCAACGCTAAAACGGCCATTTGGAATCAGTTTGCAGGTTTGTGCAATAATCGGTACTTTTGTGCGTTTCTTTAAGAGCTAACTTCGAATATATGTCTTTAAACGCTATAAAAAAAATCGTTCTTTTATTGGTAATTTTATGTTTCGGCCTGCTGAAGAGCAATGCACAAGGCAATTTACCCTATGCCGACGATAAGTTGTTTCATTTTGGATTTTCGCTGGGAACAGGCAGTTTTGATTACGGCGTAACGGTAAACACCGACAGTGTATCCAGTGCCGCTGTATCTTCGCTGGTACCTTCGCTTTCGGTAGGTATGATTGGCGATATGCGCCTGGCCCGCTACCTGAACCTGCGTTTTACTCCCACCCTTTATTTCGGCTCGCGCACTATTCAGTACAAAACGCTCGACGGCAAAGACTTCAGCAACGAAGTATTTTCAATTCCTATCAATCTTCCATTATCATTAAAATACAGTGCCGAACGAAGAGATAATTACCGGCCTTATTTGCTATGGGGAGCCGGCGTAGGTATTGAACTGAATAACGACAACGAAAATCCGATTCTGGTACGGCCGATGAACTTTTATACAGAATTCGGGGTAGGATGCGATCTGTATTTTTCATATTTCAAGTTGTGCCCCGAACTTAAATTTGCCATCGGACTCAACGATGTACTGGTACCTTATTCCGAGCGAAAAGCCAAAGGAACATTGCCCAGCGATCAGTCGAAAAACTTTTACAGCAGCGCGCTGAACGGATTGACATCAAAGTTGATTTCATTGACTTTCAACTTCGAATAAAAAAAGCCCCTTTCTATAAAGGAGCTTTTTGTATTATAGGCTTTCGATGTCTTTTATCAATTTGTCGACCGCAACCTGCCAATCGGCAAAGAGTTTTCGGAAATAGTTTTTTACTACTTGTGGATTGTTTTTTCCTCCAAAATGATTTGTACGAAGAATAAATTCATCATTCAATGCATTTATTTCTACCACAATATCATTCACTTTTTGCTCGTCGATATCTTTCGACATCAAACAGCGGAAATAGACAGTGGTCATTAACTCAGTAGACACATATTCGATGGTCTTTTTCAATTTTCTGCGACTTGCCATAATTGAGTTGCTTTATTTTTTAATATGATATACAAATATAAGTCATAATTATGAGATAGTCAGCTTTTGCACTAATTTTGCGCCGACATAGATCAGAAATCAATCAACAAACCGATAAAATATGTCGACCTGACTGATAAAATGACAACAAAGAATAAACTTAAGAATATGATTCTTCTTCTAAAAAGATACTTTTCAGCACTCTCTGTTTTTGTAGTAATGGCTACTTTGCTGACGTTCAGTTCGTGTGGCGACGAAAGCTTCTCTACCAGCCCCAACGACAAACTCAGCTTTTCGAAAGACACCGTTACGTTTGATACCGTTTTCACAACTATTGGAAGCGCTACCACCAAACTATTAGTGTATAACACCAACAAACAAGCACTAAAAATCAGCGACATTCGATTGGGAGGCGGGAGTGCTTCGCCATTTAAAATCAACGTAGACGGCAGTTTGCGTAGCGATGGCCATTTCAGCAACATAGAAATTCTGCGCCACGACAGTATGTATATTTTTATCTCGGTAAAAGTGGATCCGACTCTATCCAACGCTCCCATGTTTATCGAAGATTCGCTCACTTTCAGCACCAACGGCAACATACAGAAGGTGAAACTACAAGCCTACGGGCAGGATGTGATTATTCTGCGCAACCAGGTAATTACGCACGACACCACCCTCACAGCCACCAAACCTTATCTTGTGTATGGAAACCTGACTGTCGACTCAACTAAAACATTAACACTGAAGCCCGGCACCCGACTCTACTTTCACAACAATGCCAATCTGATTGTGTATGGCAATCTGAAGGCCGAAGGTACACTCGACGAACCGATCCTGCTACGGGGCGACCGTCTGGACTATGTACGCTTTACCTATCCTGTACCTTACAATTACGTAGCCGGTCAATGGGGTGGCGTATATTTACTAGCCAGGAGTGGCAATCATGTACTAAACCACGTTACCATCAGCAGTGCGTATGTAGGTGTATATTTTGTCAACACCAACCGTGATGGAGCATTGCCCCAACTGAGCATTACCAACTGTAGGCTGCACAACTTTATCTACTACGGATTGGTGGCTCAAAACGGTGATGTGTCGGTTATCAACTCCGAAATTTCCAATTCAGGCAGCTATTGCGCTTATCTCAACGGCGGAAAACACACGTTTATACAAAGTACCTTGGTGAATTACTACAGTGGTGGCTGGCAACCCACATCGCGCGACAGCAATCCGGCCGTGATGATCATGGAACTGAACAAAGTTGCCCCGATGCAAACCATCTTTAAAAACTGCATCATCAGTGGCAATCATACCAATGAATTCTCGCTAGCCAGCAAGTTTCTGAATCAGTACGACGGTGTGTTCGACCATTGCTATATCCGAAAATCAGAATCTTCTTCGCTCAAGCAATTCACCAACATTAAATGGTATGCCGCCAAAGACACCCTCTTCAAAAGCATCACTTACAATCCCGAAACGAAAGTGTACTATAACTTTATGCCCGACTCGGTATCGCCGGCCCGTGGTCTGGCCGATGCGGATGTGATCAACGAATATCATCTGGAACGCGACCTGAACGGCAATCTGCGCGACGACAAACCCGATGCCGGTGCCTACGAATGGATGCCAACCAAACGGTTTTGAACGGTAATTAATCCTATCCAAAGAGTTGATGATTCTGTTATTGAGTTATCAACTCTTTTCATTTCGACCTTACAAACGCCTACACAACGCATTCAAATTCAATTTATTATTCCGCTGAACAAATAAATATTATTTCCATATTTTCTGAATTATTTAGTTCCGCTACACAATTTTTCATACTTCATTTAGTTTTATTAATAGCAGCTGCTGAATTCGAATCTTTTTCTAATCTTTAAACGTAAAGTCATGAAACGAATCCAGTTTTTTCTTACATTACCGGCTATTATTGCCTGTTGTTTAGTAGTTATCACCAGTTGTACTGCCACCGCCGCCAACAAAAATGTGCGCATCGATCTCTCGGCAGAATCATCCGGCCAGAAAACCCTTTCACCTTATTTTGTGGTGCTTAGTCATCACCCCGAAACCGACGCGTTGCCGCTGAAAGCCACCAATGCCGACGTCAACATTGTGGGCAGTACTGCCGATGTCACCATTCGTCAGAAATATATCAATTCGGGACGAAATACGCTCGAAGCCATCTACACCTTCCCGATGTCGACGCGAGCCGCCGTGTATGCCATGAAAATGACTATTGGCAAACGCACTATTACGGCCAAAATCAACGAAAAGGAGCAAGCCCGCAGAGCCTACAATCAGGCCAAAGCACAGGGGAAGCGGGTTTCGCTATTGGAACAAAACCGCCCCAATGTATTTACCATGCGGGTGGCCAACATTGCGGTGCACGATACCATTGTGGTGGAACTGAAATATACCGAGCTGCTGGTGCCCGAAAAAGGCGAGTATAGCTTTGTATATCCTACCGTGGTGGGGCCTCGCTACAGCAATCGCAGCACCGAAAACAGCACACCCGATGACGAGTTTGTAGCTTCGCCCTACACCACCGAAGGCAAAGCACCGCTGTATAAATTTGGCTTCAAAGCACAAATCAATAGCGCCATTCCGGCCAAAGACATCACCTGCAATACGCACCTGATGCAAGTGAGTCACCCCGCTCCTACCATCACTGTAGTGAAACTCGACAAGTCGGAAACCAACGGCGGCAACCGCGATGTGATTCTCAATTATTCGCTGAGAGGGAATAAAATTGAATCGGGCATTATGCTCTACAATCACGGCGACGAGAACTTCTTTATGCTGATGGTGCAACCGCCCAAACGCGTCACCAACGAAGACATTCCTCCCCGCGAGTATATTTTTGTGATGGACGTTTCCGGATCGATGAATGGTTTTCCTATCGATATTTCCAAACGTTTGCTGCGCAATCTGATTAGTGGGCTTCGCACTACCGACAAGTTCAACGTGGTATTGTTTGCAGGCGATGCCGGCACCATGAGCGAACGGTCGGTAAATGCCACCAGCGAAAACATCGAAAAGGCCATACAAATGATCGAAAAACAAAACGGTGGCGGCGGCACCGAATTGCTGACTGCCCTGCGCAAAGCCTACTCTATTCCGAGAGCGGGTACTGAATTTGCACGCACGCTGATTCTGGCCACCGATGGTTTTGTGGATGTAGAAAACGAATCGTTCGATCTGGTACGCAGCAACAACGAAAACAGCAATTTCTTCAGCTTTGGCATTGGCACCAGCGTCAACCGCTACCTGATAGAAGGACTAGCACATGCCGGCAACGGCGAACCGCTGGTACTCGAAAGTGCCGAAAAGGCCGAAAAAGAAGCCGACAAGTTCCGCCAATACATCAGCACACCGGTATTGAGCAATATCAAAGCCGACTTTGGCAAACTGGATGTGTACGATATGGAACCGGGCTATTTCCCCGATATGCTGGCCGAACGACCACTCGTTATCATGGGCAAATACCGGGGAGGCCATGCAGGCACCATCACCATCAGTGGATATTCGGGCAACCAGAAATACGAAAAGATTTTTGACCTGAGCAGCGTCAATCAGCAGCCGTCCAATGCAGCCATCCGAACTTTGTGGGCACGCCAACGGATACAACAACTGACCTATCAGATGGAAAACAACTCCAACCATCCATCCACCGAATCGGGCAGCCGCTTGCAAAAGGAAATCACGGCGCTCGGACTCCGGTACAGTCTGATGACACAGTTCACCTCCTTTATTGCCATCGACGAACATCACATCGTAGATAAAAACGGCAAAATGATCACTGTAAAACAAGCGCTACCGCTCCCCAAAGGAGTGAATAACCGCGCGGTGGGCGACGACGAAATGAAAAGTCAGGAAGAAATCAGCAATACAAGTGGTATTATTTCAATAGCTGACTCAAAAGGCTATGATGAAGTAGTTGGAAAAGACATTGCCGATGTAAAAGCGGATGTCATTCAGGTAGAGGAAGAGCCCGTTCTGGACGTGGTGGAACAAATGCCGGCCTACCCTGGGGGCGATGCTGCAATGAATCAGTTTATCGGACAGAACATGCATTACCCGGCCACAGCCCAGGAAAATGGCATACAAGGTACTGTTTACCTTCGTTTTCAGATCAACAAAGACGGCAGCGTCGGTAAAGTAGAAGTACTCCGCAGCCTCGATCCCGCCTGCGACCGGGAAGCCATCCGCATTGTAAAATCCATGCCCCGCTTTATTCCCGGCAAGCAAAACGGCGGCAACGTAGCCGTGTGGTACACCATCCCGATTAAGTTTAGGCTGGAATAGACGAATCGTAAAAACTCAACATACAATTTGTTTTGTAATCAGTGATAGTGAACAAATTGGAAGCCCCGGTGGATTGTGATAATCAGCCGGGGCAGTTTATTTAAACATTAATATTCTTTAAAAACAAGCATTTCCATACTTTAGGTTAAATCCAGATTCAATACTTTTCATAACTTTGTTTCTTCTTTTAAAAACACAGCACCAATATATGAAAAAACTCCTCAGCTACCTGCTAGTCATCTTCGTTGTGCAAAAGTCGCTTAGTGCACAAACGAGAGTACATTGTCCTACAGCCGGCTACTTAGCTACGGTATTTGACTCATTGCATATCAAGGCAGACACCCTGTCGAATCTGGTGCTGACAGGGAACCTGGATGCAAGAGACTTCGAAACATTAAAAGCAAACTATTATTCTACCTTAAAGGTCTTGGATATTAGCGAGGTCAACATCAAAGGCTTTACAGGTAAGCTAAATGAAAATAGTGAAATTGAGTCCTTTCCACCCAATGAAGTTCCGGGCATACATAACTTTGATCTAACAACTGTAATATTACCCACATCGGCCACCAGCATTAGGGAATTTGCATTTAGCAGTATGCCGAATCTTACGACAATCATTTTTCCACCCAACATAAAAAGGATAGGCAACTGCGCATTTTACAAATCACCCAACCTGCATTCATCCATCCTCTTGCCATCAACATTCGAATACATAGGCAGTGGGGCTTTTAACTACTGCAATAAGATAGGGGAAATCCAATTTGAACAACCCAACAACCACTTCATTTTTGAATCCAACGAGGTCGTTTATTCAGCCAATAAAGATACTCTATTGTATATGCCTCCTTATTTTAAAGGGAAATATCGAATCAGACCTGAAACAAAAGTGATTCGCCCACTCACCCTTTCAGGGATCGAGGGATTAACTTCGCTTACCTTATCCGATTCGCTCACAAACATTGGCAATCGCGCCTTTGCAGATTGTACAAACCTCAGCTGGCTGAACATCAAAAAATGTAATCTAAGAAACGGGATCAACGCTTTTGATCGTTGCACCAAAATAGATACTATATATGCCGGATATTCAAAACAGTACATCGTTGGACTACACACAGGGTTAATATCAGTAAAAAAAGCAAGCTGTAAGGTTTTTGTACCAACCGACAGCATCCAGGCATTCAGACAGCATGAAGAGTGGGGAAGATACACACATTTGTACGAAGTGGAAACAATGCCTGAACATCAGGACGATCTAACAATCACTGCTTTCAAAATAAAAAGCAGCATCCCCATGAAAGAAGACACAACTCTGTATGCTGTCACCCTGGAGTTTCATGGCAATCATGCAGCGAACTATACTTTATCAAAACAATGTAATCAACAAACCGATTATTCATCTACAGCCCCAAGCGATACTTCCCTGCTAACAATCTCCAATGTAAACAGACGATTCGATAATATTTTCAGCATTTACGCCAGCAGTCATTCCGGCGCAAACTCCGAAACAAAACAAATCACATTGAAAGCTGACCTGCTAAATTCGATTGCCGAAAATTTATCGGACAAAATCAGCATTTATCTAACAAATAAAAACACGCTCAACATAAAAAATGATTCCAGAGAAGAATTCAATGCAACAATCTACAATAGTTCGGGAGCCGAACTACAGAAAATAATCGTTCATCCCGGCATCAACTGTTACCAGCTTAACAGCACCAGTACAACTATTATCACCAAGATAACTCAGGAAAACAAAACCATCAAAGTAGCCAAACTGGTGATAAGATGATTCAAATAAAAAAGTATAGCCTGTAATTACTATCAACCACTCATGATGCCGTCAAAATACCGTTTTGGGATTCTTATTGCTATAATAGGATCGATTAGTTTCAGTCAGCTTCACGCCCAGGAAGAAATTACCTTCAACAACCTCAATGTGCAATCCAAAGAAATACAAGCTACGAAAACAGTGAGTGGCATTGAGTGGGGAGTGAATCCATTCAGGACATTGAACTGGGGGTATCAGGGTAAAGAATCCGGCTCAGTTGAAACACATTTGCATTATTTTCACGAAAGCCGATTAGCTGGCACCTGGACATTGATGAAATCAATCGGATTGATCAATTCATACGTAAAAATTACTGAAAGCGTGTTGAATGCCGATTTATCTTCAACAACCGAATCTTCGGAATTTGTATACCGGATGGATGCCGAAGCCAAACTGGAACCACGGTGGTATTTTGATGCAAGGGCACGTTACAGGCACAACAAAAGCATACTCAACAACACGGGTTGGTTTTTGGCAGCTCCTCTTACTATGACTACTCCATTGCTCTACGAACCCTTTTCGAGAGGCTACAACCAACGCTGGACGCCGGAGAAGTTGGCACTCTATAACAATATCTATTTGGGCATCGGTTATCGCTGGGCTTGTTCGAAACATTTTTTGATAGAAACGCATGTGCAACATTTATTTGTGCAGTCATTGCTTTACGATGGGCATTTCGACGCCCATTTATTTACGCAATCGGGCATTTTGTACGCTCCATCGGTAGCGGCTGAAATAAAAGCAGCCTACACTTTTTAACCCAAATTAATCGTTAGAATAAATTCTAACGATTAATCGACGATTTTCACAGATCCTCTGTGAAAATGTCGGGGTTAACCCCGACAAAAACGAAGTTTTTCGTCGGCCCTACGGGCAAACTCCGCTATTGCGGAATTTGGGTTTAATGATCATCAGTTATCCATTTCACAAAAAGCATGAAAAGAAAACGTATTCTTCAGCTATTCTCAATCTTTACTTTTGGTACTTTCAGCGGACTTCACGCTCAGGAAGAAATTACCTTCAACAACCTCAATGCACAATCCAAAGAAATACAAGCCACTAAAACAGTGAGTGGTTTTAGTTTCGGTATCAATCCAAATGCCATTATCGGGCAAAACTACTTTGGATATTTAACCGGATCATTGGAAACACATCTTCGGTATTTTCACGAAAACAGATTGGGAGGTACCTTTACCCTCAACAAAGCAATTGGGCTTGTCAACTCAAATGCGCGAACCACCGAATTGATCATCAAAGATGACTACTCTGCCTACAGCGGGAAAACAGTGTACAACTACAAACTGGGGATAGAAGCCCAGCTGGAACCACGTTGGTACTTTGATGCCCGGGCTCGCTACCGACACAACAAAAGCATACTTAATAATACAGGCTGGTTTGTATCCATACCGTTTACAATGAACATGACCCTGCTTAACGAGCCTCTGTTAGGACACAATAATAGCTGGACACCTGAGCCCTATGTGCTCTATGCCAGTTTGCCTCTCGGTATAGGATACCGCAAAGCATTCTCCGACCATTGGATGGTGGAAGGCATTATTAGTCAGTCCTTCTTCCGCTCCTATTACTACGACGGTCACTTTGTACTCCGGTCGATCAACCGAATCGGTCTGTTTTCAGATGAGGGTTTAAATTCCGAACTGAAAATAGCGTATACATTTTAAATAAGCCGGAGTTTATTCCATGGCGAGCAGCTTTATCCAACTACATATCCAATACATGATCCGATCCTTTATTCCAGCACTTATTGGGAGCATTTCTTTCCTTTGCATTACCGGATGTGCCCGCGTAAGCGACGAGGAATTGCCTTTTGCATTACAGGAAAAAGCAGTGGTTTTTTCCATTATTTGTCCGAATATAGCCCCCAGTGTAAGTCTGTGTAAAACCACGGTCGGCGGACAAGCCAACGACACGGTATATTACCCATCAGCCCGGGTATATATGTGGGAAAATCCGGCTCACAAAACAGAACTGACCCGGCAAAGTTCCACCAGGGCGATCTATACCGACAGTCAAAATCAGTTAACCATTGAGAGAGGTAAAACTTATTATCTACAGGTAATCATCGGAAATGACAGCTTGAACGCACATACAACAGTGCCATTAGCCACCGCCCGCATTGTGGACGGAACTTATCAACTTATTGATACGCTATCGGAATCCGGCTATTTACGGGGAACATTTACTGCCAATCTTCAAAACGCCGCCGAACAGTCCTGCTTGCTGGTTGCCGATAATCATTTTATCGCTGAAGACAAAGGCACTTTTCTGGGCAGCAACAAACTGACGGATCAGTTTTCTATCGCCGATAACACCCAAAACATTGGCATGAAACTATATACCCTGGATTCATACCTGGCCAGTTACTGGGCGGAGCGCGCTATTTCGGTACGACAGATGCATTATTCGGGCGATTTATCGGTGTTTATAGGCACCTTTAATGGCATACTGCCCCGCTACTCCAATATCGAACATGGATTTGGCCTGTTCGGAAGCTACATTACAGACACTAAAACCATCGGGATTACACAGCCATGAACAACAAACTAATTCTTCTGCTGGCGTTAATGGCTACCATTGCCCTGTCTGTAAAAGCGCAAAACGATATTCCCCGCTATCGGCTAAGAGGGCGGATTACCGATGGAGTTAGCGGAAAAAGCGTAGGCAATTTTCCCATATTGATCCGTGAATTTAACCGGAAAGTACAATCAAACGGCAATGGTGAATTTCTTTTCAACATGGCACAGGGCACCTACACCCTTGTTTTGGACGATTATCCGTACAAGAAAACAACCATTCGCATTGCTCTGAAATCCGACTCAGTGATAAAAATAGTACTTGCACCTCTTAATGGCACACGCCGTCTGGAAGAGGTTCAGGTAGTTGCTCACAAGATAACCACCGACAAACCCACAGGACTCACACAGCTGAATGCGCAGGAATTAAAAGAACTTCCGGCCATGATAGGCGAACGCGATGTACTGAAAGCACTGGCACTGGGAGCAGGAGTTTCGGCAAGCGGCGAAGGTACTGCCGATATGCAGGTACGGGGCGCCACGGCCGGACACAATCTTTACCTACTCGACCAGGTGCCACTTTACTCTACCGAACACATGTACGGCATGGTTTCGGCCTACAATCCTTCGGTGGTCCAGTCGGCCAACTTTTACAAATCTGCCTTTCCTGCCGCCTACGGAGGGAGGTTGTCTTCGGTAGTGGACATCCGTTCGAAAGCAGTAGATCTACAAAAGACGTCCGGTGAAGCAGAAATAAGTCTGTTATCCACCAAAGCTTACCTCAATGTGCCAATTCAGAAAAACAAACTGGGACTGGCAGTGGGCGGACGATTGTCGAACTATAGTCTCATTAATCTGATATCCGGTTTTCTGCCGGATTCGCGGATGGCTTTCCACTTTGCAGATATCAATGCCGGATTATCGTATCAACCATCAGACAAGAATAACTTTAAAATCTCCTTCTTTCACAACAGCGATGGCTTTTATTTGAAAGAAAAAGATGGATGGGGCACCTCCACCGGAAAACACAATAACCAACAGCAAAACCTGTCGGCGAATTGGCTGCACCGTTTTTCCAACAACAGCTCCAACCAACTACTCGTATATGCTGACCAATACAAATTCGGCTACGGAAGCGAATACGAAGGATTAACCCATCTGAAAAGCAATTACAGCTCAACTACCTCCATCGCTGCAATAGCTCTGGATGAAACGTATGAGTACCGTTTTTCGGATAATTTCGCAGGTAAGGCAGGTGTCTTGCTCAAACAATACCGCTTCTCGCCCTATTCCATTCAAAACAACGACAGCATTAGCACCAACTCTGCGAGTACTAAAAACCTGGAGTCGGCCGCCTACGCTCAAATTACACTTCAGCCCTTTAAAAATCACACGCTGGATGCCGGTATGCGTCTATCCGGATTTGGCGATCAAAAAACATATTACCTGCTGCCCGAACCCCGTTTGGCTTATCAGGCACTTATCAGGCAGCACCTTTCAGTCTCAGCCTCCGTGAGCAGGATGAATCAGTTGATTCACCGCATTGCCAATCCGGGAATGGGCATTGCTCTGGAATTATTTCAACCTTCGGATGGGTACCTAAAACCCGAATCATCGTGGAATTATTCACTAGGAATCGCAGCCGATAAGGCACTAACCAACAGCAGTCAGCTTTCAGTAAAATCAGAGCTTTGGTACAAATCAATGGAGCAAGTGGTCGATTTCAAAGAAGGATTTGATGCTGTGACTGTGCTTTTTTCTGATAACAAAATTTCTGACGACAAATCGAAATACCTTACGCAGGGAAAAGGCCTTGCTTACGGATGGGATCTGAGTGCCATATACAACAATCAGCACCTGAAACTTTCCGCCGATTATACCCTGATGAAAGCCAGAAATATGTTTAGCCAGCTCAACGATGGACAATGGTTTGACGCAGCAACTGACATTCGCAACTCCCTCACCCTGGCAGGCAGCTGTCGAATCAATTCGAAATGGACGTTTTCGGCCAACTGGCAGTTTCATACCGGCAGACCGATTACCGTACCTACGGCAGTTTTCCCCGTAGCGGATATTGATTTAAATACAGCAGCCATTGTTTTTCGTCATGGTGTGCAAAACAGAGACAATCAGGCATTTCAGACCATAGAAACCAGCCGCAACAATGCCCGGGCAAGAGCTTTTCATAAACTGGACATCGCTTTCAACAAACACTATATGTATCGCAAAAAGTATCCTGCCCAACTTTCTCTTGGACTCTACAACGTGTACAATCGTGCCAATCCGGCCTACTATTATATCGATTCTAAACGTAACAACGACGGCTCTTACCGCCCCGTTTTGAAATCGGTGTCGATGTTTCCGGTATTACCGTCCGTTAGCTGGTCGGTGAAATTTTAGAACACATTATCCATCATCATAAATAAAAAAACAAAAATGAAAAGAACCATTCTTTTAGTAGTTATCAGCCTGATGTTCGTTTCAGGTAGTTTTGCTCAAAACTCAAAATGGAGCTATGAGTTAGGTAGCAATGTAGCCTACCATGCCAACAACGGTGTATGGGGCTTGAAGATAAACAATGGCCTGGAGTATCAACTGAACAATTCATTTTCGGTCCTGGCAACTATCAGCAACACAAAATCACTGATCGACTGGCAGAAAAATGCCATCAATGGATTTTCGTTATTTACTGCCGATTTGGATGTAAACTACAAACTGTTCAACACCTCCAAAGGAAGTTCACTCAATATCGCAGCCGGCTTATCGTGGTTCGATGGACACGAGTACAACAACGTAGGCCAGGGCAGTTGGGAAAGTCATGAAATGCTGAAAGACCCGGGATTCAACATCAAGCTGAGATACAAACATTCGTTGAGCGAAAAACTCACCGGTTCGATCAATCTGGAAGGATATTCCTACGAACATTTCTTTTCCGAAGAATCGGATCTCGTTCTTGTGAATGTTGGTTATAGCATTTATTACAGGTTTTAAGTCCATGTTTTTATCCACAACATTTATCAATATGAAATTCAAGCTCATTCTCTTCATCCTGGGCTGCCTTCCGGCGAGTGTATTTTCGCAACTCAATTATGGGCTATCACTCTCTGCAGGTAGCTCAACAATGCAAACCGGAAATGCACACGTATCTCCGGGCGAGAGTTTTGCGGCGGGTATGTTTTGTAATTACACCGACGCTGCTCAGTTCATTTACGAAGTGGGACTTCAATACCAATTCACCAATCAAAAAGTAGATCAGTTATCTAAAGAATTTAGTTCTGATATCAGTTGGTTGCGCTACCACTACAGCGAGCTAAAACTTCCGATAACGCTCGGTGTAAAAATAAACTCCGGCATCTTCAAAACCTGCAATCTATTGCTTCAGGGGGGCTTGTATGGCTCGTATGGAATCAATGGAAATGTATCGGTATGGTACATGGATCAGCAGGGACAAACCTTTATGAACGAAGCCAACAATGTGTATTATCAGGACATATTTCATCATAACGACCAAACATACATCTATCACCCATTAAAAAGAACGGATATAGGATCTATACTGAGAATCGGTACCCGGTACAAACAGCTATCGGTTCTATTAAATGCCGAAAATGGGTTCATCAATCGAAATAATGAATATGATACATTCTTTAAAAATCAAAGACTCTATCTCACTGTAGCCTATAATTTTGTAAGATAAAGGCGATGATCAGTGCAGTACACACTTCCCAAATATTAATAATCTATAAAATGAATTGATATCTAGCTTTAGGTTAAATCTCAACACAATACTTTTTATAACTTTGTTTCAAATCATTTAAACACACATTATTCACATGAAAAAACTACTCATCGCATTTGCCCTGGTGCTACCTCTTATCGCTTTTGGGCAACACAAAACATCATTGGGAATCAGCGTAGCCAACGAATATTGCGATTCGCCCGACGACACTCCTTATTTATCCTATGGCATCAACATCGAACATCAGTTTGCCAAACACTGGGGCATCGAAACGGGCTACCAGTTTTGCCGGTTATCTTATTATAGCAACTTAACTGCTACCAAATACAATTCCATACCACTGGGAATGAAATTCTACAACAAAATCGTCAACATCAGTGGAGGAGTAAACTTCAATTATTTCAAAGAATATCAGTTTCCAGCCCTTGTAGGCGGAACTTTGTATGTTCCCAACATCAACTGGCTGGGACTGCATGCCCGCATCAGCAAGGATATTAGCCTTAGCAATAAACTTATTTTCGAACCGGGCGCTCAACTGAATTACGACTCCGACACCTTTGGCCCCACTTACGGGCTTAGCCTGCGTCTGAAATATTCACTTTAATCAGACTTCACCTCTTTGATCGTATCAAATACTTTTGTTTGGCCAGGGTTCTGCCTTGGATCAAAGCTAAAAGTCGGTTGCCAACAAGACAGGTCAAACAAAAAACCACCGTAACCCTCAAAAGTTACGGTGGTTTTTAGTTCTATGAGAAATGTTATCGGGTGTATTTACGCTTTCGGAAGAAGAGATACAGCGCGCCGAAAAGCAGAAGGATCAGCACCGGCAATACCACGTTAATCAGTTGCCAAAAGAGGCGATCGTTGTCGGTGAGATGTTTGTTGAGCAGTCGCAGCTTGAGCGTGCGGTTGCGGAGTTCCATCCAGCCATCGTCGTCGGTGAGGTACAGTACGGAATTCAGCACAAAATCCTTGTTGCCAAATTGCTGATTCATATAGCGGTCGTAGCCCAGCGGAATGACGGTACTATCGCCGGCAGGAGGCGTTTCGTTGCGGATAATATCGCCGTCGGCCACCACTATCTGGCGCGCATACAAACTTTTTTCGCGCAGCGGGCCCACATTGGCCATTCCTTTAGGCGTCATACGGTTGGCAAAATCCGAATCGAAATTTCCCTCCAGCGCCACCGCCACCGGCAGATAGCCCAGATTGAAATACTTTTTATCCGCCGATTTCGGAGTCTGACTCAGATCGATAGTCGTAGGCGTACCCACAATGTGTGTATTGTCCGAAGTAATCAGCAGTAGGCTACTTTTTACCTCCTTGTTGTCGCCCACCAGGTCGAGCCCCGAAGCAAAATCAGCCTTCACCTGCGTCACATTGCGGGTAATAGGATGATCGGGCGAAGTGAGCAAGAGCGGCGACCAATACCAGGGCGTCGGTTCAAACTGCGGCTTTTCGCCAGCCGGAGCGATATTAAGTGGCACAGAGCTACATTGCACATCCTGCACAATCACCGGGTTGATGCGTACCCCGTAGCGAAACAACTGATCGTCGAGATTCAAATCCAGGGCCATCGCCGGCGACATCCCGATGGTGGATAGATTTTCGCGGGCAATGCGCACCCCATCCAGCAACCACAACACCCTTCCGCCATGCATCACATATTGGTCGATAATAAACTTATCGGTCTCGCTAAAAGGCGTTTTGGGTGCGGCAATAATAATGGCTTTGTAGTCTTTCAGTACCGAGGCATCCATGCCCAGCACCCCTCTGTCCACCTGAAAGTATTTCACCAACGACTTGCTGATATCTAAAGTCTGGTTGTAATCCAGTTCTCCATGACCTTCGATAAAGGCAATTTTGCGCACTTCGTTGTTGATCACCCGGCGAATACCGTCAGTAATTTCGAATTCCAGGTTTTCAATCGACACATTCAGGTTCTGATCGCCGGTATTCCCCAGCACATTTTTCAGCAGTCCCACGGCCACACGTTTGCCGTTGTATTTCATTTCCACCCACGGAAAAATCACTTTCTGTATCGTTTTTCCTTCCTTGTCGCGTTCGTACACAGCAGTAGGAATCAGCCCTCTATCGGCCAGCACCGTATAGTTTTTCGAGCGTTCTTCAGGCGTATCCGCCAATGATGGATTCACATACTTTACATCAATTGCCGCAGCACTATACACCGAAAGTTCATCCAGCAGTTCGGCCGTCGATTTCTTCAGGCGCAAAAAGCCCGGATTCAAATCGCCGTCCAGATACACTGTCATTTCCAGTTTTCCGGGAATGCTCTCCATCAGTGTTTTTGTACGGTTGGACAAGCTGTAGCGTTTGTCCGAAGTAAGGTCGATACGAAAGAAAAAGAAATACGACACAACGATCAGCACCAAAGCACCGATCAGCGTTGCAGCATAGATTTTATTTTGCTTGTTCATCATTTTATGAGCATATATTTTTTATTCAGCGCAACACCCTCAACATTCTAGTCAAAAGTCAATGTTGAAAACAGTGACAACTATGTGTTCTATCCTTTCGTTACAAAAGGAAAAGCACTATTGTGTAACTATGTGTTGCTTCACTTATCCGGTTCATTCCCTATTCCCAAAACAGTTGTCGAATTTCAGACAATCCACTTTTAGCGGCTGCAAAGATAATCAATTTAGGAACATCAAGTCATTAGAATTCATCAGAAAATAGCACTGACTTTTGTACTAAACATCTATTTCATTGTTGATAACGCCAGAAGTTCCCTTGCAAGCACTAATCATTGATTTACTGCCACTTAAACACTTTCATTTAAACATACTAATGATTGCATTTTTTCATAAGCATTAAAAAAGCTTATTTATCAACAAGGGGGTTAAAGTCCTTTGAACGGGTGGATTTATTTTATTATCTTTGCCATCCGGTTACGTTAAAACAGATATTCACATAGATTTTTGAAAATCAGAGATTTAAATATCACTCAACTAAACTGAACTACATCATCCGTGGCTATTTTGTCAACAACAGTAGCAACACAGGGATGAGCATTATCTAATTGATTTTTAATACAATCCGCTTATTATGGGCAAAATAATTTCATTAGCAAATCAAAAAGGGGGCGTAGGTAAAACAACTACAGCTATCAACCTGGCAGCATCACTGGCATCGCAAGGCAAAAAAGTGCTGATTGTGGATGCCGACCCGCAGGCCAATGCTTCATCTGGTTTGGGTATTGATATCCGCTCGCTTGAATTTACGATCTACGAATGTTTGATTGACGGTGTACCTTCCAAAAAAGGGATTGTACCCACCGAAGTGGCTAACTTACACGTTCTGCCATCGCACATCGACCTGGTAGGAGCCGAAATTGAAATGCTAAACATGGACAACCGCGAACGCGTAATGCAAAACCTGTTGGCACCCCTGAAAGCTGATTACGACTTTATCCTGATCGACTGTTCGCCTTCGCTGGGATTGATTACTGTCAATGCACTTACCGCATCCGACTCGGTAATCATTCCGGTTCAATGTGAATATTTTGCATTGGAAGGAATCAGTAAATTGCTGAACACCATCAAAATCATCAAAAGCAAACTAAATCCGGCTTTGGAAATTGAAGGATTCCTGCTAACGATGTACGACAACCGTTTACGTTTGGCCAACCAGGTATATGCCGAAGTGAAAAAACACTTCCAGGGCATGGTTTTCGAAACCGTCATCACCCGCAACGTTCGTTTGAGCGAGGCTCCAAGTCATGGTAAACCGGTATTGCTGTACGATTCCGAATCAAAAGGATCGTCGAACTACATGGATTTAGCAAAAGAGCTGATTGCTAAAAACAAATAAACCAACACATTATTTTTCAAGGCTTTTATACATTCATCATATATGGCAAAACACACAGGACTGGGCTTAGGACGCGGACTGGGCGCTCTGATCGACACCGAAACCATCAGCACCAGCGGCTCTTCTTCGATCAACGAAGTAGAAATGAGCCTGATCATCGCGAACCCGAATCAGCCACGTACTTTTTTCGACGAAGAAGCACTTCAGGAACTGGCATCCTCTATTCGCGAGTTGGGCGTAATTTCCCCCATCACACTTCGCAAAAACGACGATGGCACCTACCTGATCATCGCCGGCGAGCGTCGTTACCGTGCATCGAAAATGCTGGGACTGAAAACCATTCCCGCCTACATAAAAACTGCTGCCGATGAACAGGTAATGGAGATGGCGCTGATTGAAAACATTCAGCGTGAAGACCTGAATGCCATCGAAATTGCGCTCACCTTCTACCGTCTGATGGAGGAATACAAACTGACTCAGGAACGCTTGAGTGACCGTGTGGGAAAGAAACGCACCACCATTGCCAACTACCTGCGCCTGCTTCGCCTACCTGCCGAAATACAGATGGGTGTAAAAGATAAAAAAATTGACATGGGCCATGCCCGTGCCATTCTGGGTCTGGACGATCCTGCTGTTCAACTCCGCCTGTACGAAGCCATCGTAGCCAACGACTATTCAGTTCGTCGCGTGGAAGAATTGGTGCGCTTGTATACCGAAACCGGTAGTTTCGAAGAAGTTGAGCCTGCCAAACCAGCAGGGAAACCCAACCCGGTAAAAAATCTTCCTGAATTTGATGCCCTCAAAAAACAACTAAGCAATTTGTTTGGCACCAAAGTGCAGTTGAGCTGTGCTCCCGATGGCAAAGGGAAAATTGCAATTCCGTTTGCCAACGACGAAGAATTGGCACGCATCATGGAATTATTCGACAAAATCTAAATCCACAAGCATTTCGTGAGTAGAATTCTCAATATCATCATCGTTTTTCTGATTGTATGTTCCGTCAACATACGGGCGGAAGTCGTACCCGATTCTATCAACCTGAAACAGGCAAAAGACACCCTTGTCAGCAACAAAAAACAGATCATTGAGACTTCGAAACCCATCATCAAAGTAGTTGACAGCCTTACCCGAAAACCATTTAAGCCGGACCCTTTGAAATCGGTTTGGATGGGAGCCATCATTCCCGGCTATGGTCAGTATCTGAACCACAAATACTGGAAATTACCCATTGTGTATGGTGGTTTTCTGGGATGTGCCTTTGCCATTACCTGGAACGGAACAATGTACAACACCTACCGGACGGCCTACAAAGACATTGTGGACAATGACCCCAACACAACCAGCTATTTAGACATTCTACCCAAAGGCAAGACCTTAGAATCTATTGGCACAACACGCCTCACAACCTTGCTAAAAAACAAACAGGATGCTTACAGAAGATATCGGGATCTAAGCATCATTTGCACCATCGGACTGTATGCCATTTCTATGGTAGATGCCTATGTAGATGCACAACTGTATGATTTTGATATTTCTCCCGATCTTTCGATGCACGTACAACCCACCCTGCTACAAAATGCAGTTGGCGTACCAAACACATTAGCTCTTCAATGTAGTTTCCAGTTGAAGTAGCATTTTTTCATTGTAATTTTTATTATTCGGAATGAGTTTAAAGACCCATATATTCATCGTATTATCTTTTTTACTATTTACAACTACAGGCAAAGCACAAACTACCAGCAACAAAGATCAGAAAAGTGTTGACACTGACACCGAAAACGGCATTTCACTTCCTGACGACTTTGACAACTCACTGGAAATGCTAACCCGATCGTGGATTGTACAGCACGCTACACGCTCCAATTGCCAAAGCAGCGAAAACATTGAAGGCAATGATTCTATCTACAAATCAAGACTTTCAAAAATGCCCTGCGTTCTCGAAATGCCCTACAACCCTGTCGTGAAATCATACATCGACATGTACAGTATGACACGACGCAATCAGGTAGAATTCATGCTGGGACTAAGTCAATATTATTTTCCCATTTTTGAGCAGGCTTTGAGCACTCAAAATTTACCACTTGAACTTAAATACCTCACAATTATCGAATCGGCCCTTAACACCACAGCCATGTCAAGAGTGGGAGCATTGGGGCTTTGGCAGTTGATGATAGGCACCGGCCGACTCTACGGATTGGAAATAAACAGTCTGGTAGACGAACGCATGGAACCTTACAAAGCATCCAACGCGGCCGTACTCTATTTGAAAGATTTATACAGCGTATATGGCGACTGGCACCTGGTAATAGCCGCCTACAATTGCGGCCCTAACAACATCAACAAAGCCATGCGCCGCGCAGGTGGCAAACGTGATTACTGGACAATTTACCCTTACCTTCCCCGCGAAACGAGAGGCTATGTCCCTGTATTTATAGCAGCTAACTATATTATGAATTTTTCAAAAGATCATAATATATGCCCGGCCAGCGTCAACATTCCTTCGATGACTGACACTGTGATGGTACATCAGCGCCTGCATCTGGAGCAGATTGCAGCTGTATTAAATTTACCATTGGAAGAAATCAAATTTCTGAATCCACAATACAAAAAAGAGATTGTACCAGGCGACATTCATCCCTATAGTGTGCGTTTACCATCCACCTACAGTAATATCTTTGAACAGCATTTACCTGAAATTGCAGCATGGAAAGCTGACTCACTGATAAACACTCGCCGTGAAGAAATTGTTATTCCTCAGGCAGCCCCAGTTTCGATAGGTGGCAAAGGCCATGCGATCTATCACAAAGTACGAAAGGGGCAAACACTGAGCGATATTGCCGAGAAATACGGAGTGGGCGTTAGTCAGATAAAAAAATGGAACCATCTGCGTAAATCGCGTATCAATCCGGGACAGCGACTAAAAATCATCAAATAAAAACAACATTCAACTTCAGGTGTATGGAAAAACTGTATTATTCTATTTCGGAAGTGGCTGATATGTTCAACATCAATCAGTCCAATTTGCGCTTTTGGGAGAAAGAATTCAAACAGCTGAATCCGAAACGCAATGCAAAGGGAACCCGTTTTTACACCAACGACGACATTCAACTGATCAAACAAATCATCTTTCTGGTGAATGAGCAAAAACTGACGCTTGATGGCGCCCGCCGCAAACTTAGCCAGAAGAAAGACTCTATTGCCAAACAACAGGAAGCCGTAGAACGGTTAAAAGCTGTACGCGAAGAACTGCTGGGCATAGCCAAAGCCCTGTCCTGAACCCCAAGATCTATTTTTTCAGCAATTATGAAACAGAGGTATTTCATTCACTTGATGCTTATTTTCTGTGCAAATACGTTTTGGATATTCGCGCAGAAAAGCCCCAGGAATGTAATACTCATGATTGGCAATGGCATGGGGATCGACCAGCTATACAGCGGAATGATCGCCAGCCCGAAAACACTCAATATAGAACGATTCAGCATCAGCGGACTCTCCAAAACCTATTCTGCCTCTGATTTTGCAACCGACGATGCTGCCGCCGCCACAACCCTTGCCTGTGGAGTAAAAACCAACAATGGATTGGTAGGCATGACAGCCGATTCGGTATTTGTTCAGTCTCTGCCAGAGTTGGCAAAAAAGCACCGGTTTTCTACCGGCATCGTCACCTCCGGATCGCTTACAAATGCTACTGTCGCTGCCTTTATTTCGCACCAAACCAGTTACGACAACTACGACGAGGTAGCCACCGATTATCTTCATTCAGGCCCTGATGTATTTGCAGGAGGTGGAAAACGATACTTCGAAAACCGCGAAGACGGCAAAAATCTCAGCGAACAGCTCAAAACCAAAGGCTATCAAATTTGCTATTCATTAGCTGAATTTATCAACGCCAAAGAACCAAAAGCAGCCGGATTACTGTACGACGATCTGGTTCCACCACTCCCTGAACGAAAATCCATGCTGGCGGATGCATCCCAAAAAGCCATCCAACTTCTCAGTACGAATAAGAAAGGCTTTTTCCTACTGATAAACGGCGCGCAAATTGACGGCGCATGCCATGACGGGAATGTGCAGACACTTTCGCAGGAAGTGCAGGATTTCGATTCGGCAGTAGGTAAAGCGCTCGACTTTGCCGAACGGGACAAGCACACCCTCGTAATCGTCACTGCCAACCACGAAACCGGAGGCCTCGCACTAACGGATGCCCGCTTGGGCACCGACAGCATAAAAGCTATTTTCCTCACCAAATCGCATACAGGCACTCTGGTTCCCGTATTTGCATATGGTCCCGGCGCTCAGCAATTTTCAGGCATTATGGAAAATACCGACATCAAAACCAAACTGGAAAAACTCCTTAAACTATCCAAATAGCTACGCATGGGAAATATTGTTAAAGAAAAAAGAACAGTCGCCTATATGATAGCTCTGTATTGTCGCCAAAAGCACGGACAACATACGGAACTTTGTCCCGAATGCCAGCAATTGAAAGAATATGCTCACTTACGACTCGACAAATGTCAGTTTGGCGACAACAAACCAGCATGCAAACGCTGCACTGTACACTGCTACAAAAAAGATATGCGGGCACAAATCCGTAAAGTCATGCGCTTTTCAGGCCCCCGCATGCTTATTTACTATCCTTTGGATTTCCTGAAACACCACTTTCAACTCAAGTCTAATTTACATTTCTAAGTCTTCCTGTATTCATTTCATTTTTGTACATCCACTACTCCTGCCACACAAAATTCAATTGATATTTCAAAAATACTGCTGTAAAACATATATTATTTATTCTCCGTTTGAGATACAAGTGTTTTCTTTACACTTGTTTGAATAAATATAATAGAAACGACCGACTTTTAGGCCATAATACTGAATTACAGCACATTGAAAACATTCATTTTCAATACAACTGTAAAAACGAAAATGACAGCTACATTTTATCAAAATAAGGACACCTTTCTGGTGGCAGTTGACTGTATCATTATGGGATTTCACGACAATGAGCTCCACATATTGATCACACGCCGACAAATGGAACCTCTGAAAGGTGGTTGGTCACTGATGGGTGGCTTCGTAAACGAAACAGAAAGTATTGAAGATGCTGCCGAGCGGGTACTCAATGAATTTACCGGAATCGACAACATCTTTATGGAACAGGTAGGAGCTTTTGGCGAATTGAACCGTGACCTTGGAGAACGTGTAATTTCAATTGCATACTACGCATTGGTAAATATTGACGAGTTCGACACTTCGCTGGCAAAAAAATACGATGCACGCTGGGTGCGCCTCACTCAATTGCCAAGCATGGTGTTCGACCACAATAAAATGGTAAAAGATACCATCGGTATCCTACAACGAAAAGCAGCGGTAAAACCAATTGGTTTTAATCTTCTGGGTGAGCAATTTACCTTGCCAACTTTACAAAGTCTGTACGAATCCATTTATCAGGAAACGATAGACAAACGTAATTTCCGCAAGAAACTGCTGAACATGGACATTCTGGAAAAAATGGATGAGAAGGATAAGAGCAACTCTAAAAAAGGAGCCTTTTACTATCGGTTCAACAAAGAGAAATACGATCAGCTCATTCAACAGGGGATGCATTTCTCTTTATAAGAAATAACCCCCAACCCCTAAAGGGGCTTAAGAAAGCAGTTTTAATAGTGATATTAAACTATTTTTTTGACTCAATAAGTGTAAATTAAACGCTTAAAAAACAAGAGCTGGAAGAATCGAAAAAAAAGAAACAATAGTAACTCAGTTCCCCTTTAGGGGCTAGGGGTTATATAATAAATGAAACAAATATGTTAGAAGCATTAAAAGAAAAAGTATTTCACGCCAACCTTGATCTGGTAAAACACGGATTAGTGATTTTCACCTGGGGAAATGTGAGTGAAATTGATCGCGAAAGCGGATTGGTGGTCATCAAACCATCGGGCGTTTCGTACGACGACATGAAAGCTGAACACATGGTAGTAGTGGATTTGGACGGTAATGTAGTAGAAGGTAACCTGAAACCATCATCTGACACAGCTACTCACCTGGTACTTTACAAAGCATTCCCTGAAATCAAAGGAGTGGTACACACCCACTCTACTTACGCTACAGCCTGGGCACAAGCCGGATGTGACGTTCCAAACATTGGTACTACTCACGCCGACTATTTCTCGGAAGCCATCCCCTGCACCCGCATGATGACACAAGCAGAAGTGGAAGGAGCTTACGAACTGGAAACCGGTAACGTTATTGTAGAACGTTTCGAAGGGATCAATCCGGTACACGTACCGGGGGTATTGGTTTGCAACCACGGCCCTTTCTCATGGGGAAAAGATGCTCACGATGCAGTTCACAATGCTGTAGTTATGGAGCAATGTGCTAAAATGGCTTCAATTGCCTATCAGGTAAATCCACAATTGAAAATGAACGGTCACCTGATTACCAAACATTTCTTCCGCAAACACGGACCAGGAGCTTATTACGGACAGTAAGGCCCCTAAATCCCCCACAGGGGGACTTTAAAACAATAAAATACATAGTAAAACAATAATAATAATAACAATCACACTCAGAACCTCAGCTCTTACTCCCCCTCTTAAGGAGGGGGTTGGGGGGAGGCCGGGGTTGGGGGTAATAATTTAAAAAACAAACAACATCATGGCATTTCAAGATTTAGAAGTATGGTTTATCACCGGTGCACAATTGCTTTATGGAGGTGATGCAGTAGTAGCAGTAGATGCTCATTCAAACGCAATGGTTAAAGGATTAAACGAATCTGGTAACCTTCCGGTAAAAGTAGTTTACAAAGGAACTGCAAACTCATCATCTGAAATTTCAGAAATCATGCGTGCAGCTAACGGCGATACCAAATGTATCGGTATGATTACCTGGATGCACACTTTCTCTCCTGCTAAAATGTGGATTCATGGTTTGATGGATTACAAAAAACCATTGCTTCACTTACACACTCAATTTGATCAACAAATTCCATGGTCGGAAATCGACATGGATTATATGAACCTGAACCAATCTGCTCACGGTGACCGCGAATTCGGTTTCATCACCAGCCGTTTGCGCAAACCACGCAAAATCGTTGTTGGTTACTGGAAAGACAAATCTACTCACGACAAAATTTCTGGCTGGATGCGCGTTTGTGCTGCTCATGCTGATGCTCAGGACATGTTGATCATCCGTTTCGGTGATAACATGAACAACGTAGCAGTAACCGACGGTGACAAAGTAGAAGCTGAAATCCGCTTGGGTTACCACGTAGACAATGCACCTATCGCGAAACTGGTTCCTTTTGTAGAAGCTGTAACCGCTGAAGAAATCGATGCATTGGTAGCAGAATACGAAAAACTATACGACTTTGCTGATGATTGCAAAAAAGGTACTGAAAAATACGAAGTAGTTCGCAAAGCAGCTGCTCAGGAAATCGGTATTCGTCGTTTCCTTGAATCAAAAGGTGCAAAAGCATTTACTACCAGCTTCAACGAATTGGAAGGTATGTCTCAGTTGATGGGATTTGCTTCTCAACGTTTGATGGCTGAAGGTTATGGTTTCGGTGCTGAAGGTGACTGGAAAACGGCTGCTTTGACCCGTACCATGTGGGTAATGGCACAAGGTCTTCCTGGTGGATGTTCATTCCTTGAAGATTATGTATTGAACTTTGATGGTGCTAACAGCTCTATCCTTCAATCACACATGTTGGAAATCAACCCTGAAATCGCTGCTGCAAAACCACGTATCGAAGTGCACTTCTTAGGAATTGGTGATGCTGGTGTTTGTGCCCGTTTGATCTTCCAGGCTCACGAAGGTACAGGAATCGCTACTACTATTGTGGATATGGGTAACCGTTTCCGTATGATTGTAAACGAAGTAGAAGTAATCAAACCAGAAGCATTGCCTAAACTTCCGGTTGCATGTGCATTGTGGATTCCACAACCGAACATCGAAGTAGGTGCAGGTGCATGGATCACTGCTGGTGGTACTCACCACTCCAGCTTCTCTTTCTCTATCACTACTGATATGATGGAAGATTACGCAGAAATTCTGGACATCGAAATGTTGATCATCGACAAAGACACCAACATTCGTCAGTTCAAACAAGAAATGCGTAACAACGAAGTTTATTACATGTTGAACAAAGCATTAAGATAAATTAATCGATTTGAAGATTTGAAGATTTGAAGATTAGTATTCTACTATAAAAAAGGAGCTCAATTTTCAAATTTTCAAATTTTCGAATTTTCAAATTGAAATATGAAATACGTAATTGGATTAGATTATGGAAGCGACTCGGCACGTGCCGTGATAGTAAACGCCGAAACCGGCGAAGAAATGGCTTCTTCAGTAAAATATTATCCTCGCTGGATGGAAGGCAAATATTGCGTTCCAACCGCTAACCAGTACCGTCAACACCCACAGGATTACATCGACGTACTGGAATACACCGTGAAAGATGCTTTATCTAAATGTCCTGCCGGAACAGGCGAACAAGTAGTAGGTATTGCATTCGACACCACAGGTAGTACCCCTGTATTCACCGATAAAGAAGGTACTCCATTGGCATTAACTCCTGAGTTTGCCGAAAACCCCAATGCCATGTTCGTATTGTGGAAAGACCACACTGCGATCAAAGAAGCAGAAGAAATCAACACTTTGGCTGCTAAATGGGACATTGACTATACCGCTTACGAAGGGGGTATTTATTCATCAGAATGGTTCTGGGCAAAAGCATTGCATGTATTGCGTGCTGACGAGTCAGTTCGTGCTGCTGCTTATTCATTAGTAGAGCATTGCGACTGGTTGCCAGGTCTTTTGGTAGGCAAAACCAATCCACACGAAATTTGCCGCAGCCGTTGCGCATCAGGTCACAAAGCCATGTGGTTGGAAAAATGGGGTGGTCTTCCATCAGAAGAATTTCTTGTAGCATTGGATCCACTTTTGGCTGGTTACCGCGATCGTTTGTATACTGATACTTGTCCGAGCGACAAAAAAACAGGTAACCTGACTGAAGAATGGGCTGCACGTCTTGGTTTGACTACCAATGTTGCTGTTGCAGTAGGTGCATTCGACTGTCACATGGGCGCTGTAGGTGCCGAAGTAAAACCAGGTGCACTGGTACGCGTTATCGGTACTTCTACCTGCGATATCATGGTATCGAGCTACGAAGAAATGGGTCACAAACTGATCCCTGGTATTTGCGGACAAGTGGATGGTTCAGTTATTCCGGGCATGGTTGGATTGGAAGCAGGACAATCGGCTTTCGGTGACGTATATGCATGGTTCAAAAACGTAGTGGCTTGGCCGGTAGTGAACGTACTTTCGAAAACGACCTTGGTAGACGAAGCTACTAAACAAAAACTGATCGACGAAACGGTAGATCAAATCATTCCTGCGCTTTCTATCGAAGCAGCCAAAGTTCCTGTATCGGAATCTACTATTCTGGCTACCGACTGGATGAACGGTCGTCGTACGCCAGATGCAAATCAAAAGGTAAAAGGTACTATTACAGGCCTGAACCTTGGTAGCTCAGCTCCGCTTATCTTCCGTGCATTGGTAGAAGCGACTGCTTACGGTTCAAAAGCCATTGTAGATCGCTTTATCGAAAACGGTGTGGAAATCAAAGAAATCATCGGTATCGGTGGTATCGCATTGAAATCTCCATTCGTAATGCAAACTTTAGCAGACGTATTGAACATGCCGATCAAAGTGGCGAAAGCTGAACAAGCTTGTGCCTTCGGAACTTCGATGTTTGCTGCTGTAGTAGCCGGCGTTTACGAAAAAGTAGAAGATGCGCAGGCAGCAATGGGTATGGGCTTTGCTCAGGAATACTATCCAAAAGCTGAAAACGTAGCATTGTACCAGGAACTTTACAAGAACTATGTAAAGTTGGGACAATTTACTGAGAAAGAATTATTTTGTTAACACAACACAGCCCTAACCCCTAAAGGGGAAACAGATTACTATCATCTCTTTCTCCCCTTTAGGGGCTGGGGGTAATATTAAATTTAAAACAATGAATTGGAGTTCTCAAGAATTTATTTGGCTCGACTGGGTGATTATCGCAGTTGGGATTCTCGCTGTAACATGGGCTGTTTGGCGCTCTATCAAAAAAGATAAAGCCTCGCAACAAGGAGCTGACAGTGCCGATTATCTATTCGGTAAAGGTGAACCATGGTATATTATTGGTGCAGCTATCTTTGCTGCCAACATTGGTTCGGAGCACCTTGTAGGTTTGGCCGGAACCGGTGCAAAATCGGGTGTAGGTATGGCACACTGGGAAATGCAGGGTTGGATGATCCTGATTCTGGGTTGGTTGTTCGTACCATTTTATCAGTTGATGAACACTAAACTGGGCAAAATCATCACCATGCCCGACTTCCTTAAAAACCGTTACACTCCTCGTACGGGTTCATGGTTGTCTATCATCACGCTGATTGCTTATGTATTGACGAAAGTAAGTGTTACTGCCTTTACCGGTGGTATCTTTATGGAAAGTTTGTTGGGTCTGCCTTTCTGGTACGGCGCTATCGGTCTGATCGTTCTTACCGGTGTGTTTACCGTATTCGGAGGTATGAAAGGGGTAATGACACTTTCGGCTATCCAGACTCCTATCCTGATTATCGGTTCATTCCTTGTATTGTTCCTGGGTCTTTCGGCTTTGGGTGATGGTAGCATCGCACACGGTTGGACTGCTATGATTGAACATGCAAAAACATTGAACGTAGGTGCTGATGGTCATGCGTATGGTACTAACCACATGTTCCATATGGAAACTGGCGACCCTATGTACGATGAATATCCTGGTTTCTGGGTATTTATTGGTGCAACTATCATCGGTTTCTGGTATTGGGCCACTGACCAACACATTGTACAACGTGTATTGGGACAAACCAAAGGCGAAGCTAACGACGTAGTAATGAAACGTGCCCGTCGTGGTACTATTGCTGCCGGTTACTTCAAAATTCTTCCTGTATTCATGTTCCTTATTCCTGGTATGGTGGCAGCAGCGTTAGCAGCTCGTCCGGGTAGTGGTTTTACATTGGAAAACCCTGATACTGCTTTTGGTGCGATGGTGAAATTCGTATTGCCAGCCGGTGTGAAAGGGATTGTAACCATCGGTTTTATCTCTGCTTTGGTTTCTTCATTGGCAGCCTTCTTCAACTCTTGTGCAACACTGTTTACCGAAGACTTCTACAAACCCATGTACAAAGACAAAAGCGAAGCTACTTACGTATTAGTAGGTCGTGTAGCTACTATCGTTGTGGTTATCCTGGGTATGGCATGGATTCCGGTAATGATGAGCCTTGGTAGCCTGTATTCTTACCTGCAAGGTATTCAATCGCTGTTGGCGCCAGCTATGGTGGCTGTATTCGTAATGGGTATTTTCTCTAAGAAAATTACTCCTAAAGCAGGTGAAGCCGGATTGATTGGTGGTTTTATAATTGGTATGTTGCGTTTGCTTACCAACATTATGACCAATACAGGTAAAGATGTAATGACCGGCGGTATTTGGGAATCAACTACATGGTTCTGGCAAACGAACTGGTTGATCTTCGAAATCTGGTTATTAGTATTCATCATGGTGATGATGGCTGTAGTATCATTGTTTACTCCAAAACCAACTGCTGCGCAGGTAGATGCAATTACCTTTACAAGTGATTACAAACAACTGATCAAACAAAGCTGGAACAAATGGGATGTGATTGCATCATTAGGTGTGGTTACTCTTTGTGCCTTGTTCTACTGGTATTTCTTATAATAAATTCCCTACGTTTTTATTATTATAGTGCCGCCCCAACTTCCTTGTGAGGTTGGGGCGGTTTTTTTATCATCTAACTTTTCCAAAGTTCGGAAGTTGGGAAAGTTGGAAGCTGTACTTTATAAACGCTGTCGGGCGTGACGCCGACAGGTTACTTTCTACTCTTCAAACGCTGTCAGGTGCAAGCACGCTGACAGGTTTGTTCTGCAAGCACGCTTACACGCAACTTTCAACTTGATAACTTTCAACTTGATAACTTTATAACTTTCAACTACCTACTTCTTCACCAGATTCAGCATCCACACATCGTTTTCGCGCATGGGGAGCGCTTTGCTGAAGATTCCTTTTGCACCTACGGTGATTTCTTCGGTACTGATGGCGTTACCATTGTTTTTGGAACTGATTTCGGCCACCTGCGCTTTGGTGAGTTGCGAGGGCTTGTGCTGATCGAGGTAAGTGCTGTAAGCATCGTTGACCCGGTAGCCCACTTTGTACCATTCCGCACGGTATTTTCCGGGAGCCAGTCCGGCAATTTTGAGTTCTGCCACGCCTTTGTTCTTGGCCGGTAGGTCTTTGATGTAATACTGCTGATTGTTGATCGAGTCGGGTAGCGTATAGCTAAAATCCCACAACAGCGCCTGCACTCCTTTGCGCGATTTGCACACCCACGATTGGGTATCGGCATTTTTCAGCTCTGTTTCGCCCAGTTTGTTGAGGAAAGCATAGGCATAATAAGCCGATTTCTTGATTCCCTGCGTGTTCATCAGCCCAAAGCCGCCGTGGAAAGGCGTAAAGCGTGGTCCCGGCTCTTCAAAGATATCGGTAAACACCCAATAGGACATGGAATTGGGCGCATCGCCCACCTGTTTGATCTTTTGGAGGATGTAAGCTGCCTCATGATAGCTGTCGTGAATCGGGTCGGCAGGCGTATAAGAAGCGCTCCACTCGGTATAGTGCAATTCCAGCTTAGGAAAAGCCGATTCGCTGATTTGCTTGCGCGAATTCAGGATGTCGCCACTCACTGCCATAGGGTCTTTGCTCAACACGGTTCCCGTATTGCCATATTCGTCCAGAAAACCCTGATTTACTCCGTAGGAATGCGTGCTTACAAAGTCGATGGGCACCTTATTATTGGCACAAAAAGCAATCATCTCCGGTACCCAGGCAGCACCCGCCGTGCCCGGGCCGCCCACTTTGTAAGTTGGGTTGACAGCCTTTACACCTGCGACTGCATATTGGTACAATTTGAAATATTCCTCCTGCGTGCCGGTCCAGAAACCGCCTTTCAGGTTGGGTTCGTTCCATACTTCAAAATACCACGACTTTACTTCCTCCGTTCCGTAGCGCTCGGTAAAGTGTTCGGTGAGTTTTTGTACCAATGCTTTCCATTTGTCATAATCTTTGGGAGGTGTTACGTTGCCGCGCCACCAGAAAATGGTTTGTTTGCCACTGGCCAGCGCCGAAGGCATAAAACCCAGCTCCACAAAAGGCTTCATCCCGATGCTTTGCAGGTAGTCGAACAGCGCATCCACATACTGAAAATTGTATTCAGGATTGCCTTTGCTGTCTTCGCGATACACCGCCATGTCATCGGTGAGCAATCCGTGCATACGAATGTACTTAAAGCCACATTCGCGGCGGGCAATGGCTAATTGCTGTTGCCAGTCGGCACGGAGGCCTTCGTTGGCACGTCCGGCGCCAATACATTCTTTAAATTGTGTGTTGAGAGGCCCCGATACCGCCCGGGTATCTACCGAAATAACCCGGTTTTGGGCCGAAAGAGAAAGCGAAACACCCAGTAGCAAGCCACCGGCAAGTTTTAGTGCTGAAAATTTCATGATTTTTTCTGATTGTATGATTTATAAATAATGTGTAATCTATTTTTCAAGCGCATAGTCGCAATTGGTTACAGAGCCTGTTTTGAGAAACTCCCTCAGTTATAAATACGCTGACGGGTTTGGTGCTTTTCTTCTTGGCAAACGCTTTCAGGTGTGAACACGCTGACGGGTTTTTGCTACAAACACTCTGAGGGATTATTTTCTATTTTCTACTTACTACTTACTACTTACCAAACGCCGTCAGGTGTAAACACGCTGACGGGTTTCTGTAAACAGGCTGACGGGTTTGTGTAAACACGCTGACAGGTTTGTGTGAACCGCTGACGGGTTTTCAGTAACAAATATACAATGATTTTTTCACACATCACTCCTACGGTAACGTACTACAAACAGTTTGAACCAAAACACCCCCTAATTGGAAACATCAAACAAAAGGGAATGTATCTATTTCAAAAGAAATCGCGATTGTTTAGATAAATTTTAAAGAAATAAATGTACATTTGCTTCGAGAAATCTTAAATCACATGAAGCCACTCACACTTCTTCTTTGCATTTGTATGGCTACCGGACTTTTTGCCCAGAAAACCATCAGCGGTGTTGTTAGTTCGGGATCAGATCATCGGCCTCTTTACCGGGCGTCGGTGTATATCGATGGAAGTTCGAAAAGTACCTACACCGATGCCAACGGAAAATTCAGCTTGCAGACCACCGGTGAAAGCGGTCAGCTGATCGTTAGCCATATTGGTTATCTCCTCTACAAAACGGATATCAGCAGCCACAGTCCGGCTACGCTCAACGTGGTACTTACCGAAAAAGCCACATCTTTATCCGAAGTAACCGTACAAGGAGGAAAAAGTCGCCGGAAAGAGAACATGAAAATCTTTCTGCCGGCCTTTTTGGGCGACGACAATTTTGGCCGAAAAGCCCGCATCCTCAACGAAGAGGTACTCCGCCTGACTCATCGCTACGACACACTGGTAAATCCCCAAAATAAAACACGCACCATCACCGAAGTGCTCACCGTACAAACCAACTCTCCTCTCGAAGTGGAATTGCCCCTGACCGGCTACCATTTGTTTCTGGATTTGAGTTTTTGGGAGTACCGCAAAAACTTTATAAGCATCGATGTCAACTCGCAGGCCTACTATCGCTTTGCACCCATCGTGGCAAAAAATGCCGGACAGCAAAAGAAATTCGAACGGTTCCGCAAAGAAGCTTACTACAATTCGGCCAAACATTTTTGCCGGTCGTTGTATCGCAACCAACTTCGAAGCAATGGTTTTGCAGTGAACCTCTACCTCAAAGACAGTGCAAAAGCCAACGCATTTGTGGCCGGAAGAGCTGCATTGACGGTGCCCGAAACCGATACTGTTTTCCATGATCCGAATGCGAATCGTTTTGATTTTGAAAACTTCTTTATCCCCTATTCCTACGACGAAAAAGTGATCTATCACCTGAAAGGGGGCATGATGAAAATAAAATACTACGACTACTGGGGAGATGGCCCCCTGGATCTGGAACAAAAGCGAAAACCCGATTTCGACGCAGAAAAATACCACAACAGCAACGACGATTCCTATATGATTTGCCTGTCGGACACCTGCATTGTCCGATCCAACGGCACCACTCCCGGCCGGCAACTGATGTTTCTGGGAAAAATCACCCGCAAACGCTTTGGTGCCCTCCTGCCCGACGACTACGAACCACCCGTGGCCACATCTGCCGATTTGGAAAAGCAAAAGGATGAATAGAGCTCTCATCAAACCTCTCCCCGACCCTCTCCTCTGACCTCTCCCCAACCCTCTCCTCAAGGAGAGGGAGTACTAAGTGCGGGGTTCTGCTCATTTATTATGTTGTAAATAATGTGCAATTGTATTGATAGGCCTTTTTTTAATTTATGTTTGCTTGTTATTTTAGCAGTTCCCCTCCTTGTGGAGGGCTTAGGGGAGGTCTTGTATTCCATGTTCTACAAATCATCTAATTACCATACAAATCTCCGGTATCAGACCTCTCCCCGACCCTCTCCTCAAGGAGAGGGAGTACTAAGTGCGAGGTTTTTCTCATTTATTATGTTGTAAATAATGGGCAATTGTATTGATAGGCCTTTTTTTTAATTTATGTTTACTTGTTACTTTAGCAGTTCCCCTCCTTGTGGAGGGGTTAGGGGAGGTCTTGTATTCCATGTTCTACAAATCTTCTAATTACCATACAAATTTCCGGTATCAGACCTCTCCCCATATTCTCAACAAATTGTATACTTCCTTCTATCGAACTCCCCTTAATCTTAGTATCTATTAGCCAATTATTTGTACATTTGTACAAAATTATTTCTCACATTATGTCCGGAAAACTCTTTGCATTTCTATGTCCGCTGCTATTGCTGATCATGGCGTCCTGTTCGCTGTCGCCCGATCAATTGCAGTCGGCCGAAAAACTTATGCAAAGCCGTCCCGACTCTGCCCTGCACATTTTGCAAAGCGTACGCACCATTCAGCTGATCAATCCTGCCGATAAAGCACTGTATTCTCTGCTGTTGAGTCAGGCCTACGACCGCAACCAGATTATCATTACTTCCGACTCCATTATTTCCGAAGCCATCCATTATTATGGCAGTCATCAGCCCGAAAGAGCCGGCGCTTCCTGGTTATATGCCGCCCGCTGCGCCCGCAACAGGGGCAATGCAAAATACCAGGCCTCTTCCCTGCTCAAAGCCCAGGAATATGCCGAACTCACGACCAATTACAAGCTTCAGGCCCTGATCTATTGCGACAAAGCCGATATGTACCAAAATCAGGGGCAGCTGGACAGCAGCATTTTGCTCAACAAAAAAGGGTTGAAAGCTTTTGTGAAATGCAGCGACCTGACCAACATTTGCCTTACCGCCAACACATTGGGCGTGGAATATGCCACCCAAAAGAAAGCCGACAGCTGCCTCCGCTATTTCTCCATGGCCGAAAAGCTCTCCATCCGTTTGCAACGCAACGATCTTTTGTCGGCCATCTACAAAGGTATGGGCAATTACATGTTCGCAACCGGCAACATTGCCCAAGCCATCGGCTACTATAAAAAGGCACCCGTCACCTCCATTCCGTATTACGACGACAACCGGCTGTATTTAATCAGCAACGCCTTTCTGAAAAACAATCAGTTGGACTCCGCCCGCTGGTACCTTTCAAAAATCAGTCAGCCGCAATCCATGCTCGTAGAATATTACAGCATCCTCAAAGCCATCAGCAAAGGCAAAGGACACACGGCCGAAGAAATCAGCTATGCCGACCAACTTATCCAGGCCAAAGACACCTTCTACTCCCACCAGCTACAGGTCAGTTTTGCCGGCATCGAGCGACAATACAAATACAATCAGCTCAACGAACAAAACATAGAGCTAAAACTCGAAAGTGTACAAAAAACCTCCCTGCTGCTGTTCATCCTGCTCTTTGCCAGCATCGCCCTTATCCTGATACTGGTATGGATGCTGCGAATCAACAAACGGAAACTAACCCTGGAGCGACAAATGAACGAACAGGAAAAAGTACTGTTGCAACAGGCCAACGAAAACAGCCTTCTGCTTGCCAAACAGCTGGAAACCGAGCGTCAGCTCAACGAGCACATCCTTGCCCTCAACAACAAAACCATCGAAAACAACGAACTGCTCGAATTACAATCCAACATGCAATCGCAATTGCTCCAATACATCGAGCAATACCGCCTCGGAGCAGCCAAAGGCAATATGGGACTGGCCAGCAAAATACAGGATGCACACATCCGCACCACCATCATTACTTATGTAGATAGTAAATACAAAAACGTGTCGCAGCGACTAAAAAACAACTTCGCAGCCATCAGCGATGCCGACGTGTACGTATGCTGCATGTTGCTTGCCGGCTTTACCACCGGAATGATTGCCACCATCCTGAATCTGAAGAACGACTCCATCAATACTCAACGTACCCGAATCAGACGGAAGCTAAATCTCACCTCCGATCAGGATTTGATCGACTTTCTGGCCAATTTATAGCCCTGTTTCAGGGGCAAAATCAGCCCCTTGGGGGCATGTACGTTACATGTTAATTCACCACACACATAACTCTCTGATAATGTGCCACTAGCACACCACCCTCTGCATGCTTGTACGTAAAATAAATCCGTACTTTTTCGCAAAAATATCCTCCTAATTCCGTTACTTTGTCATCATGCAAACCGCAGTTTTATTTCAATTAGTATTCACATAAAAACGAAAGTCATGAAAACAAGAAACCATTTTTCTTTCTCATCCACTATCACCACTTGTGATAATTTCGACATGCGTAATGTAGTTTTACATGAAACTGATCAACCCAAAACCGGCGACAACGGAAGCAACCCAAACCCTCCCGTTACCCAACCCCCTAAAGTGTAAATAGTGATATCGATATCACGAATTAGCAAGCGTTTATCATTTCTTCTTTATATATCGTGCTAATTCGTAACGAAATCCTTAATTGCGGAAGATGTTTGTTTACAGGAATGATGATATTATTGTGTTAGAAGTCGTTCCACTACCGGCAGATAAAACCTTTTTTATCTGCCGGTTTAAAAAAAAACCGACAAGCAGCCCACTTTCGGGCAACTGATAGCCCCGGCCTACAAACACAGACTCTTTACAAAAGTATCAGTCCCATAAGCCGATAGGATATCAGTCAATTTTCAGGATTTA